>SUTT01000035.1 GCA_015152565.1 Cyanobacteria bacterium SIG27
TTTAGAAGAATAAAGTTCTGCAAGTTTTTGATCGAAGTTATCAGTGATTTGTAGTTTCATTCTTTTATCCTTTAGTAACTGCTTACATATATATAAAGTATATATTTAGTATTGAATTTCAAAGTTTGTTATTTTTGTTACATTTGTTTACAAAAAAATTAAAGAATGAAAAAGCGCAATTAATCTATCACTTGACCAAAAAATAATCTCATTAATCCAAAATTTTTAGATAAAGTATTTCTTATGCCGCAAGTTATAGCGCTGATATCGCACATAATATTTTTGGTTTGAGCTATTGTATCGTTAACTTTTGGATAGCTTTGATTGATTTGATTTAGAGTATTTGATATATCGGAGCTTGATTTTTCAATATTTAACAAAGTATTTTCTAATTGCTGCTCTTTTAGTACTTTTTCAATTTTTAGCGTCATTTTTTCAACATTTTTTGTAGTTTGATAAATATTTTTCTTATTTTCTTCTAAAATTTCATTAATATTATCAAAAATCATACCTAAACTAGATAGTGCATAATTAAGGTTTTGTGCGCTTTGAGCAAGATTTTCTTTTATTTCTTCAAGTTCATTTGGGTGGCGGTTTGCTAAAAATTCATCAACATCAACAGTTGCTATTCCATCTATTTTAGAACCATTGGAAAGCATTGTCTTAGTTGGTTCTTTAGGGTAAATCAACTCTAAAAAATCACGCTCTTTGTGTTTTTTCTTTTCTTTTTTTAATAAAATGGTGGTGTTGCTTGGCAAAAGCAGGTTTTTAGAGTATAAAACCAATTTAATTAAAGTGTGAGAAAATGTGTCGTTGTGTTTTGCTTCTTTTGCTCTACCTACAATTAAACCTTTGTAATAAACTGGCATGGAACCTTTTATTGGGCGAAGTTCTTTGAATTGAGCGGTGATATAAGTAAAAGTAGAAAATTTATAAATTAAAAAAGATAAAACGATTAAACTCAATAAAAATGTTAAATGAATATATTTTTGCATATTTCAAATAATAATTCTTATTTGAAAATTTAAAATTAGCTAAGTGTTTAATCGCAAGGGTTTTAATTTGTTAGCTCTTTTTTGCCAAAGAGAGATGATTTTTAAAAGTTTTTTATCATTTGTTTTATTGTATTCAAATTCAAAAATATTTTTTAAATAAAGCGCTGAAGTGTAGTTTTTCTTTTCTTTGTAGGCTTTTTCAAAGTATATTTTGGCGTTTGTTAAATCATTATTTAAAAAATATTGGTAAGCTTTTTTGTTTAATTTTTTGTAATTTTGAATAGCGATATAATCTGTATTTGCAATGTTTTTAGGTTTAATTAAAATAATCGTTTTATTATCAATTGATTTTTTAACTTTTAGAGGTTCACTATAAAATAAATTATTTCCCCCTTGAGTTTTTAGCTCAGCAATATCAATCAATTCAAGCTCGTTTTCAAGTGCTTTGAGCCTATTTTTGCAATTTGGGTGTAGGCTTCTTTTTGTATAAATATTTTCTAATTTTGATAAAAATTTAATTACTTCAATTGCGCCATTTGAATTGTAATTTGCTCTAGAAATAAGTGCTAAGGCTTCAATATCGGCGCTAAGCTCGAGATTTCTTTCGTTTTTATAAATTTCGTTTAATTTCTTTTTCAATTTTAAAAGATTTTTTTCATAATTTTTATCTAGCAAATCTAATTCTTGAATTTGCTTTTTGATTTGTTGAATTTTTAGATTATTTTGCGCACAAATTTGACCATGGTTTAACAATAAATGGCTTATTTCATGGGCAATTATAAAAGCTAGGGCGCTATCATCTTCTAAAAAGCTATCATAAAGTGCACTATTTAATAAAATTAAATTTGAATTATCTGAAATAGCGTTAATTTCTTGTGTTTCGATTTTAAACCCAATTCGATAATTCTGATTATAAATTTTATTTGCTCTTAAAATTTTGTCTAAAATTTGATATAAGTTTGCTTCTTCTTTGCTTAAAATGGCGTTATTTTTCTTGTAAATCGTATTATCTTTTATATTTTTAGAGTGAAATTTTCTTTTATTAATTTCTTTTGTTTTTGAAATTTTAATTAATTTTGGGTCAATTAAACTAAAATCGTTTGCAAACGAAATTTGAAAAAATAATATTAATCCCAAAAACAGTATAAATACTCGCATTTTAACCACTAACCGATGATATTAAAAAAGCTTAGCGCAGGGATTTTGTTGCCTGCCGAGTCAGCAGGTGGGTGAGCGCCGGGGTGCATCCGTTTCCGTTAAACAGTCTTGGCTCCTGTGGGTATCTCGCTAGTTTTCGCTTTTGCTTTCGCAGTCGCTCAAAAGCTCGATTATCCTACGTCGCCTTCGACGTGTTCCAGTTCGCTTTTTCAAAGCTCCTTGGGAACACTTGATGTGGGTATACTTCATCACACCAGCAATTGCCGAGCAATTCTCTCCCTGTTAAGTAAAATGTAGGAACAAAATTGTCCTGCACTAAGCTAATTACATTATAACATGTTTTATGATAAAATTTAACCATTGGAGGAGAAATAAAATGAAAAAAATATTATTACTTTTAGTATTTATTATAGGTGTTATTTTTATTGGAAATGCAAGAATAGGAGCAAAAATGACAAACGAATTTACTCAAGTTAGAGCAGCACACATTTTAGTGCCTACTGAAAAAGAAGCTAGTGATTTAAGAGCTAAAATCGTTGCTGGCGAAATGAAATTTGAAGATGCTGCAGCACAATTTTCTCAATGTCCATCAGGCGCTAGAGGGGGAGATTTAGGCTATTTTGGTCGTGGAATGATGGTTAAAGAATTTGAAGTTCCATCATTTAATGAGCCAGTAGGAACCGTTACACAACCAATTCAAACTCAATTTGGTTGGCATTTAATTCATGTAATTGATAAAAAATAATTAAACAAAATATATTTTAATCGGCTTTTTTATAAGAGCCGATTTTTTGTTGGCAATTTTTTTTCTTCAGTTGTTTTATCAAATCAACGATACATTAAAAAGGAATAAAAAATGAATAACATCTCTTTTGGCAGCACCTACATTGTTTCAAATAGACACAATACTTACGATGCATTTTCAAAATTTCAAGAATACGCACTAACTAAAGAATGTGAAAATCTTGATAGTGTGCAAGCTCGCTTAAAAGATTCTATGGATTCACGTTATCCTTATGAATATACTGCTCAATATACTTTAATTGCTCCAGATGAGATGGATAATGAAATTGAAAGATTTTGCCAATATAACGGAATTGAATTTTCAAGATTATCAAACGAAGCTTTATTAGACCCTGCAACAATTTCAAAAAGAATTTCTCTGCCTGAAAGAGGTCAGATTAGAACAGGAGTTAATGTTGAAAAATTAGAAGAATTAATTCAAAATCAAAGTACAAACTTTGACCATTGCCAAAGAGATTATAAAAATTATTACGCAGAAAATGTTGATTACATGTTAAAAAGTGGCGAAAGATTTCCAACCACAACACTTCATATTAATTCAACATTAGGCGCAAACAATGACGCTTTATTAAACTATATCGAAAGATATGGCGCTCAAAAGTTAAATCCTGAACAAATTAGAATTGATTTTTGCCAACATACAGATGAACCTGATCATTGTGTATATTTTGCACTTCGTGATTTAGGAATGAAAAATGTTCCAGTTTATGTTGATTCTGATACTTTCCAATTGGGCAGTGCTTTGGGACTTTTTAAATAATGAAAACTTTGCCTATACAATTTAGTTTTAATAAAGTAGGGAAGTTTTTGAAGCCAGCTTCTGTTTCGCCAAAAAAAGCCCAGCCAAGCCAAGATAGCTTTTCAAAAGTTCAAACGCAAAGAGAAGAATATCTTGATAAACTGTATGCTCTTTTTCCTAAAAAACAGCTAAACCGTTGTTACACTAGAATAAATCAGGACTTTGGCATTGATTATCCTGCAAGATTAAATTTCAATGCTTCAAAAGATAAAAATGTTGCAACTGGTTATTCGTTTAACAATAATACAATTAATATCAATCTTTGTGAATTATTGGATAAAAGATATAAAGTTGTTGATAAAAGAAATGGAAGAACCTTAATTTCTTCTTATAGTCAAATGCCTTTATTTTTAACAAAAGAAGAAGCAATCGAATATAAAAATTCAAGATTATCTTCAAATTGTGCAATTATCCCTATAACACCGCAGGAGCAAAGAAAATATATCTTGCATAAAATTGCCCATGAGGTAGTTAAAACGCAGCAATTTATGATTATGCGCCAAACAGAAAGAATTGGTGATAAAGGAATTTTAAAAGCTCAAAATCATTCTGATATTATTAAAAGAGCGGGGCAGTTGGATAATTATGCAACATATCTCTGCTCTGGTACATTTTGGAAAAATCACGAAACTCCTCAGACAATTTCAAAAGACTGTACAATTGGACAACAAGCGCTAATCTGGCTTTGTTCGCTAGAAGATGCTGCTTTTGATGCTTGCCAAAAAGACGCAAATCAAAGAGCAAGTAATTATATTAAAAGCACTTTTGGTTGGTATTAGCTACTGTTTTATTCCATATTTTGTAAATTTTTGTGTGTCAGCTAGTGCAAAGTAATCTTTAATTTTGCAATTTTTTGAATATCGAATTGGATTAATATCAATTCCACCACGCCTTGTGTATAGTGCGCAAATAAAGAGTTCATCATCATTATCCAAAATATCAAATAATCTTTTATAAATCATTTCAGTACATTCTTCGTGGAAATGGTTTTCTTTTCTAAAAGAAACAAGGTATTGAATTAATGATTCTTCAAGGATATGTCTTTTAGATTTATAGTAAATAAAAACATCACCAAAATCAGGCTGATGAGTAACTCTGCAGTTAGAGCGAAGAGAGTTAAATTTTAAATAATATTCTTTTTCTTTGATTTCTTCTATTTTTAAAAGTTCTGGAGCTTCTTGAAATTTTTCAATTTTTAAACTTTTTTCATCAATAAAATTTAAAATATTTTGAAAATTAGGAAATATTTTAGTTGTTTCAATTTCATCATCTAAAAAATTAACTTCCACATTTGTTTTTAGAATATCCGATAAGTCTTTTTGGATTAGTTTCTTACATTCATCTAGACATTCAATTGTGTTTTCCCCAAAAGAAGTCATATTAAAAGAATTTAGATATAATTTTAGCGATTTTGATTCAACTAAAAATTCACTATTACAATCATATTTAATCTTTAAAACTTTTGAAATTGGAAGATTATTTTTAGTTAAGGCAGAAAATTCGTAGCAATGCCAAACATCATACCCCATAAAAGGAAGATTATCATTTTCTATTTTATACTGTTTTCTATTTTCGCTTCTTGGAATTGCAACCAATAAACTTGGATTATAATTTTCACTACCTATTGATTTTTTTCCTAAATAAATTGAAGCGATTAAATCTGTGTTATTTTGCATTATTTCTCCTTAAATCTATTTTACATGCTAAAATAAACTTATGAAAAAATTTGCTATAAAATCACTCGGTTGTAAACAAAATCAGCTTGAAGGGCAGATAATTCAAAATGAATTATTAAAATTGGGCTATGAAATTTCACCTTTAAATGAAGCTGATATTTATATCTTAAATTCTTGCACAGTGACTTCTCATAGCGATTCTCAGGTGAATTATCTTTTAAACCATGCTAAAAAAGTTAATCCTAAAATTAAAACTGTTTTAGCAGGATGTGTCGCTCAAACCTATAAACAACATGAAAATTTTGATTATTCAAATATTGATTTAGTTTTAGGAAATTCAGAAAAAATTTATATTGAAGAATATATCGAAAAAACAGGCTTTTTTGTTGATGATATTTTTAAATGTGAAAAATTTGATGGTAAATTTCTTTTAAATCCAGACACCACAAGGGTTTCAATCAAAATTCAAGATGGGTGCAATAATCGTTGCGCTTATTGCATTATTCCTTATGCTAGAGGAAATTCAAGGTCAAATAATATTGAAGATATCATCAAACAAATTAATTTGGTTGTTGAAAAAAACATTAAAGAAATAGTCTTAACTGGTATCCACATTGGACAATGGGGTCATGAGTGGGGTTTAAATTTATTAGATTTATTAAAAGAAATCGAGAAAACTTCAATTTCTCGCTATCGCCTTGGGTCTTTATATGTTAATGAATTAGATGATGAATTGATTAAATTTTTATCAAAATCGGAAAAATTCTGTCCGCATTTTCATCTTTCTCTTCAATCTTTATGCGATAAGACTTTAAAAAATATGAATAGAAAATATCGCACAGACGAGGCGATGAAAGCTATTGAAAAATTGCATAAAAATTTTAATTTGCCATATTTAGGTTGTGATATTATTGTTGGTTTTCCTGATGAAAATGAAGCTGATTTTTTAGAAACATTTGAAAATTTAAAAAAAGCAAAACTTTCTTCAATCCATTGTTTCCCTTATTCAAAACGTGAAAAAACTCCGGCATATTATATGGAAAATCAAGTTCAAAATTCAATCAAAACAAAGCGCGTTGAGCGTGTTTTAGAATTATCAAAACAGCTTCACGCTGAATTTTTAGAAAAAAATAAAAACACCATTCAAGAAGTTTTAATAGAGAAAAAATCACCTAAAACTGGGCTTTATAGTGCAGTAACGAAGAATTATATTAAAATTTATATTAAAGATGAAAATAATAATTTAAGACATACACTAAAAACCGTTAACTTAGCTGATTATGAGCTAAATTAACGGCTTAAATTGATTATAATTTTATTTTACTGATTCAAAATGAACGATTTTATTAAAATCTTTTCTTTGTTTTACTGTTGGAGTTTCTTCTTTAGCATAACCAAGAGTAATAATGGTAATAATTACATCTTCTTTTGAAAGGTTTAATGTTTCATTTACTTTTTGAACAAGTTCAGGGTTTTTAATAACTGTTGCTTCATTTTGAATTGCGCCAATTATACAAGAATCAATCCCTAATTCTTTTGCAGTAAGCATCATATAAGAAACTGCATAAGTTACTTGTTCAACTGAGCGCATTAAAACCTTGTCTTCGCCTAATAATGGAGGGTAAAACATAGGAATAGCAAAGATTTTTTCTCTACCTTCTTCACCAATTCCTCTGCTAGCTAAAACTTCACCGAATTCTTTTTTAGACCAACCATTCTTATCTGCAACACAAACTATAAGTGCTGCGGCATTTTTAACATGTGGTTGATGACCTGATAATTCGCATAATAAGTCTTTAGTTTGCTGGTTTTCTACTGCAATAAATTTCCAAGGTTGACTATTCATCCAAGATGGAGCATAATATCCTGCTTCTAGGATTTTGGTTAAATCTTCTTTTGATATTTTTTGTTCTGTGTATTCTCGAACAGATTTTCTATTTTTGATTAAATCTAAAAGCATTTTTCCTCCTTTACGCTTTTTGCTCCTGTGGGTATCTCGCAAGTTTCGCTATTACTTCGTTGTCGCTCAATTGCTCGATTATCCTACGTCGCTATCGATTGGTTTTGCTTCGCTTGCTCAACGCAAGCTCGCTTCACACACGGGTTACGCCAATGAGAAAATTTCATAAATTTCATCATCACTTAGCTCTGTAATTGTGCGCTCGCCCTCGAACACTGCAGCGTTTGCAAGCTCACGTTTATCTTTTATTATTTTATCAATTTTTTCTTCAAAAGTTGATAATGTAATAAATCTATGAATCATAACGTTTTTATCTTGCCCAATACGATATGTTCTATCTGTTGCTTGGTCTTCTACTGCTGGATTCCACCATAAATCATAGTGAATTACATTTGATGCAGATGTTAAGTTTAACCCCAAACCACCAGCTTTCAATGATAAAATCATTATTTTTTCAGTTAAATCTTCTTGGAATTTTTTAATTATTTCTTCTCTTTGTTTAACGTTTAAAGACCCATGGAAAAATAGAGGAGTTTGGTTAAATTCAGAAGCGATAATGTTTTCTAAAATCGTTCCCATTTCTTTATATTGAGTAAAAACAAGAACTTTTTCGTTGTTATCTACAATATTGTGTAAAATGTCCATTAATTTTTGAGTTTTACCAGAGGCATTTGCTGACATATCGCCATGTTTAAGGTAGTGATATGGATGATTACAAACTTGTTTTAAATTAGTAATTAATTTAAAAATAGCACCACGTCTTGAAATTTTGCTTTCAGATTTAGTAATTGATTCCATTGAATCTTTTAAAATGCGTTCATAAAGCGCCACTTGTGCTTTTGTAAGATAGCAAAAATCATCCAACACAACTTTTTCCGGTAAGTCTGAAATGATTGTTTTATCGGTCTTTAAGCGTCTTAGCATAAATGGACTGATTGCTTTTTTGAGTTTTTGCGCACGAGTGAGTTCTTTAAATCTTTCAATTGGAATTGAATAATTTTTTGAAAAATCGGTTAAAGAACCCAAATAGCCTTTGTTTATAAAATCAAAAATAGACCAAAGTTCAGATAATCTATTTTCAACAGGAGTACCTGTCATTGCTACTTTCATGTTTGCTTTAATTGCTTTAATTGCTTGAGTTTGGCTTGTTGATGGGTTTTTAATATTTTGAGCTTCATCAATAATCAATAAATCCCAAGAATTTTTTTGGAATTTTTCTAAATCAATTCTCAATATCGCATAAGTTGTTAAAATTACATCGCAATTTGTTGAAAATTCACGATTGAAGCCATGATAAGTTAAAACATTCAAACTTGGCGAGAATGTGTTTAATTCACGCTTCCAGTTACCCATTAATGTTGTAGGACAAACTACAAGCACTGGTTGTTTTAATTTTTTTTCTTCTTTTAATTTTAAAATTAAACTAATAACCTGAATTGTTTTACCAAGACCCATATCATCCGCTATACAGCAGCCAAAACCTTTGTTAATGTTAGTATATAGCCATCTAAAGCCGATTTCTTGATAAGCTCTAAGAGTTCCTACTAATGTTTTTGGAAGTTCGATATCTTCAATGCGCGTAAAGTCAGAAATAACTCTTGCAAACGCTTCATCATAGTCAAAATCATATTCATCAATTTTGCCTGATAGAGCGTTGTGTAATAATTGAATTTTATTAACAGAAAGATTTGGTTGTTTTTCCAATCGGGCAAGAAGTTTATCTGTTTCTTCTTTATCAATTAAAAGATATCTATCTTTATATTTGATTAAACCTTGCGAATTTTTGGCAAGTTCTCTAAATTCTTCTGCTGAAATTTTTTCGTTATCACCAAGAGCGATTTCAACTTTGAAATTCATAATTTCATCAAGTGAAATTGTTGAACCGTTTGGATTTTCTAATAATTCTTTTAAATCGTTCAAGCGGTTAGCTTTAACTTTAGCGTTAATTGAAGCTCTTGGAATAATAACGTTATTCAAGCCCTCTGGAAGATTAACCTCCATTCCTGCTTGTGATAAATAATATGTAATTTGTGTTATTAACTTGTAAACGCCTGATAAATCAAGTTCCATTGTAACATCTTCAAGGTCTTCAATGTATTTTGTTGCCCAATTTATCTGTTTTTCGATTAATATTTTTTGTTCGTCGGTTAATTTTTCAAGGTCAATTATTTCATTTTTAGCTTTATCTTTAGCTAAAATTCTAAGCAAGAATTTTTCATCGCTTAATTTTTCAATATTAAATATAGGAATAATATCATAGCTTCCAAGGCTCATTTCATCAAACCAAGTTTGAATATCAGCTGCTAAGTCATTACCCTTAAACATTCTTTTTTGAACTGCGTTTTTAACTAAATATGGTGCAGCTTTTAGGTCTTTAAAGCGATAATGTTTAACTCCAAGGAAAGTGAAAATTAAATAATTTAAATATTTTTCAATTAATTTTTTTGTTGTTGCTGAATCTAAAATGTCATTTTCAACAATACCGCAATAAGCACTTATGAAATCCTTATTTTTAAAATATGGTTCCCAATAAACGCTGAATGTTTCTTTTTTAAAGTTAACCGCAGGAATAAAATGAAGCTTTTCAACTGTTTTTTTAACGAATTGGACAAGATTAAAATAAAATTTATAGTTTTCGCTACAGTCTGATAAATCTAAGTTTTCATCAACCCCTGTGAAATATTCAAAAAACATATTAAGGTTGATTTTATACCCATAATCTTCCCCTTGGTATTCAGGTCTTAGGCGATATAGAGAACCTTTTTGTTTTAAATAATAATCAAAGCTATAAGGGGGAGTTATAAAAATTGAAACATTGTCATTATCATTTAAAAATGATACTTCTGTTTGTCTTAAAATTGGGTTTTTTGTATCAAAAGTGTCTGCAAATTCTTCTTCAACAAGCTCATAAATCAAAGATAGAGTAAATCTAAAATCTTTATTTTTTTGAGAATATGGATTTTGGTCTAAATTCAATAATAGCTTTTCTATGTCGTTCTTTTTAAAACTTAAATTATATTTTTTGTCCATCTGACTATTTTATTATAAAGAGCTGGTTTTTAAAAGATACTTGAAGCTGAAATTAGTTTAAATAGACGAAAGGGCAAAATGCTAATTATAAATCTCGATTGAAATTTATTAAAAAAATGATAGAATTTTTATATGGCAAAAGATGGATTAATAAATTGTAAAAAATGCGGAACGTTATTTTTTAAAAACTCGGGCAGAGAAGTCTGTGAAGAGTGTTTTAAAAAAGAATTAGAGCTTATTGATGGAATTAAATCTTTTGTTATTTCAACAGGATTATCAAAAGTTTCTATTGATAAAATTTCTGAGGGTTTGGCAATTCCTAAAAATGAGCTTGAAGATTTAATCATTAGAGGAAGATTATTTACAATTTTGCCTAAAATCATGGTAAAATGCCGCTTTTGCGGGGTTGAATTAGAAGATGACGAAAAAACAGGGTTTACTTGCAAAAAATGCCTGCTGAAATTTTCCCCAAAAGTTAACGAACTAAAGAAAAAAGGGATTGACATTCAAAAATATCAAGAAGAAGCAAGAAACATAAACCGCCGTTTAAGGGGCGGTATGTCTACAACTGATAATGACACCAGATATGGCTTTATTCAAAATTACGATTTATAATTACGATATAAATCCATTACCATATCTTAAAGAACTCGTTAAATATGATTCTTTTAAAGCCGATCTTAGATTTTTATAAACTTTTTTAGAATTGCCTTTTTCGCTTTGTCTAATGCCCTCTATGGCGCTACCATATTGGTTTGCAATTAAACCGGTGTTTAAATTTAAATCTAAATTAATTAAAATTGAACTTGTTCTGCTGTCCATTTTGATACCTATTTTATGTGTTATATATAAATAAAAACAATTTCTAAATCGTTATATCAAAAGTATATAATTTTGTTACATAAGTTTACAAAATGTTTAAAATTGTTTTATAATCAAGATATGAAAAGGTCGATTTTAATTGAAATAATTATTTGGACGATATTGCTCACAATTATTTTCAGTGTGGCTATTTTTTCATATTCAAAAGTTTTTATTGAACCTAACGTTTATGTAATTGAATTTAAAGATATTGATGGCATTACAAAAGGTTCTCCTGTAAGGTTTATGGGAATTAATGTCGGTTATGTTCGTTCACTGAAATCAAAAGATAAACACATAAATGTTCAAATTCTTGTGACTAAAGAAAACATGAAAATTCCTAATGGAACTGTTGCAAGGGTTGAGTTTTATGGGCTTGGCGGTTCAAAATCAATCGAGCTTATGCCTCCTGATGGGTCATGTGATGTTGGAATTTTAACAGGAGATACAATAAGACTAAATGATGTAGCGCACGAAGCTATTGGGCTTGTTGAAATCATTGAAATGATTGAAAGATATGTTAAAAACATTAATGAAAATTCCATCCAAAAGTTTTTGGGTGAAATTAAAAATTTAAATGACGATAAAATTAAAAATATTGGTTCTGAATTTTCAAACATTGAAACAAATGTTGGTGAAAAGTTTAAAACTGTTAAAAATAAACAAAAAGAAGTAACTGAAAAAATTCAAGGAATGAATGAAACGCTAAATCAGCTTAACGAATTTATTAAAAAATGATTTTATGTTAGAATTTTCTTGAAGGGAATTTGAATAGATGGCAAGAGAGTCTAAAACAAAAAAAGATAATAAAGAAGTTGAAGTTATAATTGACGTTGAAACAACCGGTCTTGATTATACTAGAGAAAGAATTATCGAATTTGCGGGCATTAAGCTTGTTAATGGAAAAGTTAAAGAAAAATTTGAAACTTTAATTAACGCTAAACAACATATAAGAAAGTCTTCTCAAGCTATCCATGGAATTTCAGAAGAAGATTTAGAAAATGCGCCAGAAGAAGAAGAAATATATCCTAAAATATTTGAATTTATTGGGGATGCTCCTGTTGTTGCGCACAATGCGGTTTTTGATTATTCATTTTTAAATCGAACTTCAAAAAGACTTTATGATAAACCATTTGAAAATAATTACGTTGATACGCAAATGATGTTTAAAGAAGTTTATCCTCAGTATGAATCTTGCGGATTAGATACTATGGTTGGCGTTTTTGGAACAACAAATAAAAAGCGTCATAGAGCCATGGGCGATGCTATGGCTTTAGCAAAATGTTATCCGAAATTAAAAGCTTTATATTACCAAAAATATAATTGGCAATTATCTCAAATTGAGCATGTTGAATATCTTTTTGAAAGATATTTAAGACTTCAATCTGCAATTAATACTATGCAAGCTGAAATTCAAGATTTACGTTCTATTTTTAAAATCTATTTTGAACGTGGCGGAACTGAAATTCAATCTAACACAGGTGAAGTTTTAACATATAACCACAAAAAAACATTCTCTTATGATTTTTCTCAAATTAAAGAAGTGTTAGAAGAAATTGGCGCACTGCCAAAAGCGGTTAAATTAAACAATGCTTTTGTTGATAGATTGGTTGCAGGAAACGCTGTTAATGAAGAATTGAAAGAAAAAATTAAATCAGCTCGTGTTGAGATATCTGAAAATAAATCATTCAGCATTGTTAAACCTGACAAAAATAAAAACTAATGAAAGAAATTTTAAGAAAGTGCCAAGGATGTTTGAAACTCATTAATCGAGATGAGTTGATTAAAATTACAAAACTTCCCGATGGAACATTGAAAATCAATCCAAATTCAAAAGAGCTTGGAAGAAGTGTATATGTTTGCAAAAATCCTGAATGCATTAAAAATTTTATTAAGAAAAAAAGACTAAAAATTGCCCTTAAAAGCTCTAACATCTTAGAAAATGAAAGAGTTGAAAAATATTTAAAAGAATTAAATTAAAGCCCTCTTTTGAGGGCTTTAAACTTATTTATTTATTTTATTAAAATGGTCTTGGGCTTCTTTGTGGTTGTTTTTTATTTGGCGAAATTACCGATATAATTACTTTGTCGCCCTCTTTAATTTCATCTGAGATAATTTGAGATTTATTATCATCAGAAGCACCAACTACAATATCATATCTTTTAGGACCGGATGATGTTAAAATCCAAATTCCTTGTTTCTCATATTTTTTAGTGTCATCAAGACTAACTTTAAATGCTCTATTTTCAACGCATAAAACATCTTTAGCTTCATTGACTTTGATTGAAACGTTAGCTGTCATTCCTGGGATTGCAAAACCTTCTGAATTATCAACAGAAACAATAACAGTATAAGTTACAACGTTATTTGTAGTGGTTGAAGCAAGGCGAACTTGGGTAACTTCCCCGTGAAATTTTTTATCTTGATAACCATCAAGAGTGTAAGTTGCTTTTTGACCTACTTTAATTTTACCTATATCTGCTTCAGATACGCTTGTTTCAATTTGCATTTGAGTTAAATCTTTTGCTACTTCAAATAATGTTGGAGTATTGAAGCTTGCTGCAACGGTTTGCCCAACATCAACCGCTCTTGAAATTACAGTTCCATCAACAGGAGAAGTGATTTTTGAATATCTTAAATTAGTTAAATTATTTTCTAAAGAAGCACTTGCAGCGCTAACTTCTGCTGTTGCAGCGTCAAGGTCTGCTTTTGCTTGAAGATAGTTTGATTCGGCTAATTCAACATCATCTCTTGAAACGTAATTTTTTTCAAAAAGATGTTTATATCTTTTATAGTTGTTTTCTTTGTAGTTTAAAGTTGCTTTAACTCTTTGATAACTTGCTTTTGCGTTTCTTAATTTAGCGTTTGATTGATCAACATTTGCTTGAAACAAACTTGGGTCCAATTCTGCTAATAAATCGCCTTTTTTAACAACAGAGTTATAATCAACGTATATTTTTTGAACCGTTCCGGATACTTGTGTACCAACTGCAATAGTGTTAATTGGCTTGATTGTGCCTGAAGCTTCAACGCTTTGGATGATTGTCGCTTTTGAAATCGGTTTTGTAGTATATTTTGTTGAACCATTTTTAACAAAGCTCATTAATCCCAATAAAACGAGCGCTGCTATAATAGCTCCTAATATCATATATCTTTTTTTCATTTAACCCCCATTGATTTTAATAAGGTTTCTCTTGCTACATTATAATTAAACACAGCTTCAACAAAATTTAATTGAGCGTTGTTATAGTTAGTTAGGGCATCTTGCAATTCGACATAGTTATTTAAACCAACACTATATCTTCCATCTGCAAGCTCAAAGTTTTCTAGTGTTGCTTTAACTTTTTCGTTCATTAAAGGAATTTTCTTTTCTAATTGACGCATATTAACGTAATTTGTTTGAACTTCCCAGAAAATGTCTGTTTTTGCAATGTTTAAATTATGATATGCGATATCTAATAGGCTTCTTCCCTCTTTTAGTTGGAAATGTATCGCCATTGGATTAATTGTACCAAAACTAATGCTTGCGCCTGCGGTTAAACCAGTGTTATATATATTGTTTTCAGCTCTTCCGTGGCTAAATTGCAGATTTCCTTGAACGCTTGGAAGATATTGACGTCTAATTGTTTTAAGCGCTTCTTCTTGCACTTGAGTTATCATATCGATTGATTTTAAATCAGGACGTAAATCAAGAGCCTTATCAACAGCTTCTTTTTTAGTTAAAGTCATTGGTATAAATTCAAAATTTTGAATAATATCGTTATGCTCAATGCCTGAGGAGAGCATAATTAAACCGTCTTTGTTTTTCTTTGCAATAACATCAGGTGTTTTTGGTGTTGTTAGGCTTTCGATTTTCTTTCTGTAATCAGTTTTTAAAAATCCAAAATTTTCTGTGTTTTGAACAATAAAAGGTTCGTCTTCTTGGTAATACATTGAATTTTTAAGGTTGATTATTGCTGTTTGAAGATTTTTTCTTCCTTCAACGAGTTGGATTTCAGAATCTGTTAAATTAACTTGCGCATTAACAACGTCAATTTTAGATTTTAAACCCTCTTCAAACATTGCGTTTGTTCTTGTATAGTTAAGTTTTTGTATGCGTACATTTTGCTCATAAATATCTAAATGCGCTAACGCTGCTAAAACATTGTAATAGTTTATTTTAACACCATAAATAACACCTAAAATATCATAATCATAATCATATTGGGTTGCTAAAGTGTTAAACTTTTCCATTTTAATTTTGGCTGTGGTTTGTCCAAAATCCCAAATGGTTTGACTAACCCCTGCGCTAAAAGCGCCTTGGTCACCTTCTGTATGCATTTTTGGAATTTTTGTTTCTTGGTGATTATAATTAACCGCAGAAGTTAAACGAGGCGCATAATTTGCACGAGCTTGTCCTATTTTAGAATTTGCTGCTTTAATTCTTTCGCTTGAAACCATTAAATTAGGATTATGTTGAATTGCATAATTAACACAATCGTCAATGGTTAGTGCAGATAATTTTTCAAAAGAAACTTTTGGTTTACCCTCTAGAATTTCAGGAAGCTTAATATCTTCAACTTTGCTTTTTCTTTTATTTTTTTTGATTTCTTTTTGCGGTTTTAGGGGGTCTTTTTTAAACCAAGAAAATTTTGCTTTTTTTGTTTGCGTATCTGTTTGCTCTTCAATAGCTAAACAAGTTTGGCTGCTGTAGCTAAAAAATAATAAAAATGCAATTAAGGCAATCAGTTTTCTTTTATTTTTTTTCAATAACGTTTCCTCAATGATATTTTAAATGTTAATTCTGATTTAACATCATTTTATCATATTATTTATAACGAGGGTAATGTTTTTTGGTTCATTAGAGGTTCAATTCGCCACGTTTTACAACTCTTGTTCCTTTAATATAAACATTGGTTGGTCTTGTTTTGTTTAAAATGGCGTTATAATCTTCATTTTCGTCTAATTTAAATACATTAAAATCAGCATCTTTATCGACTTCCAATGAGCCAATTATATTATTCAATCTTAAAATTTTAGCAGGGATAATTGTTAAATATTTAATAGCTTCAATTGCGTCTAATTCGCCTTTGTTAACGTATTTTAGTTCATTTAATAACGATAAATCTTCATTAAAAGCCATTGAATTTGTGCCAAAACCGAAGCGGTTGTTGAAATATTGCATTATAAGACTTAAAGAAAGTTTTTTCTGATGTAAATTATCGCTAATTCGAGGGCAATATGCTAGTGCAACTTTATTTGCAGATAATAATTCTAAATCTGAAACAGATAAATAATTACCATAAGAAACGATTAACTGTTTTGATAATGCTCCTAATTGTTCTAAATATTGAGCAGGTGTTAAGCCCTCTTGAAGTGGTTCAAATTTTTTGTGGTTAGTAAATTCATTTAATAAATCAACATCTGAAAAACCATGAGATAGCCAATCAAGCTCTTCTTTTGATTCCCCTAGTCTTATGGTCATTAAGATATTATGTTTTTTGCAATATTTAACCAAGATTTTAAATAATCTTTTATGAACGCAGCAAACGCTATGTGGAGCAACGCCGATAAACATGTTTTCAGATTTTTGCATTTTTAGTTTATCGATTTTCTTTTTAATTGCTCTAAATTCTTCTTTAGATGAATCTACGCTATCGGCAAACAATTCAAAGAAAAGAATTGTTTTCATAGGGGTTTTATTTAATAAATCAAAATATTTGCTTTCTTTTGAAAGCTGAGCAACAGCAGTAGTTCCATTTAAAAGATTTAACTCTAACCCTTTTTTAAAAGAAGCGATTTTTTCTTCTCTTGTCATACAAAAGTAGTCGGATAAAAGGTTAGAAAGCCTAAAAATAAATGATTTTTTAGAAATCCCTGTTAAAAAGTAGTGTTTTTTAATGTTTGTATATAATTTTTTAAATTTTGATTTTAGGTTAGTATTTTTAGATTTTAAATCTGTATATTGCAAATGGCTGTGCAGATTAACAAACCCAGGTGTTATAACAGAATCGTTATAATCTCTTACTACTGAATATAGTTCTTCATTTAAATCTGATTGTTTGATGATTTCTTGAACTTTGCCCTCATCAACAATTAAAGCGCAATTTTCATAAACATTTCCATCAGAAGGTATAATCCACTTTGCCTTGTATGCTTTTGCCATTTTTACCCCTAAAACAAATTTTATATAAAAAAGATTATAACAATTATTTTCCCCAATTTCAATTAATTTATCAAGTTTTAAGTCTTAGTTTAATTTTGTTAAAAATTTATCCTTATCATTTAAATCTGTTATAATTTCTATCAAAGGAGGATAAATGACAAACTCTAAAGGGTTGTTTATAACGTTTGAGGGGGCTGATGGTTGCGGTAAAACCACTCAAATTGGGCTATTAAATGAGTATTTAAAAGAAAAAAAATATAATACACTAACTACACTTGAACCAGGTGGGTCTGATATTGGGAAAAATTTAAGACAAATTTTATTACACCATGATGGATATGTTTCTCCTAGAGCAGAGATGTTTATGTATTTGGCTGATAGAGCACAACACGTTGATGCTGTTATTAAAAAAGCAGTAGAAGAAAATAAAATTGTTCTATGTGATAGACACATTGACTCAACTGTTGCATACCAAGGTTATGCTCGTGGTGGAAATATTGAACAGATAGATTTATTAAATAATTTAGCAACAAATGAATATAAACCAAATTTAACTTTTGTTTTTGATGTTGATTCTGAGATTGCTCAAAAAAGAGTAGGCGAAACCAAAGATAGGCTTGAAGCAGAGGGCTTAGAATTTCATAAAAAAGTTCGTATGGGGTATTTAGAGCTTGCTAAAAAATATCCGCAAAGAATTAAAGTGATTAATGCTAACTTAACAATTGAAGAAGTTTTTGAACAAGTTAAAAAAATAATTGATGAAATTTTATGAATAAAATAATTAAAAAAAATTTAATATTATTTTTCTTTTTGTTTTTTGCTTTTAATGAAGCAAATGCAAGTGTATTGTGGGATATTAACCTTGGTATTAACCAATATAGAAAAAATAATATTAAATTTGCTAAGAATTATTTTCTTGATTACACAAAAAATAATCCAAACGACGAGGAAGGTTTTTATTGGCTTGCAAAAAGCTACGCAAGTTTAAAAGACGAAAATAACGCTAATATCAACTTTAAAAAAGCACATGAACTTGCTTTTATGGAAAAAAATATTGAAAAGATAGATTTTAATATTAACGTTAATTCTAACCTTGAAGATTATTTTGATATGGCTTCAATGTATTTTGAATCAGGAGATTTAGTGCAAGCAAATGATTATGCTGATTTAATGCTTAAAATCAACCCTAAATCTCCAAGTGCGTTTTTTATTAAAGCAAAAATTGCTCAAATTGAGGGAAACAATGAAAAAGCGACCGAGTTTTTAAATCAAGCAATAATTTATAATAATAAATTAATCAAAACTAATTTAGCAAAAAGCTTAAACATTCGTCATTTACCCGAAATGACTCTTGAAATGTATGAGATTTTTGCTCTTGAAGCTTATTATTCAAACGATATTAATGCCGCTATTCGCTATTGTAAAAAATATCTTTCAACAAACAATTCAAATGTTGATGTCGCTAATTTATTGATTGATTTATACATTAAAAACAATGAAATTCCTTTAGCGCAAAATTTGATTGATGAAGTGTTGAATAATATCGGAAGTAATATTCAAACAATTTTGTATCAAGCAAAAATTTTGGCGCTTAGAAATGATGAAAAACTTGAGGGGGTTTTATTAAGTGCTTTTAAAATAAATCCTAATCATTCAAGGGTTTTATTGGAGCTTGGAAATTATTATCTTCAAAAAGAAGATTATTTGAATGCTAAAAAATATTTTGAAATTTTAATTAGCGTGGATGATTCTTTGTATGAAGCTTATGTTGGCTATATTTTATCGATTGTTGAAGTTGGTGAAATAGAAAATGCCATGAATTTAGTTAGAAAGTTAACAAGTTTAAATCCTGATGCAAGTGAAAACTATTATCTTCTAGCTAAAATTTGTGAAAAAGGCGGAAATTATGATGAAGCACTAAACTATCTTGATAGCGCCATTGATATCGCTAAAAATCCTTATTATTATTTAACAAGAGCAAAAGTAAATTACGTTTTAAAAAATCATTCAAAATCAATTAGCGATTTAAAAATGATGCAAAAGATGACTCTAACTCCATCTTTGACTTATGAAATGCAAGATTATTTGATTTTAAATTACTTAAAAACAAGAGATTTAATCAATGCGCAAATTCATTTAAACAAAAAACTTTCACTTGACAAAAATCGAATAATGTATAAATATAATTTATATGTATTGTATAAATTGCAAGGCAATGAAAAAATGGCTTCAGCTCAAAAGGAAGTTTTCAAAAAAGCCAAACCTGCAAATTCACAAGATTACATTGATTTGTCTGAAATTTATTTTGATTTGGGTGAATTTGATGAAGCTATTAAAATTTTAAACAAAGGAATAAAAAAATCATCAGAAAAAATTGAGCTATATTGCCAAAAGGCAAAAATTCTGACCTTATTAAACAAGAAAAATGACGCATTTGAAGTCTATCAGGCTATGAAAGAAAGAAAAAAATAATTAGCCACCTAGGCAATATACAATTGCGCTAGTCCATTTTATTATTGCCATTGTAATAAATAGAGAGCTCAAGTATGAATCCTATTCGTTTATATGTGGTTGACGATTACCTTTTAACAAGAATTGCACATCGAAGATATTTTTCAAATGATAGCGAGATTGTTTTTCTTGAAGATTTTTCAAATGCCGAAGATTGTATTGAAGCTCTTGAAAAGCAAATGGTTGATATTGTTTTGATGGATATAGAGCTGCCTAAAATGAATGGTATTGAAGCAACAAAGATAATAAAAGAAAAATATCCTAAAACAAAAGTGATAATCTATACTTCACATAAAAACGAAGAAAGAATACTGGCGTCTTTAGCATGTGGCGCTTGTGGATATGTTTTAAAAGACAGTGTAAATTCTGATTTAAAAAATATCATCAAAATGGTTGCTCGTGGCGAATTTTGGATGGATTTAGAAATTGCTAAAATGGCGTTTTCGCTTGTTCCTATGCCAAACACTTTTGATTTAGATAATTTATATGAACATAAAAATCTTAAAAATTTATTGACTGTTAGAGAGTTGGAGGTTTTGAAGCTTTTAATTGATGGAAAAACCAATTCTCAAATAGCACAAGAAATTATTGTATCAACAAATACTGCAAAAGCTCACGTTGGGAGCATTTTAACTAAGTTTTCTGTGACAGATAGAGTTCAGGCTGCCGTTAAAGCTGTGAGGGCAAATGTTTTTTAAAAGAAAATTTTTTAAAAAATATCGTGAAAAATTAAATAAAATTAAATCGAAATATGAAAAAAGCATAAATATTGAAAGAAATAAATTTATTTCAATACTAAATCATGATATCAAAACGCCGATTTTAGCGCAAAAACAAAGCCTTGAATTTCTTTTAAACAGTTGGTTTGAAGATTTATCGCAAGAAAAAAGAATAATCATTGAAGAAATTTATAATTCAAATGAATTTATTTTAGAAGTTCTTTTAAATTCGATTTTTTTAGCAAAATATGAAATTGAAAATCCTAAGTTGAATTTAGAAAAAATAAATATTATTGAACAAGTTCAGGATTGTTGCGAAATCATTAAACAAAACGCTAAACAAAAGCAACAAAAAATAATCATTAAAACAAATAAAATTGACGATATTAAACTAAACGCTGATAGAAAATTAATTCAAAAGATAATCTATAACATCCTCTCAAGTAGTGTTTCAAGCGGATTTGAGGAAAGTGATATTGAAATTTTAATTAAAGAAAATAAAGATTTTATTTCGTTTAGCGCAAAAAATAATTCAATTTTTATGACTAAAGAAAAATTAGAAAATTTGTTGAAAGATAAAAAAGACACAAAAGACTTTAACCAACTTGGTTTGAATTTAAATTTGAATATAGCTAAAAAGCTAATTAACGCTCATAATTGGGAGATTATTGCAAATTCAAATCCTGATAATTCTTCTGAGTTTGGTTTTTTGGTAAAAAAGAATTAAAAAATTAAATCAAAGCATTCAAATAATTGTTCAATTTCTTTTTCTTCAATTGCTTTGTTAATTTTTTCATTAATTAAATTTAACTGTTTGTTGTTTAATTTTTTTAAATTTTCAGGAATAACAATTTGGCTCACTTTTGAGCAGTTAACAAAACCCTCGTTTAAAATTAAAAACTGTTTATATGCTTCTAAAATTGGCAAATATTTTTCATCGCATTCGTAATTTTTGCCAAGATAATATTTGCAATCTCTGGGAAGTTCTTTTGTGATTGTGTCAATTAAAAAATTGATTTCAGAAGTATATTCTTCTTCGCTGCAAGTCTCGCCTAAAAGCTTATTTCCCTCAATTTGTGCGTTTTCAAATTGTTTAATATAGCTTGCCCATAATAAACAACCTAAATAAAAAGCAACATTTGTTTTTAAAAATCCTTCAATTTTTCTTAAAGTGTGAGGGAAATTCATCTTTTTAAGTTTTACATTTGGAATAGCGCTAAAGATATAGTAGTTATAACCCACTTGTCCTAGTGCATTTAGAACAATTGGAGCGTATCCTGGGTCAAATTTTACATTTTCGATATTATTTTCCATAAAATTATTTTAACTTAAATAAAAAAAAGTAACAGTTATTTACAAATTTGAATTTATGTTAAATTTAGCGCATAATTCTAGTGTAGATTCTTTACATATAAAAATTTTTTAAATATAGTTAAATTAAAGTAAATATTAAGAGGGCTAGTAAGTGGATAAGTTCAAATTAGATAATTATAACAGACAACCTGCTGAATATCCAAGATATTCATCAAACGCTAATATTAAAGTAGTCGGCGTTGGTGGCGGTGGCGGAAACGCAGTTAATCGAATGATTGCTTCTGGATTAAGTGGTGTTGAATTTTGGGCGATGAATACAGACGCTCAAGTTCTTGAAATGTCTAGCGCTCAAAAGAAAGTTCAATTAGGTACAAAATTAACAAACGGTCTTGGTGCTGGCGGTAACCCATCAGTAGGTGAAAAGGCAGCAGAAGAATCAAGAGAAGATATCACAGTAGCACTTGATAGTGCCGATATGGTTTTTGTTACAGCTGGTATGGGTGGCGGAACTGGTACTGGTGCTGCTCCTGTTGTAGCTAAAATCGCTAAAGAAATGGGCGCTTTGACAATCGGTGTTGTTACAAAACCATTCAAATTTGAAGGTAAAAAACGTTTAGCGCAAGCTTTAGCAGGTCTTGAAAAATTAAAAGAAAATGTTGATGCCCTAATCGTTATTCCAAATGACAAATTAATGGAAGTAGTTGAAAGAAGAACAACATTTAAAGATGCTTTCTCAGTTGTTGATGAAGTTCTATTATGCGGTGTTCAAGGTATTTCAGATATCATCCTTGTTGGCGGTTTAATTAACGTTGACTTTGCCGATGTTAAAACAATCATGCAATCTTCAGGTTCTGCATTAATGGGTATTGGTAAATCATCAGGTGAGGGTAGAGCGCTTGAAGCTGCTAAATTAGCAATTGATTCTAAACTTCTTGAAACATCAATCAACGGCGCAACTGGTATCATCATGAATGTTACTGGTGGTCCTGATATGACATTGTTTGAAGTTAACGAAGCAGCAAGTGTTATCCACGACGCTGTTGCAGATGACGCTGAAGTTATCTTTGGTGCAGTAGTTGATGACAGAATCCAAGGAGAAATCCAAATTACAATCATTGCAACTGGTTTTGAATTGAAAAACGGTGAAGTTTCTGCTCCATCTACAACATCTGCAGGT
>SUTT01000036.1 GCA_015152565.1 Cyanobacteria bacterium SIG27
CACTTGACTCGGGTAGTCCAATTTCGCACAAGCCCGCCACTTCATCAGTGCCGTGCAGGTGCTCAATATTCTTATGCCCTCGTCTTCGTTCGCTAAGCCAAGTCTGGCTAAGCTCACTTGACTCGGGTAGTCCAATTTCGCACAAGCCCGCCACTTCATCAGTGCCGTGCAGGTGCTCAATATTCTTATGCCCTCGTCTTCGTTCGCTAAGCCAAGTCTGGCTAAGCTCACTTGACTCGGGAGCCTCGGTTGCGCACAAAAAAAAGTGGGTGTTAACCCACTTGTATTGCCATCACCAGTTAGATTCTTGTATACGCTTTTATTATTTTGAGGGATTACCCTCCATTTTTCATACTTTAATCTTTATGGTTTTAATTTATTTTTAACTTATTGTTTACACTAAGCTCAATGCAATTGATGGAGCTTGGTTAGCTTGTGCTAATAATGATGTTGATACTTGTTGAAGTATTTGTTGTTGAGTGAAGTTAGAAGCTTCAGCTGCAACGTCAGCATCAGTGATGATTGATTTAGCACTTGATAAGTTTTCATATTGTGTTGTTAGTGTTGATAAAGCTGAATCCATACGGTTTCCAACAGAACCAATTTCAGATTTTTTATCTGTAATTTTTGTAATTGCAGCATCTAGTGCTTTAATAGCTACGTCATAGTCGTTTTCGCAATCGTTGATATCATCAATGCCTGTTGGAGCTTGTGTAAATTTTGTTTTTGCTGCTTTATCAAAGCCTGTTAAATTAAAGTTTGTTGATGTAACACCTGTCATAGCTGAGAAGTTAACTGCTTCAAATAGTGTTGTATCAGTTGAAATTGTGTTGCTTTCACCATAATCTGCACCAACTTGGAAAGTTGCACCGTTAGCTAATTCAGTACCACCGAATAATTTCAATGATGAATATTCAGCAGATTGATTGATACGGTCAATTTCTTTCATACGTTGGCTAACTTCATCTTGCATAGCTTCGATTTCATCAGCTGAATAAGTGCCGTTTTTAGCTTGTAAAGTCAGGTCACGAATTCTTGTCATGTTGTCTTGGATAACGTCTAGATTGCCTTCTGCAGTTGATAGTAATGCATTTGCATTTTGTACGTTTGTTTGAGCGATTTTGTTGCCGTTTAATTGTACTTGCATTTTTGCAGAAATTACTGTACCTGCAGCATCGTCTTTAGCGTTTAAGATTTTTAAACCTGAAGACATTCTTTGCATAGCTTGTGACATTTTGTTTGTTGAATTTGTCAACAAAGATTGGATTTTCAATGAATCCACGTTTGTGTTGATAACTACTGCCATCTTTAATACTCCTTTATTATTTTTACAAGTCACTAAAATTAGAAATGGGGATTTCTAAAAATATTCCTTGTGACTTCATCCTTATTACTCTGTTAATATATTATTTTTTGCAATAAGATTGAATTAAGTTAAAGTTGGAAGTTAGTTATACTTTAGTATGATGTTCAACAAAAAAGCTGGACTTTTGTCCAGCTTTTTTTATTATTTTATATTCTTATTAACCTAGAGCTTCAATGATTGCTTTTGCGGCACGTTTTCCTGCGCCCATTGCATTAATTGCAGTAGATGGTCCTAGTGGAGCAACGTCACCACCGGCGTATATTGCATTAATTGAAGTTTCGCCTTTTTCGTTAATTACGATATAGCCTTTGTTATCCGTATTTAAGTCAAGTTCTTCATCGCTTGCGCTTCTTTGGATAATTGGGTTTGGACCAGTTCCAAGTGAAACAATTACGCTATCAAGCTCAACATCAACAAATTTGCCTGTTCCAACAGGTTTTTGTCTTCCTGATGCATCAGGTTCGCCAAGTTCCATAACTTCAAATTTCATTGATTTAACCCAACCGTCAACTCCGTTGATTTCAACAGGAGCATGTAAGAATTGGAAGTCTACTCCTTCTTCTTTAGCATGGCGGATTTCTTCTAAACGAGCTGGAAGTTCCTTTTCTGTTCTTCTGTAGAAGATGTAAACTTTTTCATAACCAACACGAACAGCAGTTCTGGCAGCGTCCATTGCAACGTTACCACCGCCGATGATAGCTGTAGTTTTACCCACTTTTAATGGTGTTGGAGTGTCTGGATTTTGAGCGTGCATTAAATTAACTCTTGTTAAAAATTCGTTAGCTGAATATACGCCATTTAAGTTTTCTCCAGGGATATTCATCATTTTAGGAAGACCAGCGCCAGAGCAGATGAAAATTGCTTCATAGCCATCTTCTTGAAGTTGTTTGATTGTGATTGATTTACCAACAATTACGTTTTTGAAGAATTTAACCCCCATTGCTTTTAGAGATTCAATTTCTCTATCAAGAACTGTTCTTGGAAGTCTGAAAGGTGGAATGCCGTATCTTAAAACACCGCCAAATTCGTGTAATGCTTCAAAAATAGAAACTTCAAAACCAGCGTTTCTAAGGTCAGCTGCTGCTGTCATACCAGCACAACCAGAACCAACAATAGCTACTTTTTTGCCGTTTGGAATGATTTCAACTTTTTTTGCTGTAGTATTATCACCAACATATCTTTCTAGCGCACCAATTGCAACTGATTGACCTTTGATGCCTAAAATACAATTGCCTTCGCATTGTTTTTCTTGTGGGCAAACTCTGCCGCAAACAGATGGCAACATTGAAGATTGGCGAATGATATCTCCTGCGCCTTCAAGATTATTTTCTTTTACTTCTTTAATGAAAGCAGGAATATCAATATTTACAGGACAACCTTGTTTACATCTTGCGTTTTTACAGTTTAAACATCTTGAAGCTTCTAATAGCGCTTGTTCATCTGTAAAATTTTCTTCAACGGCATTAAAATTATGACGTCTTTCAAATCTATCTTGTTCTTTTTGTCTTTGTCTTTCTATTTTTTCAGCCATTTTTTGTAAGCTCCTTAATTAAGTAATAAGTAATTTTATTGTATAATAAAAATAATTAATGAGGTATATTTGTGACAAAAATTAAACTTTGGATAAGCGATATAGATGGTACTTTGATGAACTACGATGGTTCATATACTCAAAGGATGGCTAAGTTAATTGAAAAAATTAAAAAAAGCGAAGCAAAACTTGTTCTTGCAACGGGCAGAATGTTTATGGGTGCTGATTTTGTTGCAAAAAAGTTTGATTTGAATACCCCAATTGTTTGCTATCAAGGCGCTATGGTTAGAACAAAAAATGAAATTCTTTGGCAAGCGCCAATTAAAAATGAAATTGCTCTTGAAGTTATTGATTATTTAAAAAAGAAAAATATTCACACCCATGTTTACAATAATGATATTTTATATGTTGAAGATGATAATAAAAAAATCATGAGCGAATATTGTGATAATCGAGGTACAACTTATGTTGTTGTTAATGATTTCAATGAGCTAAAAATTAACGATGTTCCAAAAATCTTAGGTGTAATCGAAGATAAGATTTTAATGAAACAAATCAAAGAAGAATTAACTAAAAAATATAAAGGTGTCTTAACCATTGTTCAAAGTTCGCCAATTTATCTTGAAATTAATGATATAGGAGCTTCTAAAGGAAAAGCCTTAGATTTTCTTAAAGAATATTGGAATTTATCAGATAATGAAGTTATTGCAACGGGCGATCAAGATAATGATATTGAACTTTTAGAGCATGCAGGATATAAGGTTTGCGTTGGTGATAACAGCAAAAAATTAAGAAAAATTGCAAATTATCATTGCGCTTCGGTTGATAGTGATGAGCTTGTTGATTTAATAGAAGGATTGGTTTTATGCGAATAGGAATTGGTTATGATATCCATAAATTAGCCCAAAATAGAGATTTAATTTTAGGCGGAGTGAAAATTCCTTATGAGCTTGGTTTGCTAGGGCATTCTGATGCTGATGTTTTAGTTCATGCAATAATCGATTCAATGCTTGGAGCTTTGGCGCTTCGTGACATTGGATATCATTTTCCTGATACTGATGAACGTTTTAAAGGTGCAAATAGCCTTGTTTTATTAAAAGAAACTATGAAATTAATTCAAAATGAGGGCTATAAAATAGTTAATATTGATTCAAATATAATTTGCCAAAAGCCAAAGTTAATGGGCTACATTGATGATATGAGAAAAAATATTGCACATGCACTTTCTCTTGAATTAAACCAAGTTTCAATTAAAGCAAAAACAAACGAAAAAATGGATTCAATCGGAAACGGCGTCGCAATTGCTGCCAACGCCGTTGTTCTTATGAATAAAATTAATGCTTGATTATCGTATTCCAAACATTAATCGATTATAGCTTCCCAAGGATGATAAACTATCCATTCCGTCTTTTGGTTTTGAAAAAGCGCTGTTTTGACTATAGCTTGATGGGTAAAAATATCCGCTTTGAGCGTATAATTTTTCTTTTTCTGGCTCTTGATTTTGAGTTTTATCAATTTCAAGCTGTTTGATTGCAAGTTTTAAGCAAGTTCTTGCTTCTTGTAAACTAACGTTATATGTTTTAGAGATTTTTGATATAAAGTTTTCAGGTACAAAAGAGCTTGGTAAGCCTTGTTCTAATAAATCATCAACAATTTCTTCGCAAGCAAGAAAACGATTTTGTTCTGTGTTTTGAGCGCTTGTTTCATTTTGGGTTTGTAGGATTTTTACTTGCTCAGACATTGTTTCGACCTTTAAACTACTGACATATTAATAAAAACTTTATTTAAATGAGTATTTCAAAAGTATATACTTTTGTTACATTACTTAATAAAAAAGACCACCTTTTAAAGTGGCCTTTTTTATTGTTATTTAATCCTAATTACATAATTTGAAATTTGATTAAGTTAGTTACGCTATTTGCAAATTGGATAACATAAACTGAAGCGATCGCTAGTGTTAAATATTTTTGGAAATCTCCAAATACAATTAAATTGTTTTTCTTTTTCATTTCCATATAATCCACAAATTCTTTATGATATGGTTGTTCTGGCAATTTTGTTTCAAGATATTCTAAAACTTTTGCATATTTAACTTTGATTAGCATTTGATATGAGTCAATATTCATCCACCACATGATAGTTACCGCAAAACCAATAATTGCAAGAACGATTGTTGGTTGATATTGTGGGGTTAATGTGCTTAAAATGTAAGACACAACAAGAATGATTAAGTTAAGAACCAAATAAAATCTGTTTGTTGTAAATTGTCTTTCGATGAATTTTTCTTTTGCGTCTGAATAAATTCTATATTGTTCAAGAATTAAATATTTTTCGTCTTTAATATCCATAAAATTACTCCTTTTACAACATGGATTTTATCACATTTTAAAAGAACGTGATTAATATAAAAGTATGATTTTCGGGAAAAAAAATGGGGTACATACCCCAATTCGCATACTAGCCGAAGCATTAACAACATGATTATAATAACTGCAATATTTTAAAAAAGAAAGCCATTGTTAAGAAATGTAATACATTTATAGTAGAACGAAAATTAAAGAAACATATTAAAATAGTTTATTCTTTTTGTTTTTCAAAAAAGTTTTTTATAGTACAATATAGCTATACACATTTTAAAAGGGGAGTATATGGCAGATACAACAGTAAATCAAAATTATGATGCCAGTAATATTAGAGTTTTAGAGGGTCTTGAAGCCGTTAGGGTTAGACCGGGGATGTATATTGGTTCAACTTCTCAAAGAGGTTTGCACCATTGTATATATGAAATTGTAGATAATTCAATTGATGAAAGTCTTGCTGGATATTGCGATACAATCCACGTTACAGTTCACAAAGATGATTCTGTAACCGTTCAAGATAACGGTCGTGGTATTCCATGCGATATTAAACCAGATAGTGGAAAATCAGCGCTTGAAATTGTGCACACTGTGCTCCATGCCGGTGGTAAATTTGGTGATGGTGGATATAAAGTTTCAGGTGGTTTGCACGGTGTAGGTGCTTCTGTAGTAAACGCATTATCTGAAAAATATGTTGTTGAAGTTTGCAGAGATGGCTGGGTTCATAGACAAGAATACCTAAGAGGTGAACCAACCACTGATGTTCAAAAAATCAAAGAAACAACAGAGCATGGTACAAAAACTCATTTTTGGCCAGATCCTGAAATTTTTACAGAAACAACAGAAATTGATTGTGATGTAATTGCTAATCGTTTAAGAGAAATGGCGTTTTTAAACAAAGGTTTAAAACTTGTTTTCCATGATGAAAAAGCTGAAAAAGAAACAACTTATCACTTTGAAGGTGGTATTGCTTCTTACGTTGAACATTTAAATAAAAATAAAAATGTTCTTTTTGAAAAACCTGTTTATATTGAAAAAATGGTTGATGGAATTAATGTTGAAATTGCAATGCAATATACAGATTCATACACTGAAAATGTTCTTTCATTTGCAAATAATATTAATACTCATTCAGGTGGTACTCACTTAACAGGTTTCAGAAACGGTATTACTCGTGTAATTAACGATTACGGAAGAAAAAATAATCTTTTAAAAGATAAAGACCAAAATCTGGCAGGGGAAGACGTTAGAGAGGGTTTAACTGCAATCGTATCTGTTAAGATTGGAAACCCTGAATTTGAAGGACAAACAAAAGAAAAATTAGGTAACGCTGAAGTTACTCCTGCTGTTAATGATGTGATTCGTGATAAATTTCAAGAATGGCTTGAATTTAACCCTAAAGTAGCTAAAACTATTATTGAAAAAACTCTTCAAGCACAACGTGCCAGAGAAGCTGCTAGAAAAGCAAGAGAACTTACAAGAAGAAAAACGGCTTTAGAATCTTCATCATTGCCTGGTAAATTGGCAGATTGTTCTTGTCGTGAAGCCGAAAAATGTGAATTGTACATCGTAGAGGGTGACTCTGCGGGTGGATCTGCTAAACAAGGCAGAAACAGACAATTCCAAGCAATCTTGCCTTTAAGAGGTAAAATTTTAAATGTTGAAAAAGCTCGACTAGATAAAATCTATAATTCTGATTCAATTAAAACAATGATTCAAGCTTTAGGTATCAACATTTCAAAAAATGAAGAAGAGGTTGACGTTGCAAAGCTTCGTTATCATAAAGTCGTTATTATGACAGATGCGGACGTTGACGGTGCTCACATTAGAACTTTAATGTTAACATTCTTCTTTAGATACGCAAAACCATTGCTAACAAATGGATATGTATATATTGCTCAACCTCCATTGTATAAAATCACATCAGGTAAACAAACCGATTATTTATACGATGATAGAGCGCTAGAGCGCATGGTTCGAGAAAAAGGCGTTAAAGGCATTCAATTGTTCAATAAAAACAAAACAAAATCATTAACCGAAGAAAAGCTTGAACCGTTAATGTATGAAATGGGTAAATATTATAGAGCATTCTATAATCCAATTATCAATCAAATGCCTTCTGTAATTGTTCGTGGTTTAATTCGTTCAAACATTCAACCAGCTGATTTTGAAAATGAAGAAAAAATGAAAGAACATTACGAATATCTTTCACACTACATTAAAGACCATGCTGAAAATTATGGCATTGTAGAAGCTAAAGACTATAGAGTATTCTTGGCAGCAAATCCGGAAAACACTAAATTCAACTTAAAAATTGAACTAGGCAACGAGGTTGAACCTGTTTTAATTACTCAAAATATGATTAAATCTCAAGAATTTATGCGAATTAAAGATGCATATCCAAAAATTAGAGAATTTTTAATCGAAGAAGAAAAGCTTCTCAAAGTTGAAACAGAAGCAGGTTCAGTTGATATAACATCTTTCACTCAACTATCAAAACTTGTTGAAGAAAGAGGACAAAAAGGTATGCAAATACAACGTTTCAAAGGTCTAGGCGAAATGATGCCTCAACAACTTTGGGAAACAACAATGGATCCTGCAAACCGTACATTGAAACGCGTTAGCCTTGAAGATGCTCAGCTTTGCGATGAATTATTTGATATCTTAATGGGTGATAATGTTGCGCCACGTCGTGATTTTATTGAGCAAAATGCGGTTTATGCTACTAATATTGATGTTTAGAGCATAAGAGTTTGGTTTATTACAAAAAGCTAGGAGAATATTTCTCCTAGCTTTTTATTTAAAATTAAATATTTAATTGTTGCTTGTTAAAATTGCTCTAAAGGCGACTAAGCCACGAGCTGAAATTTTCTTCGAATCTTTTCGCTGCTGCGCTGCGATATCGAAAATTTTTACTATTCGTCTAATTTCATCTTGGCTTTTAATTGTGTTGGTTGCATAAACATTTTTAACTTTTTCTGGACAAATGTTAAAAAGAGCATTTAGTTCAACTTCTGTCATAACTTCTCTCTAATTTACTATAATACTTTTCATGTTTATAAAGTATTTTTTGAAACCTAAATTGCAGAAAAGTTTTCTTTTGTTACAAAACTTTATATTCCTTAAAAAGTCAGTAGTAATGCGCTTTTGCATAAAAAATTTTTTGTACTATAATAATTAAATAAATAAGTAAGGAGGAAATTATGGGTTTAATGACAGGTAAAAAAGGAGTTATTTTTGGCGTTTCAAATACCCATGGTATAGCTTATGGTATAGCAAAACAATTATTTGAAGCAGGAGCGCAAATTGCATTTACATACGCTGGCGAAATTATGGAAAAACGTGTTCGTCCTATCGCAGAATCAATGAATGCGCAAGTTATAATGTCTTGTGATGTTACAAAAGAAGACGAAGTAAAAGCTGTTTTTGCTGAACTTGAAAAAACTTACGGTAAAATTGATTTCGTTGTCCATGCTGTTGCTTTTGCAAACAGAGAAGATTTAACAGGTGATTTTATTAATACATCAAAAGAGGGCTGGGATTTAGCAATGAGTGTTAGTGCTTATTCTTTGGTTACTTTAACTCGTTGTGCTCAACCGATTATGAACGAGGGTGGTTCAATTTTAGCTTTAACATATCTCGGTGGTGAAAAAGTTGTTGCAAATTACAATATCATGGGTGTAGCAAAAGCTGCATTAGAATCATCTGCTAGATATTTAGCTGACAATATGGGTAAATATGGCGTTAGAGTTAATTGCATTTCTGCTGGCGCTGTTAAAACTCTTGCAGCATCAGGCATTGATGGCTTTGGAAAAATGCTTAAAGCAGCAGTTGATAAAGCTCCGCTAAAAAGAAATGTTACATTGGAAGATGTTGGAAAAACTGGTTTATACTTATTATCAGACTTATCTTCCGGTGTTACAGGTGAAATTATTCACGTTGATTGCGGATGTCATGCGGTTTATGCTTCAGCTGATGAAATGGCTAAAGTTTAATAAGTTAAAATTAGCAACAAAAAAAGAGGCTTTTAAAAGCCTCTTTTTTTATATAATGATTTTTTATAGTTCAATTTCTTCGTAATTTCCCATTGCTTTTAGTTGTTTTTGCTTGATGTTATGAACAGTAGCGTCAACTAAAAGTTCAAAAGATTTCATATCTTTTATTTTTGGAGAAAATTCCTTAATCAAAGTATCACGAACCATTTTTTCAAGTTTTTCATTGTCTTTGTTTATATCTTTTTTGCTATCAGGAATGATGTAGTCGATATATCTTGAAGCAATTTTGCAATCTTGCAAGCTTGAAAACATTGCCCATTTAAGCTTTGGGCTTAAATCTTTTAATTTTCTAACAATTTTGAAATTTTTAAAATTCATTTTAACCTCTTTGCATCTGTGTGCTTTATGATGTTTTTTTAAAGTTAGCTGAAAAATAAAAGTGATATTTTTGTATCATTAAATTTACAAAAGTTTACTTTATTAAATTATATAGTATTTTCAAGATTTTTCAAGTCTTGTAATATATGTGAAAAACTCGCCTTGCGAACAAGGCGAGTTTTATGGAGAGAAATATTTTATTTAACCTAATAATGATAATGCAAGTTGTGGAATTGTGTTTGCATTAGCTAGGATTGCAACGTTATATTGTTGCATGATTTGTTGTCTTGTCATGTTTGTCGCTTCTTGTGCAATATCAGTATCTGTGTATACAGCTTTTGCAGCTTCTAATGACTCAATTCTTGTTGTCATAGCATCATAAGAGCTATCCATTCTGTTTTCGTAAGCACCGATTAAACCACGACAAGAAGAAAGTTTTGCAATTGAATCTTGGATTTTTGCCATATAATTTCGGCAATTTTGGTTATTTGGGTCATATCCGGATACATTTTCTCCGTTAACTTCTTTTAGTCCACCGGTGTATTCAGAACCATCTTCTTTATAATATTTTGTTGTTGTACCGCCTGCACCGTTATCTACTTTTTTTGGAACAACTAGTGTTGTACCGTCTGCTGCGACTAAAGAATCTGGGTTTAAGTTGTGTGGCAAAGAAGCGCCAAGCTTGTCAATGTGACAATCTGTTAGAGCGTCTGAAATATCAAGAATTGAAGTTGTTGTTTCGTCTGGACCCATTTGAACAATAATTTGTTCGTTTGGATCTTTTGCGCCAAGCATAACTCTTCCGTTAAAGTTTGTTGCTTCTGCTAATCTGTTGATTTCATCAATTCTTTCGATAATTTCTTCAACAGCCGCAGTTCTTGAAGTGACATCATTGGTGTCATTTGCCATATTAACCAATAAGTCATTCATTCTTTGTAAATGATCACCAATTGTAACCATGCCATCTTCTGCAATGGTTAAAAAGCTTCTAGCATTTTGAATGTTTGCTTGAGCTTGTTTTGAGCCTCTAATTAGAGCCTCCATGTTTTCTGAAATTACCAACCCTGCCGCATCATCTCCGGCTCTGTTGATTTTATAGCCAGATGATAATTTTTCCATTGTGCTTGTCAAGCTTTTAGTTATACTATTTAAGCTCATTTGGGCATTATAGGAAGGTATATTCACTCCTAAAGTAATAGCCATTTTTCTCTCTCCATTTTTTTGATATTATTTCTATCGTTTAATATTTTTTATACTTTAGTTTGGTGTTTGTTATACTTTAGTTATAGAAAACCCAAAAACCCTTGTTATTGTTGCATCTAAGCCACTTAACTAAATTTTTAAAATATCCTCCAAATATATTAGAAAAATGAAATTTTATGTTAAAATTAACGTATTATGCCACATTTTTTAATAAAAAAAGAAGAAATAAAAAAAGATTATATTGAACTTATCGATAATGAAAATTTGTTTCATTTGATTAAAGTTTTAAGAGTCAAAGTAGGTCAAAAAGTTAAATTTATTGATAGTGATAAAAACTTATATTTTTGCGAAATAACAGAAATTAATAAAAACTATTTAAAAGCCCAAATTCAAGAAAAAATGGTTTCAAATAGGCTTTTAAAAAATAATATTGTTCTTGTCCAATCGATTTTAGCGCCTGATGCGCAAAATCTTTTAATCGCAAATGCAACACAAACGGGCATTAAAAAGATTTATCCTGTTATATCGGATAATGTTTCTGTTTCAAAAAATTCGCTTAAAGAAAAACAAGAAAAGTGGCAAAAAATTGTTGTGGAAAACTTTAAACAATGCGAAAGGGCTGACCTTGCAGTTGTTGAAGAAATTAGCAGTTTAAAAGAAATTCTAATTCGATTTAAAAAAGAAAATATTTTAATTTTTGCTGAAAAATATGAAAATATGAACTTAAATAATTGTTGTTTTGATATTGATAAAACCTCTGAAATTGCCGTTGTAATTGGTCCTGAGGGTGGTTTTTCGCAAGCTGAATTTGAATATTTTATAAAAGAAAATTATAAATTAATTACTTTAGGTAAAATGATATACAAAGCGCCAAATGCAGTAACAGTCGCAATTTCAAATATTGTTTCAAGGATAGAAGATGTTCAGTGATGATATTTTAACTTCAATTAGCGAAATAATTAAAGATAAAGAAGTTTATCTTGTTGGGGGTTATTTAAGAAATTATTTTTTAAATAATGAAATTTCATTTGATAGAGATTTGGTTGTTTTAGGCAATTCCAAAGCTTTGGCTTTAGAAATTGCTCAAAAATTAAATGGAACTTTTATAGAGCTTGATAGCGAAAACGAGATTTATAGAGTTGTTTTAGAAGATAAAACTAACTATTTCGATATTTCTCGTGCGCTTAATGATGATATTTTAAAAGATATTAACAGGCGAGATTTTACTATAAATTCTATTTTTTATGATCTAAATAAAAAAGAAATTTTAGACCCTTTAAATGGTGTTAATGATATTAAAAATAAAGTTTTAAAAACTGCTAATTTTGATAATTTTATCGATGATTCGCTTCGTTTTTTAAGGCTGTATCGTTTTATGTCTTTAACTGGTTTTAGCGTGGAAGACGATTTATCAAAATTTGTTAAAGATAATTTTCATTTGATTAAAAATGTTGCAAAAGAGAGAATAAATTATGAAATAATTAAAATTTTTGAGGGCGAATTTGTTTGTGAAACGCTTTTAAAAATGTTTGATGATGGAGTTTTAGAGCAGGTTTTTCCTTTTGTTAAAGAAGTGAAAAAAATTCCAAATAATACTCATCATCATCTTGATTTAATTCATCATTTAATTGAAACGGTTAAAAATATAAGAACAAATAATCCAATTTTAAAAATTGCAGCGTTTTATCATGATATTGGCAAGCCAAAAACTTGGTCAATTGAGCCATCGGGGCGTCATCGTTTTATTGGACATGATTTAGTTGGAGCTCAAATTGCGTTAAGCGAACTGGAAGATTTAAAATTTTCAAATAAACAAATATCATATATTACAAAAATGATTAAATATCATATTTATCCTGCGACTTTGATTAATTGCGCAGATAATAAAAAGGCTTTTGCTCGCTTTGTAAGGAAATTAGGCGCTGATAGCCTAGATGTGATTGAATTATCAAGAGCAGATAGATTGTCTGCTTTAGGACCTGCTGTGACAAGTGAAATGGTTAAAAAGTCGCTTAGTCATCTTGAAGAGTTGAAAAAATATTATGAAAGCGTTAAGGATATCGTAGCTTCGCCAAAAGCGTTTTTAGATGGTAGGGAAGTAATGGAGATTTTAAACCTAAAACCATCAAAAAAAGTTGGGCAAATTTTGGAAGAATTGAAAGAATTACAGCTTTCAGGCGAGATTAAAACAAAAGAAGAAGCGCTTGAATTTTTAAAAAAGAATTATTGATGTTGTTGTAATTTAGTATTTATTGTTAATCTATTGTGCTAATCCTAAAAAAGCTCAAATGTACCTTGAAACGCTTAAATTTATCGATAAAATCACCCAAGCTTAGGCAATTTTTCAAATAAAAAAGTTTTTATATTTATAGAGGATAATTCTAGGGATAATTATGAAAAAATTTATCGATTTATTTTCTATAAAAATATTTAATTTAATTTATGCTTTTCAAGAAAAAAAGCATAAAAAACGTATGCAAAAATTAAACGATAAGATTTTATCTGGTAAAGTTTGCAATGAAAAACATGTCACGATAAACGGTGCAACTTTATCAATCAAAACGCAAGAAAGCGAAAAAGAAAAACTCCACCAACAAAAAGTTGAAAATTTAATTGAAAAACATATCAATAACCCAAATAAGCTTTTTGATTATATAAAAGGTGCTAAAACACCGATTTATGAAATTAAAAATGCAAAATCAATCTTAGATAAAATTGGCGAATTAGAAGGGTTTATTTTACCTAAAAAAGGAATAAAAGCGCTTTATTTGAATTTAATTTTAAATAAAAAAATAGGGTTTAAAACATCTGAAATGTTTGTAATGAGCTCTTATAATGTTAATTTGTACGCATTTTTATACCAATTTTACAATTGGTATTGTTATAAAATGAGGTTATCAGGCTACGAAGATGATGTTCAAGAGCAGTTTAAGCATGTTTTTGAAATTTGCGAAACATCAAAAATTGATGAATTATCTTATGAAGAAATTTTAAATTTAAAAAGTGCAATAAAAAGAGATATTGAAGCGATTGATTTTGTTAAAAAAATCACTCAAAAAATTACTCTATCAAAGAAAAATCTCGATAAAATTAAACAAGGTGAAACTATCAGTGTTTAATTTTTAATAATTAATAAATTCAACTGTGCAAAAAGGTTATTAATTCTAGCTTTGATTGTTTCAAGGCTAGAATTTTTGTTTAATAAAATTTCTTCTAGAGTTTTATTTAGGGTTTCATTTAAAAGTTTTTTATCTGAATATTCAACTTCGCTGCTAATTAATCTATCAATTTGTTGTGCCGAAATGCAGCGAGATTTTTGCTCGATATCGGATGGACAAGTTTTAAAATATTCGTTATTTAGCGCATATCTATTTGCTGGTAAAACATTTGTGATTTTAGCTAATTCAAGTTGGTTTTTTTCGTTTGTAAGTAAAAATGCAAATTCAAGGGCAAGCATTTTGTTTTTGGATTTTTTAGGAATAATTAAATTCATCAAAGAAATGTCATATTTGCCATTTTTCCCAACTAATTGAGGTGAAATTTCGGATTTATTATAAATGTCAAGAGCGTTTTGTTTAATCATTTTGATAAAATTAGAACCTGCAACAATGAGTGCTACTTGATTAGACATATATTTTTCAATTACTTCTCTATGGTTAATTGCAAGAGTATCTTCAGGCATTAAATCATTTTTATACATTTCATTGAATTTAGAATAAATAGAGATTAATTCTTGTTTTTCTTTTTCAGATTTAAAAGAAGAGATATCATATTTATTTAAAATTTTAAATAAAGTATCGTTTTCATTTAGGTTTATAGTAAATGGATAAATTCCACTGCACTGTTTTATTTTAGAAGCACTATTGAAAAGCTCATCATAAGTTTTAATTTGAGAAATTTTGCATTTATTAAAAACTTCTTTGTTGTATATCGTTACTGAGCTTGTTGCATAAAAAGGCAGTGCATAAATTTTGCCTTTGTATCTTAATTTGTTAATTAGTGCCGGATGATATGAACTAACTTCATTATTTTTAAAATAATGAAGAGCATTTTTCTGAGCTAAAATTTGAGAAAAATCAGGATTTAAATTAACCAAATCAGGTGGTGTTGAAGATAAAATTGAAGCCAGGGTTCTTTTTTGAGCTTCTTGTATTGGAATATCAACCCAAACAACTTTATAATCAGGATGGTTTTTTTCAAATTCAGCTATAATTGAATTAATTTGTTTTTCATAAATTGGCTTTAGCTGAATTGTCCAAAAATTAAATTTTTTTCTGTTATCTTGTTCGGGTTTAAATTTTTTATGAACAAAAAAACCGCCAACAATTAAAGATAAAATAATTAAAAATAAAACTATCCTTTTTATCATGGTAAAATTATACTATGAATTTATTCGATTCGCTAGAAAATAATAATAAACAAGTTCCCTTGGCGGAACTTATGCGCCCTAAAAATCTTGAAGATTATTTAGGGCAAACAAACGTGATTAACCCATCTTCACCGTTTTATAAGTTATTGAGCGCAAAAAGATTATTTTCTTTTATTCTTTGGGGTCCTCCTGGTTGCGGTAAAACGACTCTTGCTCGTTTGGTTGCAAGCTATCATAGCGCTGCTTTTGTTGAATTGTCAGCAGTAAATTCTGGTGTTAAAGAAATTAAAGAAACAGCAGATTTTGCAAAACAAAAACTAAGAGAGGGAGTAAAAACGATTGTTTTTATAGATGAAATTCATCGTTTCTCAAAAACCCAACAAGATGCGCTTTTGCCTCATGTTGAATCGGGATTATTTTATTTTATGGGTTCAACTACTGAAAACCCATCTTTTCATACTGTTCCTGCGCTAATTTCTAGAGCTCAAGTTATTGTATTAAACGCTATAGATAAAAATTCATTGAAAAAAATCGCCCTTAAAGGATTGGATTATTTATCTAAAAATTATGAAGAAAAAACAATAGAAGATGAAGCATTGGATGAAATAGTGGAGCTATCTCGAGGAGATGCTAGATATTGCTTAAATGCCATTGAAAACACTTTTTTTGCTTCAGATAAAGAAATTAAGAAGAAAACTGTTGAAGAATTGCTTCAAAAAACAGGAACTAGATATTCAATCGATTCTCATTATGATTACGCTAGTGCTTTTCAAAAAAGTTTAAGAGGATCTGATCCTAACGCTGCAATATATTATCTTGCTAAAATGCTTGTTGCAGGGGAAGACCCAAGGTTTATTGCTCGAAGATTGATTGTTGTGGCAAGTGAAGATGTTGGAAATGCTGATTTTAGAGCATTGTTAATAGCTGAAGCTGCGCTTCGTGCGGTTGAACATCTTGGCATGCCAGAAGCTCGAATAACATTAGCGCAAGCAGTCGAGTTTGTTGCTCGTGCTAAAAAATCAAATAGGGCTATTATGGCAGTAGATAGAGCGATAGCTGATATTAAAGCTGGAGATGATTATCTTCCCCCAAAGCATTTAAGAGATGCACACTATAAAGATGCTTCTAAATATGGTTTTGGGGTTGATTATGTGTATACACATGACAATCCAAATTATATTCAGCAATTTATGCCGGATGAAATAAAAGATAGAAAATACTTTGATATCTAGCTTGTTGCAAACATTAGTTTTGTTGTATAATAAAACTAACAAAAGATTGTGTTAAAAAGTGTAAATAAATATTAAACAAAAAAACAAAAATAGCAAATAAAATTTTGTTCACACTTTATACAAGTGTATTGACTTCAACTAGAGGGCTTAAATGCAACTAAGTGCAACAAATTTAATAAATTTCAAAAGTCGCTATCAAGAATATGATTGCGGTTTTGATTTTGAAGATGTTGAATCTTATAATAATGCACTTAAAATGGTTGATGAGGTTCAAGATAAATTCGTTCCAAGCAGTGATATAAAACCAATGCTTCCTTTAGCTGCTGCAGTTGGCGCAATGTTTGGTAAATTAGGCTTAAAAGGTGCAGCAACAGCGTTATTAATCGACCAAACAACTAAAAATAAAGCTTCAAATGCTTTTGATGCTTTATTGAAACAAGGAATAGAAAAAGTTCAGGAGCTTGGTATAAGCTTGGTTAAAAAGCCCGCTAAAGGTATAGTTAAAAATGTTAAAAAGACTATTGGCGAAGGGCTTCAAAATTATAGCGAGCAATTTGGAAAAACTATCGCCAAAAATGGAGCAATCAAAAATTTCGGGTTAGCCGGCGCAGCAGCTTCAATACTTGCTTTTGCTCCAAAAGCATTGACTGCTGATAACAATGAAGATGGCATAAGCGATATTGCTCAATATTCACAAGTTTACGATGATAGCGCTGCTCAACTTGACAGACTTCAAGAGAAAGCAAGTGTCATTGGTAGATTTATAGCATTTTTTACATAGATAAAGCCGAGATTATCGGCTTTTTTAATGCGCTAGAATATTAACTATTAAGCTAATTAATTTTTTTATTTTAAATTATAAACTCTTAAAACAATCAGTTTTAGAAAAGAGTTGAAAAGTGAAAAAAATTATTAGTTTTTTGTTGTTGTTTAATATTCTTTTAAGCAACTTTTGTTTTGCAAATGAAAAATATCCTGCACTGTATAAGTTTTATTTAAATTCAGATAAGCATGAAAATTTAAATCGTAAAATTTTTAACACGAACTTAAAGCTAAATCGCTTTTTTGCAAAGAAAATCCATATTCTTTGGGCAACAATTATGCCCAGCTTTGCAATTTGTGCGCTAAACAGCGCTTATAGCAACATAGAATATCCTAAAAGAGTTGTAAGTTGTCTTTTTCAAAGGGATTTTGACGCTATTAAACATGAAACAAAGCGTTTTTTAATTAATACTACGCTTGGAGTGGCTGGGTTTGTTGATATTGCGGATAAGCTTTTTAAATTAGAATTTTATAATGAAGATATGGAACAAGCTTTAGCAAAATGCAAGGTAAAATGTGGGAATTATTTAGTTCTGCCTTTTTTATCTTCAACAAGCAGCCGAGATATTTTTGGTAGGATATTGGATTTTGCTCTTAATCCTACAACATATATAGCAAATCCAATTACAGCGGCGATTAAAATGGGTTTGTTGGTTAATAGAACTGCCTATATTCAGCCAATTATTAAAATGGTGGAGTCTAATTTTGCTGACCCTTATGATATTGCTAGAAAGTTCTATGGAGTTGAAAAATATATTAAGCTATCAAATTACGATAGAAAAAATGTTATAGAAAAAATCGAAAACGATTTTGATGATGAAATTGAGCTTGTTGATGAGAACAAAGAAAAACTTGAAGTTAAAGGAAAACTAAAAAACGAAAATTTAATTGTAAATGAAAAACCAGTTAATGATTTGAGTGCTGATATCATTTTAACTGACTATAATCCTCAAAATCCAATATTGGATTCTATGAGAACAGCTTTATTTGATTTAAAAGAAAATAAAAAGACTTTTTGGAATGAAATGTCGCTTTGGAATAGAAATTTTAATAAAAAAATTAAAACCAGTGATATTGAAATTGTAAAAGATAAACCAAAATATAAGTTTAGATATATTTTACAAAAGAATAAAACTTCGCCACTAGCGATTATTTTCCCATCAATTGGGGAGGGGATTAACAATTCTCATAGTGAAATTTTAGCTAAAATGTTCTATGACGAGGGGTATAGTGCGATAATTTTGGGAAGTCATTTTCAGTGGGAATTTTTAAAAAGTACAGATACTGAACATGCTCCAGGGAATATCAGAACTGATATAAAATATGTTAATTTGCTCGTAAATAATATAATTAAATATTTATCTAAAAAGTATGATAGAACCTTTTTATCACGAACTGCGCTTGGAACTTCCTTGGGAGCTTATAGTGTCTTATTTTTAGCTAATGAGCAATATGAACTTGGCGCTAATAATATAGATAAATTTATTGCAATTTGCCCTCCGATTGAACTTTTTTATGCAATAAAAAAGATTGATAAAGTTATTGAATCTTGGAAAAATTATCCTGATGATTTTAAAGATAAAATTTCACTAACGGCTGCAAAAGTAATTAGAGCTTTTAATAAAAAAGAAGAATTATCAAAAAATTTAAATAATCTTCCTTTTACAAATTATGAAGCAAAGCTGATTAGTGCTTATATTTTTCATCAAAAATTATCAGATTTAATTTATACAATTGAAACAAAAAAGAATGAAAATATAGATAAAAAAGAGCTTTATGAAGCGATTTATAAGACAAATTTTAATGATTATATAGATAACTATTTATTAGTTAAAAACGAAAAAGAAGAGCTAGAAAAAACAAACACTTTATCTTCAATTTCTGATTATTTAATCAATAAAGATAACTATATTATTTTTCATAGTCTTGATGATTATTTAACAAACAAAAGCCAATTAAAAGAATTAAAAGGCTTTTGTGATGATAAATTAGTTTTGTTTAATAATGGTGCTCATCTTGGGTTTTTATATCGAGATGAATTTATTAAAAAATTAAAGGATGAAATTAAACTAACAAATGTATCCTTTAATCGCTGATTTAGCAGCTGTATATGGGCTTGATAGATAAATAAAGCCGTTTACGTTGCCCATTCTTCCTTGGAAGTTACGGTTTTGAGTTGCTAAACAAACTTCATTATCTCCCAAAATTCCACCATGTACCCCAACACAAGGTCCACAACCGGCTGGAATTAAATTAGCACCGCTTTCTAAGAAGATTTCTAATAACCCTTCTTTAGCTGCTTGAAGATAGATATCTTTTGAAGCTGGTGCAATAATCATTCTAACGTGCGGAGCCACTTTATTTCCTTTTAAAACATCAGCAACTACTCTTAAATCTTCAATTCTTCCATTTGTACAAGTTCCAACAAAAACTTGATTTACCTTAACATCATTTAATTCGTCAGCAGTTTTAGTATTATCTACTGTGTGCGGGCATGAAACCATTGGTTTAATTACTGATGCGTCAATTTTAATTATTCTTTCATAAATTGCATCATCATCCATTTTGATTTCTTTAAATTTATCGGCTCTACCTCTGCTTGCTAAAAATTCACGAGTTTTTTCATCTGTTTCAAATAAACCAGCTTTAGCACCTGCTTCAACTGCCATGTTGGCTAAAGTGAAACGTTCTGACATAGACATATTTTCAATTGTTTCGCCGCAAAATTCTAAAACTTTATATGTTGCACCATCTGCGCCGATTAAACCGATTAAATATAACATCAAATCTTTTGAAACAACGTTATCGTTAAATTTTCCAGTTACTTCAATTTTATATGATGGAGGAACTTTAAACCAAGTTTTACCATAAGCCATAGATACTGCAATATCAGTTGAACCCATACCAGTTGCAAAAGCACCTAGTGCGCCAGATGTGCAAGTATGAGAATCAGCTCCAACTAAAACTTCTCCTGGGTTAACGTAATCTTCAATTAATCTTTGATGACAAACCCCACAACCGATATCAGACAATACTGCGCCGTATTCATTTGCAAATTCACGAATTATATTATGAGCATTTGATAATTCTTTCCTTGGAGATGGAGCAGCGTGGTCTATAAAAAGAATTGTTCTTTTTGGATTTTTTAAAGGTTTTCCTAATTTTTTAAATTCTTTTATAGCTAATGGACCTGTGCCATCTTGAGTTGCGCAAACGTCAATGTTTGCTACTACTAATTCATTTATTTCAACCGTATGGTCAGCGTGTGCAGATAATATTTTTTGAGCTAAAGTTAGTCCCATCTTTTAATCCTCTATTTATCTTTTCTTTAAGTATAGTAGAAAAAGAATGAATTTGATATATAAAAATAAAATAATTTTTCAATGATTTTATGTTTATAAATATAACTACTTATGAATAAACATAAGGTGGGCCATTTTTAATTTCTACTAAAATATTTTCTGCAATTTGTTTTAATTCCTCTTTTGATTTACCAGCCTCTAGTTGACAGATGTAATTATCAATGTGCGGATTTATTGCGCTTAGTTTTTTAGATTTAAAATTTTCAATTTCCGTTTCAACAAGGCGCTTTTTGAGTTCTAATTCGCTTTTTGAATTTTCACGCTCTACAATTACTTCTTTTATTGCTTGTGTTGCTTGTTTTGCGACGTATGAAACAGCACTAATTGCGCTAAAACATAAGAAAAGATATTTATTAAATTTATTTTCAGGATTTAAAATCCAGTTATATAGATGTCCTCTGTCTTCATTTATATAACAATAATATTGAATTTTTTCGCTAATTCCACCTAATGCTTCTGGAGCTTGAGCATATATTTGAGCTTCTTTTACATTTTTGATTGCATTTTGAATTTCTTTTTCGGTTATTCCTTTAATTTTTGAAAGATTATCGAGCATTGTTTTATCTGTAGCATTTATTACTTTAAAAATGTCACATAAATCTTTTATTGCTTCATTCTTATCTGTTTTTTCTGTAGCTTTTGTTATTTTTGTACTGATTTCTTCGTGTTCAAATTTTTGTACAAAAGTATCTAAATTTTTTAAAGTTTTTTGATAGTTTTTAAATAGCGCATAAGATAAACCAACAAAACCTATAATTCCGCCTATTAATGCAAGCGTTTGTTTGATATTGTTGGGTTTTTTGTTTTCTTCTTTGTTTTGATTTCCGCTAAAACTTAAATAACTTTTAAAATCTGTTGTTGAGGTATTTTTACTATCAGATAATGTATTTTTAAAGTACTTAGTAGTGTCTGATAGTAATGTATTTACCACGTTTAATTTTCCAACAAAGGCTTCGGTTTCTACTTGGATTAAGTTTTCTTGTAAATCGTGTTCAATATCGCATTCTTGTTTTTTTACCCAAATTTCTTTTGTGGCATCAACGAAATTTTTTGATATCAAGGTAAATGCGCTCATTAAACCAACCCCAATAAAGCCTGCAACATTTTTGGCATTTGGATCTCTTAACATTCGATACATAGCAAAATGAGGTTCTTCTAAAATATTGATATTTCTTGCTAAGTCCCCTGGGCGTACAATATCATTTTTATTTGCCATTATTTTAGCGTATTTATTCATGCTGCCGCTAATTAATAACAATGCACCAAGTCCAATTCCACCCGCAATTGCAACCGGCTTCAAGGCTTTTTTGAAGTCAAAGCTTTCTTTTTTAGCTTCTTTTTTATTTTGTGGCGGAAGTTCTAATTTGGATGGGATTAAAAGCTCATTTGAAATTCTATCAAAATCTTCAATTTTTTCAAATGAATCTTTTTTTATGTGATTGTTTAAAATTATACCTTTAATGGTGTCGTTGTGTGGGTGAGTGTGTGCTGTTTGCTTTTTATATACTTCAAACTGGAGTGGCTTCATTTATTATTCCTTATTAGATTCTTTTTCTAGTTCTTTTTGATGTTTGTTTTTGATTTTAAATAATCCTTTTAAGACTTTTTTAATTTCTCTTGATTTTAACTTGTTTACTTCTTCGTTTTCTTCTTCTTCGCTTTGTGCAAAAAATGCCAAAATGGTTTTAACAGCTTTTTTAATAGGTTGAGAAATTTTAGCGTCAACAAAATTTTTAATTTCACCTAAAATGGCGGCTAATTTTTCACCTACAGAAGAGATAAATGTTCTAATATTATTCAAAAATGTTTGAATGTTGGTTATTAGTTGTGGAATTTTTGAAATTAAATTTAAAATTGGTTTAACTATGACATTTATTGCGATTTTTACTGGAATAGATATTATTGGTGGCATATTTTCTAGATTTTGCATTAGTTTATCTAGATTTTTATTAACTTTATCCAACCCAAGCATTATGCGATTTTCTAGCAGCTTTGCTTGCGCATTTTCTATTCTTTGAATTTGTGCTTCGATTTTAGCTTCTTTTGCTGCTTGAATTTTAATCCAAGCAGCCATACATTCAGCATAGCTCATTTCGCCAGGGACGCGTGGTTTATGTTTATCTTTACTAACTCCACCGCCACCCATTCCAGAGCAAATTGGGCATGCGCCAATCGGAAGTCCGTGTGGACATTTACCCGTATTTTGTACTGTTGCTGCTCCTGCTGGTGCTACCAAAATCGACCTTTCTATTGGGTCGCATACGCAAAATAACCAGCGTTTAGATAAAGCATTAGTGACACGCTAAATACTTTAAAATTTGAGTGTTCCGACTATAACGGCTGCGGCCCAGTTGAGGAGTTTCACCTCTGTTTCCTATTTGATTTTCTGA
>SUTT01000037.1 GCA_015152565.1 Cyanobacteria bacterium SIG27
TCGGGTTTAGTCCAGTGTTCGCACAAGTCCGCCAAGCTCCTCGCTTGCCGCACATGTGCTCAACATCCTTATGCCGCTCGGCTGCGTTCGCCAAGTGCAGTAGCACTATGCTCACTTGACTCGGGTTTAGTCCAGTGTTCGCACAAGTCCGCCAAGCTCCTCGCTTGCCGCACATGTGCTCAACATCCTTATGCCGCTCGGCTGCGTTCGCCAAGTGCAGTAGCACTATGCTCACTTGACTCGGGTTATTTCTCTTTTTTCTTTATGAATTTTGAAACAGTATTCAAAACTAATAAAACTGCAATTAAAGATAATGCGCTAATTATAAATTTGCTTTTTGTTGTTACAACAAAAATAGATAATAAAGCACAAGCTAAAGAAAAGCTAGCTAATAATAAAACCAATTTATCTTGTGAATAGCCAGCATGCAAAAGTTTATGGTGAATGTGTTCGCTATCTGCAATAAATGGGCTTGAGCCTTTTAAAATTCTTCTTGTAGAAGAAAAAGCAACATCCATTAAAGGAACTGCTAAAATTAAAATTGGAAGATACATTGATATTCCTGTGGATGGCTTTACAATTCCCGTGATTGAGAGTGTTGCAAGTAAAAAGCCTGCATATAATGCTCCAGAATCTCCCATAAAGATTTTAGCTGGATTATAGTTAAAAGTTAAAAATGAACACATTGCGCCCATTAGGATGAAAGCAATTAGTGCTGTAATTGGAACAGATGGAGCTAAAACAAGAGAAATTAATCCAATGGCAAGAGCCGAAATACTTACAACAGAGCCTGCCAAACCGTCAACTCCATCAATAAAGTTGATTGCATTTGTGATACCTACAATCCACAATAATGTTATTGGATAACTCATCCATCCAAGTGCAATATCGGCACCAAAAGGGTTGTAGAATACTTCAATTCTAATACCTAAAAGCATAACAATTGTTGCAATTGCAATTTGAATAAAAAGTTTAAACTTGGCATTTAAACCATAAACATCATCAATTAAGCCCATTAAAAACATCAACGAACCACCAACGATAATCGCAGACAAGCCTTGACCTTTTGGGTAATAGCTTAAAAATACAAGAAAAACAAAAGTTAACATAACAGAAAGCCAAATTGCAACGCCTCCGAGGCGAGAAATTGCTCCGTGGTGGATTTTCCTTTCATTTGGAACATCAATTAAGTTTTTCTTTTTTGAATAATATATTACTAGTGGAACTATAAAAATTCCAAGTAAATAAGCTATTATTGTGCCTAGTACGTGCGCTTGTGATAGTTTAATCATTTCCTACATATCTCCATATAATGGAAATTCTTTACATAATTCCAAACTTTTTGCTCTTAGATTTTCAATTGTGTCTTTTTCTAAGATTGCATCAGCGATAATTTTCGCTATTTTTTTCATTTCAGGTGTTTTCATTCCACGTGTTGTTGTTGCTGCTGTTCCAATTCTAACTCCTGAAGTTACAAATGGGCTTTGTGGATCGTTTGGAACTGTGTTTTTGTTGGCAGTAATTCCAACTTCTTCAAGTAAATTTGCAACATCTTTACCAGTTTTCCCTAATCTTCTTAAATCGATTGTCATAACGTGGTTTTCAGATTTTCCACCAACAATATCAATACCATTTGCAATTAATTCAGAAGCTAAACATTTTGAATTTTCAACAACTTGAGTAGCATATTCTTTAAATGCTGGTTGAGATGCTTCTAATAGAGCAACGGCTTTACCTGCGATAATATGCTCTAATGGTCCACCTTGAAGCCCTGGGAACACTGCTTTATCAATTCCTAGCGCATGTTCTTGTTTGCACATAATAATACCGCCACGAGGACCTCTTAGGGTTTTATGGGTTGTTGTTGTAACAAAATCAGCGAAAGGTACTGGGTTTGGATGAACTCCAGCAGCAACTAAAGCTGCAATATGAGCAATATCAACCATTAAATATGCACCAATTTCCTTAGCGATTTTATGAAATCTTTCAAAATCAATAATTCTAGAATAGTTTGAAGCTCCTGCAATGATTAATTTTGGTTTATGTTCACGAGCTTTTTTCTCTACATCTTCATAATCAATCACGCCATCAGCATCAACGCCATAAGAAACAATGTTGTAGTTAATTCCAGAAAAATTAACAGGCGAACCGTGAGATAAATGACCGCCATTTGATAAATCCATACCCATAACGGTATCGCCAATATTTAGTGCATACATAAATACTGCCATGTTTGCTTGTGCGCCAGAGTGCGGTTGAACGTTAGCATGGTCACAACCAAAAAGTTCGCAACATCTTTTAACTGCTAATTCTTCAATTTTATCAACGTTTTCGCAGCCGTTATAAAATCTTTTGTATGGTTTTCCTTCTGCATATTTATTTGTTAAAACGCTTCCACATGCTGCCATAACTGCTTGAGAAGTAAAGTTTTCAGAAGCAATTAATTCAATTGTATTTCTTTGTCTGGTTAGTTCTAAATCAATATATTTAGCAACTTCTGGGTCTGTGTTTTTAATAATATCCAATTCCATTAAATGCTCCTCCTATTATTTAACTGTTTTCTTTATTTTACATTAAAAAAAATTAAATACATAATTAAAAAACCCAAGGTAAATGCCTTGGGTTTTAATTTTATTCTTCTTCTTTTTCTTCAACTGCTGTTGTCCTGATTGATTCATTTTTAGCTTTTGATAATCCTTTTTCTTTGAATTTTTTAACTTGTCTATCAAGTTTATCGCAAACTAAATCAATTGAAGCATACATGCTTTCAGCACGCTCTTCAACCCTAATTGTTTCACCACCTATTTTACAGTTAATCTCGGCTATATGAGAATCACTAACGGAGGGGTTTTTGATTACCGATAAAACAGCGTCAATTGCATCAATTTGTTCGTAGTGTGCTGCAACTTTTCCTGCTTTTTCTTTGACGTAAGCTTTGATTGCATCTGTGATTTCAATGTTACGTCCATTAACGTGAATATGCATAGTTTTCTCCGTTTCTAGCAAGATAATCTCCATCTTTGCATTTATATATTATACCCTATTTTAACGTTTTTTAAAACCAAAAATTGTAAAAAGTTAAACTAATTTACTTAATTTTTATTACAAATTGTTGTATAATAAATTTCATCTAAAAGCTGAGGTATGTATGGAAAAAACATTATTTAACAACGAAATTCAAAACATGAAAAATTATATCATGTTTGAAATTAAAGCAAGGCAAAATGAGCTAACTCCAATGTTGAAAGCTAAAAATAGAGCTCCTATAGCATTATCCATGGGCGCTCCTGTGGATAGAGTTCCTGAGTTTGTCATTGGAAAAACAGCTCATTATATGAATAATGATTCACTTCATACTTATTCAACCCCAAAAGGTGAAGTTCGCTTTTTAGAGGCTGTTTCAACATATATGAAAAATAGATTTAACGTTGAAATTGATTCCAAAAAAGAAGTTGTATCTTTAATTGGTTCAAAAGAGGGTTTATCAAACCTTGTTAGAGCATTAATTAATCCTAACGATGATGTTAATGAACAAGATATAATTTTAGTTCCTGAGCCTGGTTATGCTTCTTATTCTCAAATGATTAGAATTGCACGTGGTAGAGCTTATGGAATTAAATTAACTAAAGAAAACAACTATCAACCAAACTTAGATGATGTTTTAGATGAATTTATCCAAAAGGGAAATAATCCAAAAAAAATCAAAGCATTAATTGTTAATTATCCTAATAATCCATTGGGTTGCACATGTGAAGCACAATATTTGCAACATTGCGTTGATTTTTGTAATAAACATAATATTCTTTTGATTTCAGATAATGCATATTGTGAAATGTATTATGATGAAAAATATAAACCGCATTCAGCACTAGAATGCAAAGGAGCTCGTGAATGTTGCATTGAAATGTACAGTTTTTCAAAAAGTTACGCTATGACAGGCTGGCGTATGGGCTGGGCTTGTGGTAATGAGCTTGCTGTTACTATGTTATCTCGTATGAAATCAACTGTTGATACGGGTATATTTAAAGTTATGCAATATGTTGGCGCTGATTTATTAGAATCTAGTGAGGGTCAAGAATATATTGATTCTCAAAATATTAAATTTAAAAACAAAATTCAAAAGTTTGTTGATGGCTTAAATTCTCTTGGATATAACATCCAAATGCCTAAAACAACGTTTTATTTATGGCTTGAAATTCCTGCTCGTTATAATGATTGTGAAGAATTTGCAGCAGACTTATTAGAAACATCTGGTATTGTTGTGGTTCCGGGAACTGCTTTTGATAAAGATGCAAAAAGATATATTAGAATGTCTGTTGTAGCGGGTGAAGAAAGCTTAAATGAAGTTATTGAACGTATGAAAGAAGATGGCTTTAGTTTTTCATAAGTGATATAATTTAAATTATGAAAAAAATAATAGCTTTTTTTGTTATATTTTTAAATCTATATTTAACAGCGCAAGCTGATGTTATGCCTTATTACATAAATTCACTTAGAAGATATGGAATAGGTTATAGCGAAGTTAGTGCTCCTTTAATTATGCGCCGTGAACCAAAAGTAGATGGCGAAATTTTAGAAACTTTGAATTTTAATTTTAAAGAAGAAAAGACAATTTGCGAAAAAAACACTGACAGATGCGATATTGATGAAGTTTTTGCTGCTTATTCAAAGTCTAAAAAAATAGCATTTATGACCACCCTAGATTATACGGATGGTTGGAGCTTGGTTTGCTTTAATCAAGCAGAATTGCCGGTTTGCGGCTGGGTTGAAGAGCAAAAAGCAAAATATTACACATTAGCTGAATTTTTTGATACTTTTGGAAAAAAATACGGGGTTTATCTTTTTAAAGATTTACAAAAATCTGATAAAATCCTTTATGGAGCGGCTGCAAAACAGTCCAACTCTCTTGGTTCAATTGAAATGCCAAAAGCAATTAACCCTTGGTTGATTAGGGGAAATTGGATGTTGGTTAAAGTGCATGATTTTAACAACCAATTTAAAACCGGCTGGTTGAACTATCGTGGAACGGACGGAAAATTGAAGCTTTTTGTTAAATTTTAGATTTGATTAAAATCTATTTTTTTAACAACAGGCTCTTTTGTTTCAAAATCAAAGAAGTGCAAATCTCTTGGGTTGATTGAAAAATCCATTGTTTGATTATTCAGTGTTTGAGCGTTTGATGTTGCACAAATATCTGTTTCGCCGAGTTTGAAATGAATGTTTTTAGTTGAACCAAGATTTTCAATGAAATCAACTTTTGAAGAAAATTTGATTAAATTAAAGTGGTAATTTGGGTTTGTCGAAGTTGCTATATCTTCACTTCTTATTCCAACTAAAAGTTTTTTATACATTTGTACTTCAAAAGGCAGCAAATCAAGGCTGATTGATAAATTTGCAAATGTTAAAATATTGTCATTTACTTTTGCTTCAATTAAATTCATTGGGTTAGCACCCATAAACGTTGCAACAAAAGTGTTTTTAGGATGATTGTAGATATTATAAGGTGTATCAACTTGTTGAATTATTCCATCATTTAAAACAACAATTCTATCGCCCATAGTAAGCGCTTCTGTTTGATCATGGGTAACATAGATGAAAGTCGTTTTAAGCTTTTGATGAAGCTTTTTAATTTCACTTCTCATTTCGCTTCTTAATTTAGCATCTAAGTTTGATAAAGGTTCATCCATTAAGAAGACTTTTGGCTCACGAACAATCGCTCTTGCAAGCGCTACTCTTTGCCTTTGACCGCCTGAAAGTTCTTTTGGCTTTCTTTTTAAATATTCTTCAAGTTTTAAAATTTCACACGCTCTTTTAACACGTCTATCTATTTCACATTTTGCTGTTTTTCGCACTTTTAAGCCAAGCGAGATGTTGTCATAAACATTTAAATGAGGATATAGCGCATAGCTTTGAAAAACCATTGCAATGTTTCTATCTTTAGGTTCAACCTCATTAACTCTTGTTTCATCTATATAAATAGAGCCATCTGTGGGTGTTTCAAGCCCTGCTATCATTCTTAAAAGTGTTGATTTGCCACAACCTGAAGCACCAACCAAAACGACAAATTCGCCATCTTTGATTTCAAGGTTGATATTTTTTAAAATTTCTTTTTCGCCAAAGCTCTTTGAAATGTTTTCTAAAACAACTTTTGCCATTAAACCCTCAAGATAAATTCTATCTATCTTAAAGGTAGCACAAAAGTAAACATTGTGCCAAAGTTTTGTTTAGAATATACCCAAATATCGCCTCTAAAATCAGTGATATATAGTTTTAAAAGGTTTAATGTCGCCTTTAAACCTATTGGGCGTTTTGTTGAGCTTTTGTAATATGTATCAAAAATGTTTTCTAGTTCATCTTGAGAGAATACTAAATCTGTGATTTTTGCTTCAAAAAGAACATATTTAGTAGGCTCTAGTGAATCGTTTGCTAAGAAATCTTTTTGCTTTAAAAACTCTACAGGTGGATGACCAATATTTAGGGAGCATTTTCCAAGGTTTGAAAATCTTAAGAAAATATCCATAATACATCTTAAAATGTATTCCACAACTTCGCCATCCAAGAAACAATCTCTTTCGGTTAATGTTGCGTAATCAAGCGAAAAGATGACTTTTTTATCTTGAAAATCTTTTTTATAAACTCTATCGATTGATTTAATTAAGCTGATTAAATCAAAACCTTTTGTGTTGTATTCAATTTTTTTAGATTCAAGCCTAAATAGTGCGAAAAGCTTTTCTAAATCATAGCTTAAATCTTTTGAATTGGTGTTAATTATGTTTAAATATTTTTGTTGTTTTTCAGATAGTGCTCCGCCTATTCCATCTAATAATGCTCTTGAGAAACCGCTTATTGAAACAAGGCTTGATAAGATTGAACCTGATGATTCAAGTAGAAAATCATTTTTTTCATCAATAATTTTTTGGGCAACGATGTAACGCTCTGAAATTGTGTTTTGTTCAACTTGTTTTTTGGTGATATTTCTTGCTACAACATAAACCTTAGAGGTTTGTGCGTTTCTTGTTGCGCTAATGTCAAAATAAACATTTCTAATTTCGTCGTTTTTCATAATTGCACGAGCAGTCATTGAGGTGTTATTTTGAACAATTTTATTTAAAACCGATGTACCGTTTTCAATGAAGTCTGAAAAATAATGCCCCAAGATTTCAAAACGTGTTAAACCATACATTTCAAGAACTTTGTTGTTTATATCAACTATTTTTCCGTCTTGTTCTAGGGTGAAAATTCCGTCTGGCAATAGGTTGAAGTTATTTTCTTCTTTTTGGCTACTTTTAAAATAATCTAGTAATTTCATTTTGTTTAAATTTACTTCCCATGCTAATACTATCATGCTTTTTTATTAAACAAAAGTTGTATATATACTATTCTTTGTAATTATTAACAATTGGGTTAAAACCTTTTAATATTAATGTATCTCACTATATGGATGACGATTTTTAATGCGATTTGATAAAACAATTTATAAAAATGAAGTTGTTTTTGTAATCAACGAAAGTTTTGTTGACGACATTTTAGCATGCGAAATTATAAAAGATATTCCAAAAAATAAAAAAATCGGAATTGATATGCGAAATGTTCAAAGTGTCAACAGTTCAATTTTAATTGAACTGTTGTTGAATAATAAAATTAAACTTTTTAATCTTCAAAGTGAGCTTTTGAGCTATTTTTCAATAATTTTAAAAGATGGTTTTTTAAAATCATTCATAAATCATTCTGATTTTAGTGAAAATAAAAGAGAATTAGTTAAAAGACATTTTTTAATAGCGTGAAGTTCTTGAAAAAACTTCAAGTAGAAGCGAATTTTTACATTTAATTGGATTAAAATAAGCGCAGCTTGCGACCATTGAAGCGTTGTCTGTGCAATATTTTAATTGTGGCGCATAGGTGTTATATCCTTTTTGTTTTAGCTCTTCCATTTTTTTTCTTAATTCAGAATTTGCTGCAACTCCGCCAGCAAGAGCAATATTTTTGCAGTTTAATTTGTTTGCAAAATTTAAAGTCTTTTTAATTAAAGTATCAGCAATTCGATATTGGAAACTTGCAGCTATATCTTCTTTTGGAAGTTCTTCTGGTTGAAATTTTTTAACTTCTCTTAAAACTGCTGTTTTTAATCCTGAAAAAGAAAATTCATCTTTTTTAACTTTGGCCTCAGGAAAATTGAAAGCGTTTTTATTGCCATTAGCTGCCATTTTATCCAGTAAAATTCCTCCGGGGTATGGAATTGAGCATAATCTTGCTACTTTATCATAGACTTCCCCTACTGCGTCATCAATAGTGGAAGCTAAGATTTCTTGTTTATCATAATCTTCAACATAAATTATTTGAGAATGCCCCCCTGAAACCAAAAGACAAACAAAAGGCGGTTTTAAATCTGTATCAATAAAATTTGCACAAACGTGTGCGTTTAGGTGATTTACACCTAAATAAGGTTTGTTGTGCACCAAAGAAAGCGTTTTTGCAGCATTCATCCCAACTAATAAACAACCAACGAGCCCGGGGCCGACAGTTGAAGCAAATGCGTCAATTTCATTTGGGGTAATTTCTGCTTGTTTATAAGCTTCTTTGATAACAAGATTGATAGCGTTTAAATGTTCTCTTGCGGCAACTTCAGGGATTACTCCTCCGAATTTTTCATGGATTTTAATTTGACTAGATACAACATTAGCCAATACTTCTCTGCCATCTTTTACAATGGCTGCTGCTGTTTCATCACAACTTGATTCAAGACCTAAAATTATCAAAATTTAACCTTTTTCTTAATTTTTATTACTTTTTATTGTAGTTTAAAATGCTTTTGCTCTATAATAATAGCATGAAAAATAAACTTATAATTTCTACATTTTTATTTTTAAGCTTGTTTTTAGTTAATGTAGTATCTGGGGAAGAATTAGAAGATAATACACAACAAGCTGCCAACTTGTACAACGAAGCAATTGATTTATACGGACAAGACGAAGTTGATAAATCGATTGAATATTTCACAAAAGCTTTGGAAATTAAACCAGATTTTTATGAAGCGCATTATAACCTTGCGCAAATTTTAATGTCATTAAACAAAAACGATGAAGCGCTAAAATCCCTAGAGGAAATACATAAATTAAAACCAAGCGATAGTGAAAATTTATACAATCTTGGTAAGACATATTTTAAAAATGGGCAATTATCAAAAGCAAATGAATATTTAAAACAAATTACAACTAATGCGCCTCAATACGATAGCGCAAAGCTTTTGATTTCTAAGATTGAAAAAAGACAAGATGAATTAAGGCTTGAAGAAAAAATCAAAGAAAGAAAAGTTGCGCTTGATTCGCAAGGGCGCTCAAGCGGAGTTTCCTTGGAGGAAATTTCTGCTCCATCAGGAATTGCGACAGATAATCGTGGAAATATTTTCGTTGCTAGTTTCGTTGAAAATCAAATTTATAAAATTTCAATTTATGGACAAAAAGCAATTTTTTCAAAATCAAACTTAATCCATGGGCCAATTGGACTTGCAATTGATAAAGACAATAATATTTATGTTGCAAATTATAGTGCAAATAATATTATTAAAATCACCCCAAACAACATTGTTTCAATTTTTGCAACGATTAATAAACCTTATTGTTTAAATTACGATTCAATGCATAATCGTTTATATGCTACTGAGCAAGATACCAATAAACTCTATAAATTTGATTTAGATTAAGAAATGTAACAATTTTTTATTTTGTTAAAGTTCAAGTCTAAAAATACCGTTTATTAATATATGGGAAGCAGTTCATTACAAGCAGCAATATTCACAAACGAAGCGAGAGCAGAAACTCTTACGAATGAAATTACCGATAATTCGATGGATCTGCGCTTGCATCAGAAACGTTCTAGCAAGGAAATCTCAGATATCCATGCTCAATATGCTCCTGAAAAAGAACGTATTCAAAACGAGATTGAAGGGCTTGATAAAATTGAACAACAAGATGAATATCAAGACTTGATGACTGAGCTAAAAGATCTTCGAGAAGAGGAAGAAGCTGCAGTTAAGCAAGTTGAAGATGAAACAAATGATTACGAAACAAATGTTCAAACTGAAAATGAAATGCTTGAAGTTCAATTAGAGGAAGTTAACACAACAACTGAAAGTTTCAAAGAAATGCTAAAACAAAATATTGAAAATGAATTTGGATATTTTCAATAAATAGATAGCTTTATGTAATTAAACTTTAAGTTGAACAATAACTATATTCATATTAAAATTAGCTTATATTCTTAAATAAGGAGTTTTAATATGAAAAAATCTATTAAAGATTTGGGTGACATTAAAGGTAAAAGAGCTCTTGTTAGAGTTGATATTAATGTTCCATTAGATGAAAACAAAAACGTAACAGATGATACTAGAATTCAAGCGATTCTTCCAACTGTTAAATTTTTAACTGAAAAAGGCGCAAAAGTTATTCTTATGGCTCACTTGGGAAGACCAAAAGGCGAATGGAATTTAGAGTTTTCTCTAGAACCTGCTGCAAAACATTTAGCTAAAGTTTTAGGCGAAGATGTTTTATTTGTTAAATCTCCTGTAGGTGAAGGCGCTGATAAAGAATTAGCTGCTTTAGAAGAAGGCAAAGTTGCACTGTTAGAAAATATTCGCTTCTATAAAGCTGAAGAAGCAAAAGACGATGATATGACTTTTGCAAATGAATTAGCTAAACTTGGTGACTTCTATGTAAACGACGCTTTTGGTGCAGCTCACAGAAACCACACCTCAACATCTAAATTAGCTAAAGTTTTAAAACCAGCAGTTTCTGGTCTTTTAATGGAAAAAGAATTAAGATGTTTAGGTGCTGCTTTGGATAACCCAACTCGCCCATTTACAGCAGTTGTTGGTGGTGCTAAAGTTTCATCTAAAATTGGCGTATTAGAAAACTTAATTGATAAAGTTGATAACTTAATCATCGGCGGCGGTATGGCTTATACATTTGTTAAAGCTAACGGCGGAAAAATTGGTAATTCAATTTGTGAAGATGACCAAATGGAAACTGCAAAAGCTATTGAAGCAAAAGCAGCAGCAAAAGGCGTTAAATTAGTTATGGCAACTGATGTATTAGCTGCTAATGATTTTTCAGGTAATGGCACAAATAAATTCGTTAAAATTAACGAAATTCCGGACGGTTTTGAAGGCGTCGATGCTGGCATGGATTCACGTAAAGCATTTGCTGATGTTTTAAAATCTTCTAAAACAATTCTTATGAACGGTCCTGTTGGCGCTTTTGAAAATCCAAAATTTGCTGATGGAACAAAAGCTGTGCTAGAAGCTATTGTTGAAGCTACAAAAAATGGTGCAACTTCAGTAATTGGCGGTGGCGATTCTGTATCTGCTGCTAAGAAATTTGCTAAAGCAGAAGACTTTACTCACGTTTCAACAGGTGGTGGTGCTTCTTTAGAATTTATCGAAGGTAAAGTTCTACCAGGCGTTGATGCTTTAGACGATTAATTTTAAATTAATAAAATAAAATACCTTGCAGAGTTTGCAAGGTATTTTTTTATATAAACTTATCTTTAATAAGCGTTTAAATACGAATCAAGCTCCCATTGAGTAACTTGCGTTCTATATCTATCCCATTCAATTCTTTTTGCTGTAGTAAATTCATTTACAATATGTTCGCCTAGAGAATCTTTAACAACTTCATTGTTTTCTAGTGCCTTAACTGCTTCTTTTAAACTACTTGGAAGAGAAGCAATTCCTCTTTCTTTTAATTCAGTTTTTGTCATTTCGTAAATGTTTTCTTCAATTTGCGCAGGTGGTTCGATTTTATTTTCAATGCCATCTAAAATAGCGCCCAAGATAACTGCCATAGCTAAATATGGGTTACAAGATGGGTCTGGTGAGCGAAGTTCAACTCTTGTAGCGCTTCCACGTTTAGCAGGAACTCTGATTAAAGCAGAACGGTTAGCTAAGCTCCAAGCGACATAAACAGGCGCTTCAAAGCCTAAAACAAGTCTTTTATAGCTATTTACGATAGGATTTGTAATTGCTGTAAATGCACCAACGTGTTTTAAAATTCCACCGATTGAATAAATTGCTTCTTTTGAAAGTTGATGAGCTTCATCTGGTGCATAAAAAAGATTTTGTCCATCTTTGAATAATGAAATATTGCAATGCATTCCAGAGCCTGCTATGCCATAAATTGGTTTTGGCATAAATGTTGCATGGACTCCATATTCATTTGCAATACTTTTTACTGCATATTTAAAAGTAATGATATTATCTGCAGCTCTTAATGCGTCTGCATATTTAAAATCAATTTCATGTTGACCATCGGCGCATTCATGGTGCGAAGCTTCAATTTCATAGTTCATTGCTTCAAGTGTATTTACGATATCACGTCTTATATCTTCTGCCATATCTGTAGGCGCTGCGTCATAATAACCGCCTTTATCATTAGGGATGGTCGTAGCTTCGCCATTTTCATCTCTTTCAAAGATAAAAAATTCAGCTTCCGGACCAATATTCATTTTATAGCCAAGTTTTTCAGCTCTAGCTATCATTCTTTTTAAATTACATCTAGGACAACCCTCAAATGGTGTTCCATCTGCATTATGAATATCGCAAATTATACGAGCAACATTTTCTCCATCTCTATCACACCAAGGTAAAATTACAAAAGTGTCTAAATCAGGATAAAAGCACATATCAGAAGTTTCAATGCTTCTAAATCCTTTAATGGATGAGCCATCTAGCATAATTTCATTATTTAAAACTTTATTTAATTGGCTAATTGGCAAAGATAAATTTTTAATTGTTCCATTAATATCGCAAAATTGCAATCTGATAAAACGAACATTATGTTCTTCACAAGCTTGTTTAATAAGGTCTTTTTTCGCTTGAATATCTTCCATATCTTCTCCTTGAATAGTTGTTACTTTATTTTCTTACTTTTCAAGGAATTTGTCAAAAATTTTATTGCGGTTTCGGGTTCGTTGTGCTTGTGACTCTGACGCCAAATTTATCTTCAATTACGATTACTTCGCCTTTAGCAACAAGTTTTTGGTTTACAAAAATTTCAACTTGTTCACCTGCAATTTTATCAAGCTCAACAATTGAACCTTTTTCAAGCCCCATAACCTCTCTTATGGATGATTTTGTTCTTCCAAGTTCAACGCTTACATGCATTGAAATATCTTGAATTAAATCAAGATTTTTTTTGATTGTGCGATTTGGTGGCATATCTGCAAATTCTTGAAATTTAATCGGACGAACAGTTATTAATTCATTCCTGTTTGAGGTTGAATTATTTTCTTCAAAAACTGGCTCTTCAATAAAACTTTTAGCTTCTATTTCGATTTCAGGTTTTTCAACAAGATTATCGCCAGTTTGTTCGTCTGGAAAATCTTTGAAAATTTCCTCATTTTCTAAGGTTGTTTCTTCAAGTTCATTCGCTTTTTCAATTGTTTCTTCAGGCTTTTCTTCAATTATTTCTTCTTGAATTTCATCTTCGATTTCTTTACTTGCTTCAAATAAATCTAGAGAATCGAAATTATCTTCTTTTGTTTCTTCAAGTGTTTTTTGTTCTGTTGTGTCTTGAATTTCATCTTCTTCATCTAAAAAAGCGAACTCGTCTTGCGCTTTAAGTTGCTCTTGAAGCGATAGTTCTTTATTTTCGTTTATATTTTTTTCTTCGTTTTCCATTTTTTATCTGCTATTGAATAATAAATTGTCCAAAACTAACTCTAATTACTTCTCTTTGACCTTCAAAGATATTGTTTACCATTTCCAAGATTTCTTCTTTAGCAATTTCTTTTCCTGTTGGAGTTGATAGTTCATCAGAAGTTTTGTTAGATAAAACTGAAATAATTGCATCTCTGATAGCTGGTTTATGTCTTTCCATCTCAGCTGCAATATTAGCATTAGGATCGGCTGCTGGTGCTGCACCATGACCGTGTCCGCCTGATGGTTTAGCGCTTGCTGCGGCTGAGGCTGCGTCTATTTCTTCTTGGGTTTTGGTGATTTCCATTGCAACGCCAATTTTTAAATATCTTCTTGCGTTTACATCAGCTAAATTTAAAATAAAATCGCCCAAGTCCAGTAAAATTCCCTCTTGGCGAGTATCTGCTTCTTCGTCAACTTCGCCTTGTTCTCCTTGTGGAGCTATAAGTGCAATTTTTTTGTCAAATGATGATTCAATAAACATTGACATAATAAATAATGAAACAATCATTATGATTAGCATAACGCCATTTGAAATCATAATCATTAAGTTTGGACTTAATTCTACCTTTTTATTTAAGTTTTTGTCGTCTTTATTATCGGTTGGTTTTGCCATATTTCCTCCAATTTATTTTTTGTTAAATATCTTTTTAAATTTGTTTGTTGTTTTGTTTGTGACATTAACTATGCCATCTTTTGTATTGTTTGTAAATTCAATGATGTTTTCTTTGGTGTCTTCTTTTAATTTTTCCGTATCCCATTTTTGTCTTTGAATTTCTGATAATTCTTTTTTAGAACCGATATTGTGTCTATCTTTAGCATATTGTTTGATATTTTCTCTTGTTATAAATGTTGGCGGTTCAACAAAATTAGAATCTATCATTTTCATTTTAACATTATATGCAATATCAGGGCTTATATATTTAGAGTATTCTTTTAATCTGAGCATTCCTTCGTAATTATTTGAAATCGTTGTATCAAGATTTTTCATTTTGTTGTTGCGAATGTTTTTAGCATAAATTGTTTCCCAAAGAACAATTTCTTTTTCGACATCCACAAAACAAACATACACGCTTACTCTGTGTGTTGGGTTAACTACATCCATCCCCGGAACATTTGCTATATTCCACATGGTGTTTTTTAAGAAATCTCTTTGTATATCCATTCCCATAGTAACAACTACGAGTTTTTGAGCGTCTATATTTTTAGCGATTTTTTTTAATAATTTAAAATCAAGATTATATCCTTGTTGAAGTCCTTGCAATGATTGTAGGTCTTGTTGGTTGATTTTTGCTTTTTTTAGAGCGTCTGCTGCTGTTTCGATTGAAATAGCTTCGATTTCTCTTTTTAAGAGTTCTCCTCTAATGTCAACTGCAAAAAATTCAGGAGTGCGATAATAAGCACTATAATAATTAACGGGTGTTAGGATAGTATCTGTAATTATGCCTACTTTTTCGGCTGCAAAAGAAAAATTGCAACTTAAAAACATAAAAATTCCCAAAATAACTTTAAATACTAATCCCCTCATAGTAATTAAATTATCAGCTATATTTTTACTAATTAAAATCATATATTTAATTGATTTTTTTGACATAATCAAAATTTTTATTAAATAAACTATGTTAAAAGTCGAAAACGAATATAGGAAAGTATATTTGTGGACTTATTATGCCCTTTAGATACAGATTGCAAAAAATTCTTGAAATCAGAATAAGAAAAAAAGAAGAACAACTGCAAGTTGTAATCAAGGCACAAGAAGAAGTTCATAGAATTGAACTTTTAATAATTCAAAATCTTGAACAAATTGACAAATTAACTAAAGAAATGCGAAGCGCTAACCCAATGATGTATGAACAATACGATAAGTTCATAAAGCACCTTTGGGAAGAAGATAAAAAACTCCAACTACAAAAACAAGAGGCAATTGAAGCACTCGAAAGAGAAAAAGAAATATTAAAAATAAAAGAACAAGAAGTAAATGTTTTAGAAAAACACAAAGAACATCAAAAAGAAGATTATATAAAAGAGCAAAAAGCAAAAGAGCTAAAAGAGCTAAATGAAATCGGTTCACAAAAATTCTTTATAAAAAATAGAGAAAAAATCGAAGAAGAAGAGTTATTAGAATATCTAGAAAATCAAAAATATAATGGAACTTAGCGCAACAATCACACAGCAAGAATATCCCCAAATTAATGTTCAAAATTCTCAAAGTGAAGTTTTTGAGCAGGGTTCATATATTTCAAAAGTTGAAACTTCTGCTTTTGATAATATTAAAATGCGCATTGTTGAAGTTATTGAAAATATTATTTGCCCAAGTGAACTAGATTTAAATTCTCAAATTAATGAAAAGTTTTTAGAACTCGATTTTGGTTCAGAATTTAATATTGATGCAACAAAAATTGGCGTAAATGACGCAATATTTTTTGTGAATTTATTAAATCGTGATGGATTGGTTAATTATAGTGTTGATTCAAATGGTTTAAATATATCAGATGTAGAAAATAAAAAAATTAACGCCACAACTTCTCTTTTAAACATGCTTCAAACATCATTTGACACTAAAAAACCAATTAGACTTGATTTTGGTAATGACATAACAGTTATTTTGAAACTTGATAAAGAGGGGAAAATTCAAGCCCATTTTATTCCTGGAACAAGTGAAGTTGAAGCCTATTTAAAAAACAATATAACTTCCCTTAAACAAACATTTGATGAAGAAGAAATCAATTATTCATATCTCGGTTATTCAAAACAAAAAAATAATAAAGAAGAACAAAATTCAAAAAACAATAAAAAAAGGAGCAATCAATGAGAGATTCCTATATTAATGCAATGAATATCCAAAAAACGACTGTTCATTGGATGAATGCAATATCAGAAAACATGGTTAACCTATATACCCCAGGTTATAGGGAAAATCAAGTTACTTTTAAAACATATCTTGATGCTGCTGTTCCTGATGTGATTTTAAAAAACACGGGACAAGGAAAAGCAATCCCTGGAACTTCGCCTGAGAATGTTTATTGCGAGGGTAACGGTTATTTTGTTTTAAGAAACGATGAAGGCGGAATTTCATACACTCGTCTTGGTGAATTTAAATTTGATGGCGAGGGCGTCTATAGAGCAACTGATGGTTCTAAGGTTCAAGGCTATATCCTTAATGACAAAGGTGAAATTATGTCTGGAACAAAATCGTTAAATGATAATATGTTTGAAGATACTATTGCTTCTGGTGGAGCATTAGCTGTTCCAACGACAGAAATTAAGCTTTGGAAAGATCCTGATAACGGTAAGTTTTTAGGAAAATATGATGAATTTGAAATCAAAGGTGATGGAATTTTATATGGAAAAGCTAATAATGGCAAAGAAAACACACCTTTGTATAAACTTGCATTGATGAGTTTTCATAATCCGCAAGAGCTTTTTGAATTTAAACAAGGTCAATATGTTGAAACAAGTTATTCTGGAAAACCAATAATCGGAAGCGGTGAAATAAGAAGCGGATTATTGGAATTATCAAATATTGATTTTAAAGCTAATGCAACACATTGGCAAGAAGCAAACACCCAGCTTGATTTGTCTGGAAAAATTATGACAACGTATAAACAACTATTGCAGTCTGCAATGGAATTATTAAGTTAATTTATGAACAAACCTTATCTCTCTCTCATTATAATATTTTTGGCTTACTTCTTCACAACAAATATTGCTTGTTGTGAAGAAGATTTTTTCGCTAAATCTAATTTTCAAGAAGCTAAAACCGATAAAAAAATAACTCTTGATAAAATTAAAAATAGCATTGGAGCTAAAAAAGAAAAATTTAGCTTTTTCAAGAAAAAAGATGAGGAAAATGAAGAAGAAAAAAAAGGTTATTACGGATCTTTGCCTGATATTGATAGAGAATTTCAATATAAAAAACAACAAAACTCAAATACTTCAACTCAAACTGACCTAAAATTACCACAAGAAGAAAAGCTTGATGAACAAAATTTAAAGCCTGCTCCTTTTGATGATTCTTTGTTTTTGGATATGGTAATTAAAAAGGAACAAAATAGTGAATATGTTAACGATATTCAAAAAATAAAATATGCATTGACTAATCTTAAAAAATGCCTTGAAGAAAATGGGAATATTCAGCGCTTTAATGCTTGCGTTAATGGTTTAGATTTATATATTCAAAATTTAAAAAAGAAATATCAAGAAAAGCCTGAAAGCTATAAAGAAAGCTATATTGAGCTTTTAAATACAAACTATTATGCCAAGCTTTTGGGTAACTTAAAATATGACGCAAACTATTATGCTCGCTATGTGCCTGTTAATGAGGGGCAATATAGCGAAAGTAATATTTTATCTAAAGAAGAAGATTTATTAAATAGGGTTAATCGAACATTATTTTTGTTAAATAACGAATCTTGATTATTTAACAATTCCATATTGCCCTAAGCCGTAAACATATAAATCATCGCCGATTTCGTTTCTTTTGTCTTTATAATCTACATCAATGTAAACTTTGCCCCAGCATTGAACAAGCTCTGGGTTTCCGGTTCTAACATTTAAGCTTGTAGGAACAGCAGTGTCTGTAGTTTCACCAGGAATTCTATATGCGGGGCAATTTTTAATATCGGTTTTTTCAAAACCGATATAAATATCGCCGGTTGTTCTTGCGCCCATTATGGTATTAGCTGCTGTTCCACTAGGACAAGCTCCGGTTGCTGCGCAAAAGTCAATTACGCTTGTTTCATATTTTATGTAATTTCCAAATAAAGTTGCAATTGCTGTTGAGTTGGCGGTGTTGCAATCAAATTCCCAAGCAGAAGTACCTGCTGGTTTTACCATAAATGCTCCAGAGGGACATTGAGTATGTTCTAAATCTAATATTTGAACGGCAGCTTGATTAATAAATTCTATTGCCTTTCTTGCGTTTGCAAGGTTTACATCTTTTCTAAATTTATCAGGTTTAACAGTTACCATCATTATAGTTGCAAGGGTACCAATAATAGTTAATACGATTATAATTTCTGCCAAAGTAAATGCTTTTGATTTCATAAATAAACTCCTTATGTTTAGATTATAAAGTTTAATTTAATTTTGCGCAAATAAAAAGTGACCCTTGCAAAAGAGCCACTTTTTATAAAAGGTGTTTTTATTATTGTTCTTCGATAATGTTTTCAACAAAAGATTCGATTGTGCCTGCTGGAGCTTCGCTTTGGGTTTGTGCTGCCGGAGCTTCGCTTTGGGTTTGTACTGCTGGAGCTTCGCTTTGGGTTTGTGCTGCTGGAGCTTCGCTTTGAGTTTGTCCTGCTGGAGCTTCGCTTTGTGTTTGCCCTGCTGGAGCTTCGCTTTGAGTTTGTGCTGCCGGAGCTTCGCTTTGAGTTTGTGCTGCCGGAGCTTCGCTTTGAGTTTGTGCTGCCGGAGCTTCGCTTTGAGTTTGTGCTGCTGGGGATTGTGTAAATCCTACTTCAACATCGTCTGCACTACCGTCATTTTCAGTTGTGCCATCTGCTGTATCTGTATTGCTGCAATCTGGGTTTGTGTCCGTTGTTGTGTCGTCTGTTGTTGTGTCGTCTGTTGTAGTGTCGTCTGTTGTTGTATCGTCTGTTGTAGTGTCGTCTGTTGTTGTATCGTCTGTTGTTGTATCGTCTGTTGTTGTATCGTCCGTTGTTGTGTCGTCCGTTGTTGTGTCGTCCGTGTCTAAGTCGCCTGAATCAAAGTCACCAGCGTCACCTTGACCATCTTGTGTGCCATCTGCTGTATCTGTATCGTCGCAATCCGGGTCTTTTTCATCAGTTTCTGGTGGATCTTTACGGTTTCCATCGCCATCAAGATTGTCATTATCTCTGTCTGGAATTTCAGAAGGGTCTGGACATGTTGTTTCTTCAGGGTCAGTCACCTCAGGATCAGTAACTTCAGGATCTGTTACCTCAGGATCGGTAACTTCAGGGTCAGTCACCTCAGGGTCAGTTACCTCAGGATCAGTCACCTCAGGGTCAGTCACTTCAGGGTCAGTAACTTCAGGGTCAGTAACTTCAGGGTCAGTAACTTCAGGGTCAGTAACTTCAGGATCAGTAACTTCAGGATCAGTTACCTCAGGGTCAGTCACTTCAGGAGTATCTTCTTCTGGAACATCTTTTATTTTAGGTGTTTCAGTTTCTTTAGATACAATATATTGAGCATCTTCAAGAACGATTTTTTCACCTGTTTCGTATAAACTTGCAAAATCCATTTTTAAGGCTTCTGTTTTATATGTTTCAGGGTGTTCTTGTTTCAATTGTTCAATTGCTGCTTGCATTGTAGGGTTGTTTGAAGCAACTTGTTCTAATGCACTATAGCCTAGTTCAAGTACATCATTATCAACTTCTGCGCCTTCTTGGTCGGCTTTTGCTAGTTCAGCAGCAACTTGTTCGCCTAAAGTTGAGCCGTTATAGCTAAAGTTATTTAAAATATCATTACCTGTTAGAGGATTTCCGTCTGTAATAATTGAGTCGGTTTCAGCGTGGATATAGGTAATAGTATTTTTAGCATTTGTTTCTGAAAGAACATAATTTGCCAATTCTTCATCCGTCATTGCTCCGTTAGAAAGTACATTAATTTCTGTATCTGGACAGTTTAAAGTAAATTCTTTACCTGCGTTTTCTGGATTTGAATGGAATTCAACTACGCTATCATAGATTAAATCCATATATTTTGATGTGTCTTCATTTTGTTTGTCAAATATTGCGTTATTACCTTCTTCTTTTCCTAACGCAGCTAATACGTTAAGCCCTTGCAAGCTGTCTAGGTTTTCGCAATTTTCCATACCTTCGTAATTTGCAAGAATTGCTTTTTCTATATTTGCCCTTGTAGCTTCTTCATCTATTTTGCCGTTTTCATCTTTTACAATTGTTTCAGCACTAATTCCTAATTGTTGTTCTTTAGCGCCAAATTGTAATGTTTGAGATAACTGTTCGTCATTTGGGGTTTGGTTTTTAGCATTTTTTAACGTATTTAAATTAGGACAGAATACCGTTTTAACAGGTTCTTCTTCGCCTTTTGCATTAAATTGGGTTGAAAAATCTGTTGCTTCAATCATTTCCGGAGGAATTTGGTCTGTTCTAACATTAGCGTCAAATGTTTTATAACCGTTTTCTATGCCTTGTTTTGCTATAAAGCCATCTTCCGTAAATTCAATTTTACTTCTAGCTTGTTCGATTGCAGTTTTTACAGCATCATCGTAGCTTGATAAATCCGTTGCTTTGGTGTCAAAAATCGTTCCAACGATATCTGCTAATTGGTTTTGAGCATCTTCGTTAGATAAATCTAAGCCTAGGCTATTTGCAACATCGTCTGCAACTTGGCTTGCAACATAAGTTTGGTTAATATTATTTATCATCCATCTGTTGTTATCAACAATGGACCACATTGCAGAGTTTTTCTCACCCTCTGACATATTGCGAGATTCGCTCCAACCGTATGAAACTTCGAGTAATTTTTCCATATTTGGAGCACGACCATTGGTAATCCAAATTTCATTATATAAAGCATCAGTATCTTTTGTAGTATAGTCACCACTTGCAATAACAGTTGTTGAAGCTTTATTTTCGCTTGTACCGCCTGATGCAAAAACACTTGCATTTGTATCAACACTTGTTGTTGCAGCTCTAGTTGTTGCAGAAGCAGCAGGAGTTGCCGCTGGAGCAGAGCTTGCTGCCGGTGCTGCGGTTGGTGTTGGTACAACCAATTTTACAATTGCGCCTGAGTTATTAGTCATTTTACACTACCTTCCTTTTAAAAAATGTACTATTAGTAAGATAAATCCACATTATTTTTGTTTTGAAACAATAATGTGGATTTATTTGTAATATTTCTTAAAAAAGTTAGTCTATAATTCTTCCGTTAAATTGTTCAATCATTTCTCGAACTTTTGGGCTAAATTGGCGTTTTTCTTTCGCACTTGTCTGCTCACCCTCTTCTTCATTTGAGGAAGCTTCTTCTTTTTTGTTTGAGTTTTGAGAAGCTTGGTTTTCAATTGGTTGCTCAACGGGTCTTGATGGCGCTGCTGGAGCTACACGAGGCTTAACTTCGATTACTTTTGTTGAAGCGTCAATTTTGATAAATTCAACGCTATAACCTTGATAAGTTGAATTTATAGCATTTTCAAGCATTGTTAACTTCATACCCGATTTTGCTTGTGTTAGAGCATTATCGTGTAAAAAGCCAAGTTTAATTGTTTTATCAACTACTCCAATTAACTTTGCAACACCTGAATAGAAAGCTCTTGTTGGTAGCGATTGAATTGCAGCTACAACATTCATCCAAATTTGCGCTCCATCTTGATTTTGAGCGATGCGCTCTGGCACTTGTTGAATTTGCTGTGGTTGAGCTTGTGCTTGAGGCATTTGCGCTGGTTGTTCTATTGGAGCAGGCGCGGGTTTTTGGG
>SUTT01000038.1 GCA_015152565.1 Cyanobacteria bacterium SIG27
GGGCACTTCCATTTTCTAAACTCACTAATGTTCGTTAAGAAAATTTTGGGCGTCCTACGGTGGCTATCGACTGCGCTAGCTTCACTTTCTCAACGAAAGTTCGCTTGCGCACCGGCTTACGCATTTTTTACGCAAATTTTTAGTTGAGGGCAAAAAGCCCTCTTTTTTTGCGTAAAATTATTTTCTTAAAACCGCTAGCAAACATCTTCCATATTGTTTAGATTTAACTAATTTAATATTGATGTTTAATTCATCTAAAATATTTTGAATATTTATATTTTTAGTCTTATCGTGTTCTAAAATAATCACGCCATCATCTTTTAAAAGTTCACTTGCTTTTAAAATGATTGGCTTATAATCCATATCCCACGGTGGATCGGCATAAATTACATCATATTTTTCATTTGTTTTATATTTTAAACAATCGCAAATAATTAAAATTGGGGTAAGTTTTAGTTTTTTATAATTATTTTTAATTATAGCTGCTGTTTTTGGATTGATTTCTATTTCTGTTGTGCAATATCCTCTTGAAATCGCCTCTAGTCCCATTATGGCGCTTCCTGAGAACATATTTAAAAATTTATTATCTGATAAATCATATTGCAATAAAATATTAAAAACGCTTTCTCGTGTTTTTGATAGAGTTGGCTTTACATTTGATGGAACTTCGATTTTTTGTCCTTTATATTGCCCAGCTGTCAGATACAAAATTTTTCTCCTTTTTGTATGATTAATTTACCATGAAAAAAATAATTGTTATAGGTGGCGGAGCCTCTGGTGCTAAGGCTGCCTCAAAAGCTAAAAGATTAAACCCAAATAATCACGTTGAGCTTTATACAAGAGAAGATGTTATTGCTTATTCTTTGTGTGGTTTGCCATATTTTATTGAGGGTTCGGTTAAAAAAATTGAAGATTTGATAATAAGAACACCAAAGGAATTTATCGAAAATGGTATTCCTGTTTTTTTACACCATGAAGCACAAGAAATTTATCCTGAAAAAAATTGCGTTTTGATTAATGGAAATCATATTTTTTATGATGAATTAATTTTAGCTCTTGGAGCTCATGTGAATTTGCTTAATATTGAAAATACTTCTGCTGATAATATTTTTACTTTAAGAAGCTTAAAGTCTGCTTCAATTATTAAAGAAAAAATGAATAATATTAAAAAAGTCTTAATAATTGGTGCGGGTTATATTGCTATTGAATTAATAGAGGCTTTTATTAAAAACGATATTGAAGTGATTTTACTTGAGAAAAACCCTCGAATTGCCTCAGATTTTGACGAGGATTTTTCTTCCCATATTCAAAAAATGGTTAATTATAAATGTCAAGACAAGCTTGAATGTCATTTTTCTAAGACTGCCATAAAATTTAATGTCGATGATAATAATAATTTCAAAAGTGTTGTGGTGGATGATGGGTCTGAATTTTTTGCTGATATCTGCATTTTAGCAACAGGAGCAAGCCCTAATGTTCAACTTGCAAAAGATTGTGGTATAGTTCTTGGTTCAACTGGGGCTATTAAAGTTGATACTAAAATGAGAACAAATATTCCTAATATTTTTGCTTGTGGTGATTGTGCTGAAAAATATTGCATTATTACTCGCCAGCCAACTTATATTGGGCTTGGAACAATTGCAAATAAAGAGGGAAGAGTTGCTGCAATTAATGCAGTTGGTGGTGAGAATTTTGAAAGTTTTGATGGTGTACTAAAATCAACTATTACTCGCTTTTTTGAATTTACAATTTCTAAAACAGGTTTAACAATGCAAGAAGCACTGTTTTATAAAGACAAGATAAATATTGAACCAATTTGCGCTAGTATCACTAAAAATGATAAAGCAGGTTACATGCCTGATGTTAATAAAATGACAATTAAGCTTGTTGCAGATAAAAGGAGTGGAGAACTTCTTGGTGCGCAAGGAATTGGTTGGAGTGGTAATATCACTCAAAGGATAAACACGATAACTTCTGCACTGAAATCTCGTTTAACGATTGAGCAATTTTTGCATTTAGATTTAGCTTATGCTCCTCCTTTTTCTAGTTCAATCGACCCTGTTTTAACTGCTGCATATAAATTAAAAGAAATAATGAAACAATAAAAAGGATAAGGCGGTGACCTTATCCTTTTATTTACACTTTTACAATCTATTTGGGAAAAAACTATCTTAGTATTGGGTACTATGATAATTTTATTGTTGAAGATTGTATTTGAGAGCTTACTGCCTCGCCTACTGCTTCCATTTCCGCACTGATTGCTTCTAATTGTGCTTCAACTTCAACTTGCTCTTGATCAAGCATAGTTTCGGTATCATTTGCTTCTTGTTCGATACGTGCCAATTCTTCTTCCATATCGTTTTGAGCATTCATCTTTTTCATTTCGTAATCTTCTTTTGCGGCATTTAATGCTTGTTGCGCTGCTGCTAATGCTGCTTGATCTGTTGTTTTAGAGCCATCAGCATTTGTTGTTGTCGCTCCTTGCATTTGTTGTGTTGCTGCATCTCTTGCTGCTGTATATTCGGCATAAAGTGAATTTGTAGCATTTTGACCTTCGTTTCTTGCAACTAATTGATCATAATGATTTTGCCTTGCCATTTGTCTTTTTGTTCTGGAGATTTCCAATAACTCCATTTGATAATCGGCGTGAGTTCGTTTTAACTCCGTCTTTCTAAGTGTAAGTGTAACCCATCCCATGATAGCACCTCTTTCTTCCCTATTAGCTTGTAAAATGTGTGTGTAATTTCCCTACATTGTAATAAAGTTTTTTTTCTCCTATAAATTGCCTATTTGATAAAAAACTCTTAACAAAACTTAATAAAAAGAAAAAACCTCTCAATTTTTGAGAGGTTTGAAAATCTTTTTGCTTGATTCTCGTGTGATTGGTTAGTGTGTTGTGTTAGTAGTGTGTTTTGTGTGTGAAGTATAAACTTCTTGTGTGGGGAAGGGGAGGTTATTTATGTCTTACATATATATAAAGTATATCTTCATGAAATAATTGCTTAATTGATTATTTTCGTTACATAACTTAATATTTAAAATTTAGGCAAATAAAAAAACTCCCATAAGGGAGTTTTAAAATGGTGCCCTGGGCCAGACTTGAACTGGCACGAAGTTATTAGCCTCATCGGATTTTAAGTCCGACGTGTCTACCGATTCCACCACCAGGGCATTTATTATATTTTCAATACACTTTTTAGGTGCTTGTTTATAATACAATAAAAAAAAATTGTTGTCTAGTTATTTTTTTCTATAATTTCATTCATTGCGCTAACCATTTCGTCAACGTCAATACCGTGTACTTTTGCACCTGCTTCAAGGTTTTCAAATCTTGCAGCCGCACAACCGATGCAACCCATGCCGTAACGTGCAAAAACTTCCAATGTTTCAGGATGTTGTGTCACGATATCCATAATTCCCATATCTTTTGTTATTTCGCTCATTTTTTTTGCCTTTTCTTGTCTTTTTAAATTTTTACATTAATAAAATACCATGGAAAGAAAAAATAATACAACATTTTATTCTATTGGATTGACTTCGATTAAAAAGAAGCTTTTAAGACAAAGCTATGCTTTTAATCCTGACAAATATAGTTTATTGGTCAGACTCAAAATTCTTTTTGAGTAGTTTTTCAAAGTCTGATGGTTTAATATCTTGAATAAAGTTTTTAAATTCAGCTGCTTCTTGTTCGTCTTTTTCAACGTCTGTTGAAACAAGTCCTGTTGCAAGTACGTTTGTTGTAACAAAAATAGGTACATCCGCTCTAAGGGCTATTGCAATAGCGTCAGATGGTCTTGAATCAATTTCAATTTCTTTATTCAAATCAGAATTGAACATAAAAACTGTTGCAAAATATGTTGAATCGTCAACGTCATTGATTTCTATTTTTGTAATTTCAAACCCTGATTTTTCAGCTATTTGAATAAATAAATCATGTGTCATTGGACGAGTTGATGGAATATTTTCTATTTTTCTTATTATTGCGCTTGCTTCTGCTGAACCTATCCAAATTGGAAGAGCTTTTCTATTTTCTTTATCATTTAAAACAACAATGGGTGAGCCTGTTCGAGTGTCTAGCGCAATGCCCATAACTCTCATTTCTATCATATTTTTCTCCTTTGATATTTTAATTGTATCATTAATATTTTTATAAATTTACAAATATTTAGATTATTTTTAAAAAAATTATAATATAATATAGTTTGATGTAGAGGAGAACAATATGAAAAATTTAAATCTATTATCTTTTTTAGATCAAAGAACAAAAGAGATGGAAAACAATGTTGCCCTTGGAACAAGAACAAGTCTTGGTTGGGCGGAATTAACATACAAAGGTCTTAGTGTTTTAGCTAGAAAAGTAGGAAGTTATTTAATTTCAATCGGTATGAATAAAGGTGATAGAGTTGCTATAATTTCTGAATCTATGCCTGAATTTGGAGCTGCTATTTTTGGTTCCGTATTAGCCGGAATGACAATTGTTCCTTTGGATGTCAAATTGACAATTCATGAATATGAACATATTTTATCAGATTGCAAACCAAGAATTATTTTGTCTTCCGAGGCATATTTAGATACTGCTAAAAAAATCAAAGCTTTAATTCCATCAATTGAGCAGATTGTTGTAATTGATGGCAAAAAAGCTGAAGCAGAATTTCCAAATTTGTATGCTATTGAAACAACAACTCAAAAATGGCGCCATAAAAGGCTGGATGAAACGGCTATTATTTGCTATACATCTGGTACGACAGGAAATCCTAAAGGTGTTGAAATTACATATAGAAACATGTTAAGCCAAGTAATTTCAATTGGTAAACGTTTCCACTTGGGTCCAAATGATGCTATGCTTTCATTTTTACCAATGAATCACTTATATGAAATTTCCGTTGGTTTTATGTCATCTTTAAATAAAGGTGCTTCAATATATTATTCTCACAGCTTAAAACCAAAGGATATTTTATCTGTTATGAACAGTAAAAAAATTGCTTTTATGGCAACTGTTCCATCGTTTTTAAAACTTCTAAAATCAACTCTTGAAGCTGAAATTAAGCAATATGGTCCATTTAAAAGCAGATTTTATAAGTTTAAATATGCTATTGCGTATGCTTTAAATAATCCATTTGTTTCAAAATTATTTTTTAGAGAATTAAGAAGAAAATTTGGACCAAGGTTTAAAGGTTTCATGTCTGGCGGTGCTCCGCTAGAGCATGAAGTTGGAAGATTTTTTGAAACTATTGGGGTTGATATCTATGAAGCTTATGGTTTATCGGAAGCAAGCCCTGTTGTTTCAATGAATTATAAAGGTCATAGAAGACTTGGTTCTGTTGGAAAGGCTTTACCCGGGGTCAAAGTTAGGGTTGATTCTAAAACCCAAGAACTTCAAGTTAAAGGTGATAATGTTATGAAGGGTTATTATAACAAACCTGAAATGACTAGCGAAGTTATGACCGAGGATGGTTGGCTTAAAACAGGTGATATTGCAAGAATTTCTAAAAAAGGGTTTATATATATTACAGGTAGAATTAAAAATATGATTGTTTTATCTGGTGGTAAAAAAGTTTTCCCTGAGGAAGTTGAAGCTGTTTTAACTAAATCTGATTTAATTCAAGAATGTATTGTTTATTCGGAACTTAAAAAATCCGGAGCAAAACAAGGCACAGAAGAAATCGTGGTTAAAATTTACCCTGGTGAAAATGCAATTAAATCTCATGCTGGTGAAGAGTTGATTAGCCTTGTTAAAGCTGAAGTTAAAAAATTATCGCTTGAATTATCTCAATATAAACGCCCAACGAACATTGATGTTACGTTTGAACCTCTACCTAGAACAGGGATAAATAAAATTTCAAGAAAAGCAATTTTAAATGCAAAATAAAAAAGAGGGTTTTAACCCTCTTTTTTAATATTATTAACTATTGAATTTACCAGTTTTTCAATTTCTTCTTCTTGATTGGTTTTTGGGTTGGATTTTATTGTAATTTTATTTTCTATAAAGCTGCTTCCTTTTAATGTCTCTAATTTTGTTTTAATTGCAGAAGCGCAGTTTGGTGCCCAAGAACCATTTTCAATTATTGCATAAGTTCTATTTTGAAGATTGTGTGAAACAATGTCATTAATGAATTGTTCCATTTTGATAAAAATTCCATTGTTATATGTTGGCGCTGCAATTACAACATGAGAATATTTAAAAGCGTCAGACAAAATAAAAGAATGATGCACCATTGAAACATCATGCATTTTTATGTTTTTAATTCCTTTTTGAGAAAGTTTTGTTGCTAAAACTTCTGCCGCATTTTGTGTTCCACCATAAACACTAGCATAAGCTATTAATACAGAATTAATTTCAGCTTCGTAATTTGCCCATTTAGAATATAAATTAACAAGTTTTGAAATGTTTTCTTTTATAATTACACCGTGCAATGGACAAATCATATTTATTTCATGACTTGATGCTTTATTTAATAAAGCGTTAACTTGTGTGCCATACTTTCCAACGATGTTTGTATAGTATCTTCTATATTCATTAATATTTAATTCAGTTTCGCTATCAAATATATTACCGTTTAACGCTCCAAAAGAACCAAAGGCGTCTGCTGAAAATAATATTTTATCTTTTTTATCATAAGTCACCATAACTTCTGGCCAATGCACCATTGGTGCCATAACGAAAGTAAATTCATGGTTTTCTGTTGATAAAATATCGCCTTCTTTGACAATTTGAAAATTGTTTTCAATATCAAAATCAAATTCAAAAAATTGAGCTAACATTTGTTTTGTTTTAGCGTTGCATACAAGTTTAACATTATTATATTTTTCAATTACTTTTTTAATTAAGGCACTGTGGTCTGGTTCAAGATGGTTAATTATGAAATAATCTAGGTTTTTTCCATCCAAACCGGCTTTTAGGTTTTCAAAAAATTGTTCACAACAATGTTTATCAACTGTATCAAAAAGTACTGTCTTATCGTCAACTAAAAGATATGAATTATAGCTAACCCCATCAACTACGGGATAAACAGCTTCGAAGAGTGATAATTTTCTATCTGATGAACCTATATATAATAAATCTTTAGTGATATTTTGTATGTTTTTCATAATTCCTCCCCCTATTAAGATAATTTTATCATATAAAAAATTATCTTTATGTATATCTTTTTAGTTGATTTTAAAACCTGAATTACCATGCTAAATTTTATTCATATACATAAAAATAAAAAAAGTAAAAAATATTGTTAAGAAATATTAATATAAACCTAACGACAAAACAATAATGTTACGTATCTTTACTTAAATAATAATAAAAATACATCATCTAAATCAAATAATGTAAGACAAACGTCAAAAAAAATGCTATTATTGACAAGCAAAGTGTTCAAGAAATATTTATGAAATCACAAAAACAGTTTAAAATATATTATTTACATAAATTAAAACATTAACAACAAAAAGGCAATTATTTTTTAAAAAAAGTTTTTATAAATATATAGGTAATAGTGTGTAAAAATGTTATTGGAGGAAAACAATGACAATTAGTGTGAACAATCGCAAAAAAACAACTAAAAAATCTTTTGATGAATTAGTTAAAGATTTAAAAACTTCTAATTCTGAAAAAGTTAGATATAATGCGGCAAGAATTCTTGGTGAAATGGGAGATTTCTCTGCAGTTGAGCCTTTAATTGATGTTCTTAAAAACGATAAAAACGGTTCTGTTCGCTTATACGCTGCTCGTGCTTTAGGTGAACTTGGCGATGTTAATGCCACTGAACCATTAATTGAGTCATTAAGACTTGATAGAAACGTTGATGTTCGTGTTCGTGCTGCTCGTGCTTTAGGTCGCTTAGGTGGTGAAATTGTTGTAGAACCACTTGTTGAAGCACTAAATGATGAAAACCCACAAGTTTGCATTACTGCAACCGAAGCTTTAATCGAAATTGGCGATGTTGCAACAGATGCTTTAATTGAATCACTTGACCACGAAAAAGTTAATGTTCGTTGTGATGCTACTCGTGCGTTAGGCGAAATTGGTAATCCAAAATGTGTTGATAAAATCATCAACATGTTAAAAGATGAATGGGTAAACGTTAGAATTTATGCTGTAACTTCATTAGGCAAATTGAACAATAAAAAAGCTGTTCCTGCTTTAATTGAAGTTATGAAAAATGAAAAAGAAAATGATTTAGTTCGTGCTGGCGCTGCTGCTGCTCTTGGTGTATTGCGTGACCAACGTGCGCTATTACCTCTGAGAGAACTAATCATTAACGCTGAAGAACTTGGCGAATTAGAAGATACAGCGCTAAAATCTTTCAAAAAGATTATGGCTGCAAACTGGGAAGCAATGCAACAGCAAACAACTCAATCTGTTAAAAAACCTAGTTTCTTTTAATAAATAAAATTATATTAACTAAAAACCGCCTTTTGTAGGCGGTTTTTTAATATTAAATTATACATCTTGCGGTTTTAGATAGTTAATGACCCCTTTGACTAATAATCCCGTTACAAAATCTGCAACCGCAGATGGTTTTTCTTCTTCTTGTTGATTATATGGTTCATTTAAAAAGTTTTCCATTGCTTCGAATAAATCGGGTTCTTGTTCTTCAGGTTCTTCTTTTCCAATTTCAAATAATCCTTGAATAGCATAAGAAATTAAACTTGTCTTAAATTCATCGCTTGGTTTATAAGTAATATTCTGTATTTCTGTATTTGTTCTGGTTTCGTACATTATAATCTCTCCTGTTCCTTTTATATTAAAAACATTTTATTTTCAAAAATTGCGCAAATGTCATTTATTTATATTAAATTTATTATTCTTACTTGTAATGAATAAAATAATATAGTAGATTTTCACTAAGACGACTTTATTTTGAAAGGGTCTTTATGACTAAAATTTGCGTAAGAAAGCGTGGCTTCACGTTAGCTGAAGTCATGATAGTTTTGACTGTGATTGGCGTGCTAACCGCCATTTTGTTGCCTGTTGCAAGGCAAAGTATGCCTGATGAAAATTTGATGAAATTCAAAAAGGCACATAATACTTTAGGAACTGCCATTAGGGAATTGGTAACCAGTGATAAGTATTATCTTGATGGAGATTTGGGAACAAAATCGGACTCTACTGTTCTTGATAGATCAAATGATAACAATTTTTTGTATTTTTGCAACACTATTGCAGATGTTGTAAGTACAAAAGAAATTAATTGTAAAAAAGATGCCTTACTGTATTCTATGGTTCTTCTTAAACCAACCCCGAACACTTTAGCTTTGGAAGTTGGTCATGAAGTGACTTCGGCAATAATGCAAGCAGCAAAAAATAGGTTAGATTGGAACTGTCTTGATATGCAATCGAGTGCTTCCGATATAAGCAAAATTAGCAACATTGTGCTTACTAATAATGTTGTTATATATGAAGGAAATCCTGACTTTCCTTTTGGTAATACATTATGTGGGGCGGATGCTAATCGTCGCTGTTTAGCTCCTCCAAACGAGGCAAGTCCCGTTTATTACGATATAAATAATATGGATGTTGGATACAAACAAGTTTGTATTGATATTGATGGTTTTGCTACAGGTGAAGACCCTTTTGGTTATGGAATCAGAGCCGATGGAAAAATTTTAACAGGCGCAAGAGCTGATGAATGGCTTGAAAAAGATGTAAATGAAGAATAGATATTAAAAACCCTCTCTTTTGTGAGAGGGTTTTATTTTAAACTTTTATTATTCTTCTTCAAATTCGTCGCCATCAGTGATTGCTGAAGCTACCATATTAAATTCTTCATCATCTTCAATTACTTCAAAAGTGCAATCGTCTTCGGTTTTGTTCATTTTCATAATGATTAGTTCATCTTCCTCATTGTCTGCTGTTGGAAGTGTATCGTCTTCAACTATTGATAATAAAGCGTAGTCTTGACCTTCAACATTTACAATTTCTTGTAATTTCATGAAGATTTCTTCGTTTTGTTCGCCAATAACTTTGATGATTTCTGGTGCGTTTTCTTGCATGATTTTTTCCTTATTAAATTTATCTATTATTATCTAAATACTCTGTTAATATAACACAAGCAGCAGTAACATCAACCATTCCTTTGTTTTTTGTATATTTTTTGCCTTGCTGTTTTAAGATTTCTTCTGCTTGGGATGACGATAGTCTTTCATCTTGCTCTAAAATTTCATAGTTATTTCTTAATGGTTTAATAAAATTTAAGCAGTTTTTTGCCTGAAAGCCTAATGTTCCATCCATATTATATGGAATGCCGATTAAAATTGTATTTGTATTATATTCTCTGCAAATTTTTTCAATTTCACCTAGTGCTGTTTTGTCGTCTTTTCGGCTAATTGTTTTAATTGGAGTTGCGCCCATCCAAAATACATCAGATATAGCAACACCTATCCTTTTTGTTCCAATATCAAGTGCTAATATTCTTTTTCTTAGCTCCATTTTTCCTCTAGCTGAGCTAAAATTAGCTCAAGTTCTTCTTGGTTGAAGTTTGATTTATTTTTCTTTTTAAATCGATTTTCGTTATCTTTTTCGTTTAATTTAGAATTTAAATAGAAATAAATGCTTTTATCTATAATTGAATTTAAAAATAGCTTCATATAAGGGCTTTTGAAACATAAGCTATAGGCATAAGAAGAGGTTACTTTGTATTTTGCTATTTTTGCAATGTAGCTTTGCATTAAAAGTTTGCTTTGGAATTCTTTGATGAAAGCTTCATCATTCATTAGCTCTTCTTCAATTATTTTTGATGTTAATTCGTTGATTTTATCTAGTTCAACGATGTGCTCATCTTCGATTTTTTGAATTATTTTATCAACTTGCTTGTTCTGTCCTTGCACAAAAAACCAAGTATCAACCAAAACTGAGCTTGCAAACTTTTTAATCTTTGCTTCATTTAGTTTTATAATATCTAATTTTGAATTTATAAATTCAGATATATCGTAGTTTATTGTCCTTATGTCGTTTAACAATTTTTGCCAAACGATTAGTTCATAAGGAAGTTCTATATCATTCTTTTTAGATTTTTCAATATAGTGGCTATATAAGCTTTTTAGGGCAACTGGTGTTATTTTAATTGGTGCTGAGTCGCTAAAGAGTCTTTTAATAACCGATGTGAAGTTTTCAAATTGCATATTTGAAAAGCCAACACAAGAAGTTACGCCTAGCTCGGTATTTACAGTAATTAAAAGTGAATCTAATAAGTCATTTTCTTTTTTTCTTGAAAGTATTAATGGGAAATTTGATTTTCCGTCAACAAATCCAATGTAGCACTCAAAAACTTTTGATTTTTTAATTAAATCATTGTTTTTAAATTTTGGATATTTAAATTTTAATTCTTTAATTCTTTGTCTTGTTTTTGTTTTTTTAAAGCTTTCTTTGTTTTCTAAAATGAACTCCAAGCCGCTGATTGCGTAAGGAGAATCGATATTTATCAGCTCTGAATATATAATTTGAAATTCGTCTTCTTGAAGTCCTTTGAGTTGAATTAATATTGAAAATGCGTTTGCAAGATTATCTCCATCAAATTCTTCTTTTAAATTATCCAAAAAATACATTTTTTCTTCTTTTGGAATATTTATAAAGAAGTCCAATAAATCAATTTGTACTTCTGCATCATCAAGAGCATTTGTTAAAAAGTTTTTAACTCCGCTATGAGCAAGTTCTTGAGCATCATCAACATAGTTTGCAATATCTCTGTAGTTGAAGTTTAGTCCTTTTTGCTTCATTAATGACATAATTAAGAATTTTTTTTCGTCATTAATCTTTTTATCTTGCAAGAGAATTATTGCTTCTTTTTCAAAAGTTTCTTCATCAATTGTTTCTAGCGCAACAATAGAACAGACATCACTGTAAACTTGGTTTTGAGAGTTTGATAATTCTTGGAAAAGCGTTTTGAAAATTAAGCTTTTGTTTTCAATTGTGTTAATTTGTGTGATATCTTCAAATAGCTGAGCGTTGTTAATGTTTTGCGCTTCAATATATTTGCTCAAAATTGAAATAATTTGGGCTCTTTGTTGTAAAATTATTGACTGTTTAGACATTATTTTCTATTGCTACCCCATAAAAGGTCTAAAATTCTCTGAGCTTCTGCGCTCATTAATCCATCTTGTAATATTAAATATTGTACTGCAATTAATGTGCATTCAGAGCAAATGTTTACTCCAGGGCCTTTTACCATTTTAGGTACTTGCGTATTTGGTCTTTTGCAAAAACTGCAATATTCAACTTCTTGTTGCTTTTCGGTTGGGTTTTTTGATTGTTTCTTTCCAAAAGAAACAACTTTTTTCTCGTCCAAAGTTTTCTCCTTGATGTCATTTCTTTATTTATTCTAAAACATTTTTTGAATATGTTCAAATGATTTATTCTGAATAAATGTTAACTTTTGTTAATAAAAGTTTTATCAAAAAGTCAATTTTTTGCTAATAAAATACTTTATTTAATTACGAGAGATATTTAAGGATTATTATTATGGCAGTTGGTGCTCAAGATAAGTTAGATAAGGCATTAGTTAAAAAATATCAAAGTTTAAAGGTTGATAATGCTGTTATTCAAAGCTCAATGATTGATCCTAATAAACTTATGGATACAATGAATGATTATGCAAATGCTCATATGGAAGCTTTTAGAATACAAAATGCTTTAAGAAATATTTGTCAAAAAGCGATTTCAATGAATATTCAATATACAAAAATGCAATCTGTTAAATCTAAAAAAGAACGAATGGCAGAAGCTGCAAGAAAAGTTGTGGCTGCGCAAATGGCAAAAAAGAATGCGCTAGCTCAAAAATTAGCAAAAGAACCAAGACCTTCTATTGCTTAAAAAGATTTACTTATTGGTTTTGTGTGTGTTAAACTTGCCTCTTTGTTTCAAAGAGGTTTCTTTTTTGTTTGGTAAAATTTAAAAATTCAGGTGGTTTACATAATCGAATATGTGTTGTTTAATAAATATAGAACCCATTAAATGAATTGCGTGGTGAAGATATGATAGAAATTTTAAAAACCACTGATAAAAAACTTGTAGAACTAGGAATTAATGAAGCACAGAGCGGTTCTTGGTTTAATTTAATCAATCCGAGTTATGATGAAATTCAAAAGGTTTCATTGATATTAAATTTGGACGAGAGTTTTTTGCGCAATTCTTTGGACGTTGACGAACGTTCTCGTATCGAAATTGAGGATGATTGTCTTTTGATAATCACCAATATTCCAATTATGGAAGACGAGGGTGCTTATGATACCTTGCCTTTGGGTATAATTTTTACTCAACGTGGGTTTATTACGGTAACTTCTAAGAAAAATAAAATTATTTCTTCGTTCAATAAAGACACGGCTGCAAGCTTTGATACCAGAAATAAGACAAAATTTTTGCTTGATATTCTTTTTCGTTCAACAAAATATTATTTAAGATATTTGAATAATATTACAAAACAATCCGAACAAATTGAAGAAGAACTTAGAAAAACAATGAAAAATAAAGCGCTTTTCCAACTTTTTGAAGTGCAAAAATCTCTTGTTTATTTTACAACAGCTCTTAAAGATAATTATATGGTGTTACAAAAAATTATGAGAATTAGCCAAAGTGCTAAGCAGAATTCTTTGTTGAAGTTTTCAGAAGATGATATTGACCTATTAGAAGATGTAATCATTGAAAATAAGCAGGCGCTTGAAATGGTTGAAATGCATAGAAACATCTTGGAAAATATGATGGATGCGTTTGCTTCAATTATTTCAAACAATTTAAATATTGTGATGAAGTTTTTAACATCAATTGCTATCATTTTTGCTATTCCAACAATGTTTTCAAGCTTTTGGGGTATGAATGTTGCTGTGCCTTTTGCAAATAATGATTTTGGATTTTTAATCGTTAGCGTAATTTCACTAATTGCTGCAATTGCTGCCGCAATTTTCTTTGCCAAAAAGGGCATGTTTTAGACCCGAAAAGCAAGGAGCCGACGCCAGTCGAGCGAACGCTTTGAGGGCAGAGGTGTGTGAAGCTCGTGACGGCAGACCGATGAGGTCTGGCGGACAGAGCGTAAACCGTACCATGGCGACGTAGAAATCTTTGATTGCACAGGCGGATAAACCCGAGCCAAGTGAGCTTAGTGTGTTAGCAATTAAAGATTCTCTAACAATTCTTTAACATACCCATAATACTCATTGTTTTTAAATTTTGAAGCCCGTTCAAGCAAGTTTTCTTTTGAAATAAAACCCATTCTGTAGGCAATTTCTTCTAAACAAGCAATTTTCACACCTTGGTTTTCTTCAATGGTTTGAACATATTGTCCTGCTTGAAGTAGCGACTTATGTGTGCCTGTATCAAGCCAAGCAAAACCACGACCAAAAAGCTCTACGTTTAATTTACCTTTTTCAAGATAAATCTTATTTAAATCAGTAATTTCAAGCTCACCTCTAGCTGATGGTTTTAGGCTTTTAGCGTATTCAACAACCGAATTATCATAGAAATATAAACCAGTTACTGCGTAGTTTGATTTTGGTTTTTGGGGTTTTTCTTCAATTGTTATAGCTTTATGATTTTCATCAAATTCAACAACGCCAAAACGCTGAGGGTCTTTTACTTGATATCCAAAAACGGTTGCTTCTTTTGAATTTTGAGCTCTTTTAACCGCTTCTTTAAGCATTGGAGAAAAGCCTTGACCGTAAAAAATATTATCTCCTAAAACAAGAGCTACAGAATCATCTTGAATAAATTCTTCACCTAAAATAAACGCCTGAGCTAGTCCATCAGGGCTTGGTTGAATTTTATATGAAAAATGAACCCCAAATTGTGAACCATCGCCAAGAAGTTTTTCAAAATTGGGTAAGTCTTGAGGGGTTGAAATGATGAGAATTTCTTTAATTCCAGCCAACATTAAAACAGAAATTGGATAATAAACCATTGGTTTATCATAGATTGGCAACAACTGTTTAGATACAACTGTTGTGCTTGGATATAATCTTGTTCCTGAACCACCAGCTAGAACTATACCTTTCATTTTAGTATTCCTTTCTTAGTTTTAAATAGTCACTAAGGGCATCTTTCCAATCTCTTGTAATTCCATTATTTTCCATAACGCTATATTTTGGGCGTTTGGCAGGGCGAGGGAAAGCTTCTGTAGTGCAAGGTTTTAAATTAACATTTAAATTTTCTTGTTTAAAAATTTCTTGCGCAAACCCATGCCAGCTAGTTTTGCCTGACCCACAAACGTGATAAATTCCATAAGGCTTATTTAAAAGTTTTAAAATTCCTTGGATTAATTCAATTGTCCAAGTAGGACAACCAACTTGGTCGTCTACAACATTAAGCTTGTCATTTTTTGCTAGTTTTAACATTGTTTCAACAAAGTTGTTGCCGTAAATTCCATAAAGCCATGATGTTCTTGCTATATAGTATTTTTTGCAGTGTTTTTGAACTTCTAATTCACCTTGATATTTTGTTAATCCATAGTTGTTTATTGGATTTGGCTTATCTGTTGGTAAATATGGCTCTGTTTTTGTGCCATCAAAAACATAATCAGTTGAAATGTAAACCATAGTAGCATCAATTTCTTGTGCTGCAATGGCAACGTTTTTAGCACCTTCAACATTTAATTTTGTGGCGGTTTCAATGTCATCTTCTGCTTTATCGACATTTGTGTAAGCAGCGCAATGAATGATTAAATTAGGATGTACTTTTTTAATTACTTCTTGTGTTTGTTCAGGATTTGTTATATCCATAGTGTCATAATCAGTTGGAATAACCATCATTCCCAACTCTTCTAAATACGGACATAAATCCTTGCCTAACATTCCATTTGCGCCAGTTACAAGAACTTTCATCTAAACTAAGCTCGCTTTCTTGTTTTCGATTGATTTAATCCAGTCTTGATTATTCAAATACCAATCAATTGTGAGTTTAATTCCCTCTTCAAAAGTGATTGATGGAGCCCAGCCAAGTTCAGATGTAATCTTATCGTTTGAAATAGCATAACGACGGTCATGACCCAATCTATCTTCAACATATTTAATTGAGGTTTCATCTTTTCCCATAGCGTCTAAGATTAAATGAGTAATTTCAAGGTTAGTTTTTTCATTGTGACCGCCAATATTGTAAACTTCGCCAACTTTGCCTTTATGAAGCACTACGTCAATTGCTTCGCAGTGGTCATAAACATACAACCAATCACGAACATTCAAGCCATCACCATAAACAGGCACTTTTTCGCCTTTTAAAAGTTGCGAAATAAAGAATGGTATTAATTTTTCTGGATATTGATATGGTCCATAATTATTTGAACAACGAGTGTTTAAAACGGGCATTTTATATGTTTCAAAGTATGCTCTAACTAGCATATCAGCGCTTGCTTTTGAAGCTGAATACGGTGAATTTGGAGCAAGTGGTGTTGTTTCATAAAAATAGCCAGTTTTACCTAATGTTCCATAAACTTCGTCTGTCGAAACTTGAAGATATCTATCAACCCCTAATTCTTTTGAAACTTGAAGCAAGTTAAGAGTCCCTTGAACATTTGTTTCAACAAAAATTTCAGGATGTTTAATAGAATTATCAACATGGGATTCTGCTGCAAAATTTACAACACAATCAACTTCTGATATTAATTCTTGAGCTAATTTTTTATCACAGATATTGCCTTTAACAAAAGTATGATTTGGATTGTTTTTTAAATCATCAAGGTTTTCTAAATTTCCGCAATATGTTAAAGCGTCTAAGTTTATAATTTTATAGTCAGGATGTTTTTTTAAAACATGTCTTACAAAACAGCTTCCAATAAACCCTGCGCCACCTGTTACTAGTAATCTCATTATAGCTCTCCTAAATTAATTTCATTTAATCTTGGTTGAATTTTATCTTTGTCTGATAAAATTGGTTCAAAATCAATTTCCCAATCAATGTTTATATCTTTATCATTCCATAAAACCCCTCTATCTGCAAGAGGATTATATTCTCCTGTTGTTTTATAAAGAATTTCCACTTCGTAACTTAAAGCTACAAAACCATGGGCAAACCCCTCTGGAATAAAAAGCATTTGTTTGTTTTCTTCTGATAATTCAACTTTGACATACTTTTTAAATGTTGGTGAATTTTTTCTTAAATCAACTGCAACATCGTATATTCTTCCTTTTGTGCAGCGAACAAGTTTTGCTTGAGAATATGGTTTTGCTTGATAGTGCAAGCCTCGAAGAACATGTGCACTTGATTTTGAATGGTTATCTTGAACAAATTCGGCATCAATTCCGTTTGAGATAAATTCGCTTTTTTTATAGCTTTCCATAAAAAATCCACGATTATCACCAAAAACTTTTGGTTTAACTAATATTACATCTTTAATTTCTTGTTTTATAAATTCAAATGGCATTGTTACTCCCCTAAATTAAAAATTAATTTCTTTTCCTAAAATTGTTAATGTTTTTCGTTTTAAATTGAATTTGAATAATGTCTTCCTTAATCCTGTTATTATGTATTTTAAATAAAATATTGGTAATAAAAGTTTTTCGCATGAATTGGCGGTTATTTTAAATTTTTCATATTCAAATCTAGCTGCCTTAAACCCTTTTTCTTTGTGTGTTGTAATGTAGCTACCTTCATGTCTTCTCCAGTTGGTTAATTTTTCATCTAAATATAAGAATTTAGTTTTTTTGGATAATTGTAACCATAGATAATAGTCTAGTGCAGCTCTGACTGGAGAATTGAAATTAATATTTTCCATTATTTCTTTTTTGAGTGCAACGCAAGAAAAAGTTGGAATTATATTAAATTTTTTCATATATTTTGTTTGGTTTTTATGAAAGTCGGGTTTTAAATATCTTTTTTGTTGTCTTACTTTGTAATCTTCGTAAGCTTCAATTTTTTCCTTGCTTCCAATTATATTATTGTCGCTAAAAATAAATTCTGTTTTAGGATTACTTATGATGAAAGCAAGTTTTTTTTCAAGATAGTCTGGAGTTAGAGAATCATCTGATTCTAAAAAAACAATCCAGTTTGCATTTGCATTTTTAATCCCTAACTGTATAGTTTCTGCTAATCCCTTGTTGCAACCATTTTCATGTTGTAACAGTTTTATTCTTTCATCTTTTTGGCAATATTCATTAACTATATTTACTGAGTTATCTTTTGAACCATCATCAATGACTAACATTTCCCAATTGGGATATGTTTGATTTAAGACGCTTTCAATGGCTTCTTTTATATAATTTTCGTAATTATAGCTTGCAGTTATGATTGTAAATTTGATATTGTTTTCCATGGCTTACCTTTATTTTGCTATATAGTGTGTATATAGATAATCATAAGGCATAGTGTATTCTTTAACTCTTTCGTAGTTGTCTAAAATAGCACTTAATCTGCTTTCGTAATTTTCTTTTGTGCATTCTTTTAAAATACTATCAATATCAGATTTAGTGTTAATTGTAATTATGCCATCAAGATTAAACTTTTCGCCAATTTTTTCTGCTCCCAAATAAATTGGTACAGTTTGATTAGCTAAAGCTGCAACAAGTCTTTCTGTGAAAAAGTATGGAGAAACCAAATTTTCTATGCAAATTGAAAAACGATAATCTCTTAATGTATCGTCTAAAGTGACTAGACCCCCCCCATCAAAGGTACCAAAGGTGTCTGCTAAATTATAATTTTTGCATTTGTGTGCAAGATCGTATCTATATTTATGCAAGTCGCACATCAATTTATTTGAAGATAAAATTGATACATTTTTGGTTTTGTGTTTGTAGCAATCTGGCGCCGAAAATGAACCGTTGAATAAGCTTGCGCCAAATGGAACATACCGAGCATTGTCGATTTTTTCTAATGTATCAGCGTCATACGTAAAAATATATTCAAAATCTTTTTCTAAACCTTTGAATTTATCAAAAAGCTTATATGATTTTGGAACAATTGCAGGAGATTCTGTTAAAAAGCCATATCTTTTATCTGGATTTCCTTGAGTTTCAAGCATTGATTCATGAGAATAAAAATGGGTTTTTAAGCCAAGATTATATCTGTCAAATTGAAAATAGCGAGACATTCTATATGGATGTTGGCGCATGTGCTTATCTCTAAGGAAAAATTCTTCAAGCTTTTCCCCGTACTCATTGTAAAGATTTGAGCTTCCTTCTTGAATTTTATACCTATTATTGTAATTAGGAAGATAAACATAGCCATAAGCTTTGTTTTTTACTCTTCTAAATCTTTGATAGAAATATTTAAAAATTTTATTGTACATTTTCAACATACTCCCCGTCTTTTGGAAAATGGTAATACCAGTTAATATTTTCTTTAATTAATTTTGCAGGTGTGCCTGCATAAATACAATTTTCTTTTAAGCAATCTTTTGTTACCACGCTGTTTGTTGCTATTATACAGTTGTCTGCAATGGTTACTCCTTTTAAAACAGCAACGTTTGTTGTCATCCAAACATGGTTTCCAATTGTAATATCTTTACCTTTGTTTAAAACTTTTTTAGTTTCCATATCGTAAATGCAATGAGCGTCAGATGCTGCAATTTCAACATTTGGACCCATCATGCAGTTATCGCCAATTTTAACTTTTAATCCGCTTTCTCGATATACTCTTATTTTACAATTAGTGTTCGGTAGTAGATTATGTCCAATTTCAAGATAATTTCCGTCGCTTACAGTGATTGTCATTTGTTTTAGTTTTGTATGAGAAGATTTAAAAATAACAGTCGAGCCATTTTGGCAATCTATAGTTGTTTTTCTAAATCTAACACAAGGTTCATGGATTATAATTGTGTTGTTTTTGCCTTTAAAATTAACTTTTAAGCCATAAACCCAAAAAACTCTTCTTTTTCTTCCGTTTTTATCGATTTTATAAATTCTATTGTTTTTCATTTTTTCCTTTTAGTTTTATTTTAACCCCTAACAGTTGTATTATTTTGTTTTTTTGTAAGCCATCCCATTCGTTTCTGATTGAAAAAAGTCTTTCAGACAATTTGCTTTTCTTTTGACTTTTTTTAGAGATAAATTTAACTAAATCTCTTTGCAAGTTTTCATCTAGAGTTAATTTATCCAATAGACGTTGTTTAATTATTTTATCATTTTTTGTGATTTCGTCGTGTTTTGTATGAACTAATGAGTTTGGATTTCTTCGATATTTCAATAAAACTTCTTGCAAGTTGTATAGTTTTAATTTTTCAATTGCCCTTGTCCAAAGGTCATAATCTTCAGATGTTGTAAAATTGTCGTTATAAAACATCTGAAGA
>SUTT01000039.1 GCA_015152565.1 Cyanobacteria bacterium SIG27
TTCATTTCATCTCTAACGATGTTTGATATTTTTGTCAAAACCCTTTGAGCTAAAGGCATATAGGTATAAATTCCATTAGCAAGTTTTTTAATAAAACCAGCTCTAACTAAAAGTTTATGAGATATTGCTTCTGCGTCAGATGGAAATTCTCGCAAAGTTTGAACAAAAAGTTTTGACATTTTCATAATATAATCTTCTCCATTTTGTGTTTATTAATTTAATTCTAGTTCAAAAGTATTCTAAATTAAATATTCTATTGCTAAAAAGTTAAAAAATATATAAGATACTGTATATGGATATTAGTATTTTTAATGCTTTGGCATTAGTAGCAATTTTTTTACCTTTAGTGTTTGGATTTTATTTATCCATTGCAAGATGGAGGTTGTCTTTTGTTAATAAATGGGTTTTGAATTGCGGTTGTGCTATTGTTAATCTTTTTTCGTTTGTTATTTTTTCGCTAATATACTTTTTAAATTTAACTCCTGAAATTTTAAAATATTCTTATAATTTCTTTTCAATACAGAAATTCAGCCTTGAAATGGGTTTGATTGTTGACGAGAAAAACGCTTTATTTTTGGCTTTGGCTTCATTTTTGTCTTTTGTAATTTCATATTATTCAAAAATATATTTTGATAAGAAAAAGCAATTTATTTTTACAAAACAAAGGTTTTATGCTTTTTTATCTTTCTTATCTTTTTTGGGATATTTATTTATCGCCTCTTTGAATTTAATTCAGAGTGTGGTGGTTTTAATAATTCAATCTGTTTTAATTTTGGCTTTTTCGTATTTTGATATATTTAAAAAGCCAACAAACTATAACATTACTCGTTTTCATAGAATTAGCCATATTGGAAACTTTTCACTTCTTGTTTGTGCTTTAATTCTTTTTAAATATTCAATTTTATCTCAAGGATATATTGATTCTACTTCAATTAATTATGATGAATTTAATATATTAATTAGCTATATGTATGGAATAAGTTCATCAATTGAATTTAAACTAATGGCAGGTTGCTTATTGTTTGGAATAATGAGCAGATTGATGATTTTTCCTTTAAGTTGTTATTATAGTTTTTTCGCTAATTCATCAAATATATTGTATTTATCGATTATTACTTTGGCAAATAATATAGCTGGTATGTTTTTATATTTAAAAACATTATCTATGCTTTTAATGTCGCCTAGATATGTTTTTTGTTTTGAAATTTTCTTGGGGATTGGAATAGCTTTATCACTTTTTCAGATATTGTTTGAAAAAAATATCAAAATCATTTTTGGTTATTTGATTTCAATTATTAATTCAATTTTTATGATTTTATTTTTAACTTTTGAAACTGAAATTGTATTATATTCTTATTTTGCAGTGTTTATATTCTTTAGCTTAATTTTAATGATTTTATTTATGTATGATAAAACAAATCTTAAAAAAGGCTTAATTAATAAAAATCTTGGTTTTATATTAGAAAAAACTCATATTTCAATTTTTGAAACATTACCTGTAAAATTGGCCCAATTTGTCGAGTTTTTGGATGAAAAAATTTTCCAAAATATATTTATAGTCTTTTTGAAAGTATTTGATTTTTTAACAATTCTTTTTACTCTCAGGGTTGAAAAAATCAAAAGCTTTAAAAGTATTAAAAATGTCTTAGTTATCTTTGCGCTAGTTGCTCTTTTTGCAATATTTATTGCGTTGTTTGGAGGCTTTAAATGTTAGTTGGATTTTTGATTTTACCATTTGTTTTTAGCGCACTATTGGCATCGTTTATTTTTTTAAAAAATCCAATTTATATAAGAAGATTGGCAAAAAGTTTTTATTTTGTTCAATTTATTTATACAACAATTATTCTTTTTGTTGTTCAAAAAGGTGGTTTTTCTTTTTTAGATTTTAATTTTGAATATAGTGAAATTGGTTCTTATCTTTTATTTTTGACCAATTTTGTATTTTTCTTGTTTTCAATTATTTCAAAGAAGTTTATTTTAAAGTTAAATAGAGTTTTTTATGCAATTAGCTTTTTGTTGTTAGGTTTAATTGATTTAACGATTTTTAGCAACAATATATTTATATTTATTGTTTCAATTTTTTGGGTATTTTTAATTAATTATTTTTTAAATGTGTCTTATTGCAAAAAAGAAGCTAAAAAAAGACTAATTCTTCAATTAACAAATGATATATTTTGGATATTTGTTGCACTTTTATTGGTGCTGTATGATTTTGCAAGATATTTTATTTTAAACAATATTGAATTTTCTTTTTTAAATGTTGTTCAAAATCTGTATAAAATTGATGAATTTGGAGTTTTGTTAGGATTTGTCGGTTTATTAATAATATTGGCAAGATTGTTTAATTTAATTCCTTTCAGTGCTAAAAACCAAAGTTTTATACCCTATATTTCTCCATATATTGTAACTTTTGGTCTAATTTCAAATTTAATTCTTGGAGTTAATTTATTTGTAAAAATTTATCTTGTTTTTGATTATCTTTTCTATCAAATTCAAGGCGTAATTGCGATATTTTTATTGATTAATTTTGCAATTTTTGTAATTTTAACTTTAAAGCAAAAGAAAATTTCTAAATTTTTATATAATTTATTAAATGCAAGTATCATAGTTGCGCTTTTTGCAACTTTTTCTTTTGAAAATGAGTGTTTGAGTGTATTTTTATATTCTTCAATCGTAATTGTCGTTTCATATTTGCTTTGTTCTTTTGTGATGATGATTTTAGCAGATAGATGCCAATGTGATGATTTTGATGAATTAACTAAAATTATAGATAAATCGAGAATGACCCAGTTTTTTGTTTTGTTTTCGTTTTTAAATTTTTCTTCAACTCCAATGTTGGCGTTATTTTCATCTCAGTTGATTTGTTTTTCAATGATTTTTGCAACAGATTATGATAGTGTCATTTTAAATATTGCTCCATTTTGCTTGATTTTAGGAGTATTTTTGTTGTGTTTATCTATTTTAGGGGTTTTGTATAAAATTTTAATTGCATCTATTCAAAAAGAAAAAACAGTTTCTTTTTGCAATCATCAAATAATTGTTTGTATTGTTTTGGTTTTAACGATTCTTTTGTTTGGATTGTTACCAGATATTATATTTAACCAAATTGCAACAAGTGTCGAAATTGGAAATTATTAGGCGGATTTATGGAAAATTTATTTGAAAACATCAATAAAATTGAACTTATATCTTATTTTTCAAGCGAAATCTTTTGTATATTAGGAATTTTGATAAACATTGTTATGTTTTTATTCTTCAGCAGAAAATATAACATTAAAAGGCTTTCTGATATAACAACATTTGGCGTTTTTGCGATTAATTCTTTAATTACTTTTGGAATTTATTTAAACAGCAAGGATACAAATTTTGGAATTTTTAATAATTTATTTGTCTTTAATAGTGAAACATTTTTGCTAAAGTTTCTAACTTATCTTTTCTTTGCTCTTTTTGTGCTTACGATGTATAAAACATCAAGAAAAGCACGCTTTAAAATGACTATTGTTAATTCGTGTTTATTAATATTAGCCCCAATTGCAACATTATTGTTCCAAGTTGAAAATAAAATATTAGCATTTTTACTGTTGGATATTTGTTCATTTTTTATTTACAAATATGCTTCTAATATAAGAATTAAAAAGCCGGATATTTATTGTTTTGATTTCATTTTAATTAGCGCAGCTTCAACAGTATTATTTTATTTGTTTTTTGGATTAACTTATTTTATAAAACAAGAGCTTCAGCTTGCAATTATTGAAGTTTGTATGATTTGTGCGCTATTTTTAAAAGCGGGTTTATTTCCGATATATAATTATGGAATTAGCAAAAAAGCTAAAAATAGCGTAGGTTATGCAGTTTTATTATATAATTTCTTGCCTTTTTTGGGTGTAGTTGCATTTTTAAAATTCTATCAAAGTATTAATTTTTCAAATGAAATATATTTTGTAGTAATTGCTTCGTTTGTTATGTTGGTTGCTTTTGTTAGTGCAATTTGTGCTTTTCAAGTTAAGAATTTAATTAAATTTTTAGCTTATTTAAGTTATGTTTGTTATTCATTTTATTTAATTGCAATTTTATTTACGCAAGATGCAAATTTGTATATTAATAAATCAATCACTTTTATGTATGCGCTGTTTGCCCTTTATGCACTTGTTGCAATTTTGAAAATCAATTTTAAAACAGAAAAGTTAAATATTTCTTTATTATCAGGTTTGTTCATTAAAAATCGTGTATTTTCTTATATTTTTTCTATTGGTATTTTGTTTTTGGTAAATATTATTCCAAGTATAGTAGCTTTAAATAATTTTCAAACGGCAAAAGACATATATCAACTTGATAAAGCAGGTTTTTGGATTATTTGCATGTTTGCATTTTGCGCAGTTTTAATTCTTTTAAATGCATTAAGAATGATTAAAGCGCTTTATACTAAAAATGATATTAATTTAATTAAAAAGCTAACAAAAAGAACAACGCTCAATTACGTTGTTCCTTGTGTGATATTTATCTTTTTGATAATTAAAATGTTTTTATAGATTTTCAACAGGCTCGTTTTCGTATTTTCTTGTTGAATAGTGAGTTTCATCTCCATTCCAAGAGTTTGCAAAGTTAATTTGGTGTTCGCCAAACTTGTCATCATCTTGAATTGGGTCAGTGTATAGTTTTAGATATGTATATTTGCTGATTGGACCAGTTGAAAAATGTCTTTTATATCTTCCTGCCGGACCTTGATTTTTAAATTTAACAGTATCTACTGCTCTTAAAGTGCTTTCGCTATATCCTTGAGAGCGTAATGTTGTAATTTCGCTTGTTTCAAGTTCATCTAGTGCTGCAAACACCATACCAGTTGATAGTGATAAAATACCAAGCACAGTCATTATTTTTTTCATAATTAACCTCTATATTGCTATCCGCTAATATTATTATATACTATATTTTAATTTTTACAAAATTTTAATCAATCTTTAAATCTTCTTTGATTAATTTTTCCAATTCTTCAAGCAAGATTTCTTCTTTTACTTTTTTGATTATTTCGCCTTTTTTAAAAATATACCCTTCGCCAATTGCTCCTGCTATTCCATAATCAGCTCCTGCTGCTTCTTTTGGACCATTAACAGGACAGCCCATGGTGGCTATTGTAATTGGATGATTTAAATTGCAAAATTTTTCTTCCACTTTTTTTGCTAGTCCGATTAAATCAATTTGCGTTCTACCGCAAGTTGGACAAGAAATGAAGTTAACTCCACCAGTTCTTAAACCTAAAGTTTTTAATATTTCTTGAGCAAGTTTAACTTCTTCGATTGGATCTTCTGTTAAAGATACTCTTATGGTATCTCCTATTCCTTGAGATAATAGTGTGCCAATTCCAATGGAAGATTTTACAATCCCCCCTCTTAGGGTTCCGGCTTCAGTTAAGCCAACATGAAGAGGATATGGAATTTCATTATATATTTTTTGATAAGCTTTAATTGTTGTCATAACATCAGAAGATTTAAGCGAAACCTTGATTAAATTAAAATCTAAATCTTCTAAAATTTTTATATGCCGTTTAGCTGAAATTACCATTTTTTCTTCTAGTGGTAGAGTTTTGTTTTCGTATAAATCTTTTTCTAATGACCCTGCATTAACTCCAATTCTGATTGGAGTTTTGGTTGCTTTTGCCATTTCAACAACTTTTTTAGTGTGCTCAACATTTCCAATATTGCCCGGATTAATTCTTAGCGCATTAATTCCATTATCCATTGCAATTAGAGCTAATCTATAATCAAAATGAATATCTGCAACTGTTGGAATTGGCGAATGTTTAACAATTTCATTAAGCGCTGCTGCACACTTTTTATTTAAAACTGCAAGGCGAATTATTTCGCAGCCCGCATTTGCAAGTTTTTCAATTTGTTTTAGGGTTGAATATGTGTCATCTGTTTTAGTATTTGTCATAGATTGGATTGAAATTGGCGCTCCGGCTCCGATTTCAACATTGCCAATTTTGAAACTTATTTTATTCATTTATATCCTCAAATATCCTAAATTTATGATAAAATCATATCATAAAGAATACTGGGGAGTAAAAATGAGGTTTAAATTTGCAAAATCAAAATATCCAATTTTTAAAATCTCTTTTTGGGTAATTTTAATTAGTTCAATTGTTTTAATTTTTTTAATTGCTAAAAAAAATCTTCATTTGTTTAATATAAGTGGAAATTATGCGAAAAATCCAGTCTCATTTAATGTTACTTTTAATCGAAAAATCGATGAAAATTTTTTAGTTTGTTATGGAAAATATTGCAAGGCATTAGAAAATAATTCACTTGTGGGTAATGCTTCTGGGCTTTCCAATATTAAAAGCAGTGTTTTAGATAATGAGGATGAAAATTTTGCAGATTTAGAATATGAAAATATTTATTTTGCAGTTCCAAAAGAAACTAAAAATGTTGAAAATTTAATAGATAAATTTGATATTTTTGTAAATAAAAAGGCTTACCAATACGATGTTTCTGAGGTTGTTAAATTTGATAACAAAACCGTTAAAATTGCACTTGATGATAAAAAAGAGCCCAAAGAATACAAGGTTTATACTTTTAAAAATTTGAATTCCAATGTTGATTTTAAAATTCAAAATTCTATTTTATTTTTATCTTTAATTAAATATTTGAATTTTTATATTATTCCTTTTGTTTGGCTTGTTGTTTGCGCTTTCATTTTTCTTTTTAATAAAGATGCATTTAAAATTGATACAAAGAAAAAAGTAATAATTTTATCTGGTATAATTTTAATTTATGGTTTAATTTCTTCTTTTCTTTTGTTTTATTTAAAAGCAAATAAGAGCGATGTTTTAGCTAATTACATTGAAAACGATAAAAACAACTATAAAAACTATAAAATTGAAATTTTAAAAACAGATAAAAAATTAGATAAAATTGACAAAGAAAAATATGAAAAAAATGCAATTTTATATTTCGATTCTGATATGCTAAACATTGATTTGGCAAGTTTATCTAATGCTAAAATGCAAATATTAAATGCAAACGATAAAAAACTTGGAAAATTAATTATAAAATAAGGGGATAATATGAAAATAGCGGTTATATCTGATATCCATGCAAATAAAAATGCTTTTGACAAAGTTATGGAAGATATTAAAAACTTTAATCCTGATAAGATTTTTTGTTTGGGGGATCTAATTTTAGCTGGTTATAATCCTAATTATATCGGTGAAAAAATATTTGAGCTAAAAGAAAAATTAGGGCAAAATTTTGAAATTATTCAAGGTAATACCGATAAAATGGTATCAAATTGTAATGAAGAAATGATTTTAAAAACAAAAGAAGCTTTTCCTTGCATGGGTTATTCTTTAGAAGACGATGTTAAAATAACTGATAAAAAATATCTTGATTTTGTTCAAACTTTGCCTGAAAAAAAACAAGTTGAAGTAAATGGTTTGAAAATAGACTTAGTCCACGGTTCACCAAGAAATCAAAGTGAAAACATTTATCCTAATTTAGCTTTAGATGAAGTTGAAAAAATGGTTGAGCAATCAAGCGCCGATTTAATTTTATGTGGTCATACGCATATTCCTTGCGGATATAGTTTAAATTCAGGTAAAACTGTAATAAATGTTGGTTCTGTCGGTCGTTCGATGACTCAAAATAAAAAGGCGGTTTATTTGCAGTTGACGGTTGATAAAAATGCTCAGTTTTTTGTGGAGCATCGAGAAATTGAATATGATAACGAAATGGTTTCAAAACACATTCTTTCTCGTGGGTTTAAACACTGTGAAGATTTAGCGAGCATGTATCTTGCGTAAGGTTGTTTTAATATTATCAATTTTGTTTTTCTTTTTAAGTCTTATTTTTTTAAGACATCATTTTAGCATTTTTTATTTTCAAAATGATATTGGTAGGGTTGCAGTTAATATTGAATCAAAAAATGTTGGAGATATTTACATTTGTTTTGATAAAAATTGTGATTTAATGAAATATGAAAATAAGCTTTATTTTTACGAACTAAATCAGAAAAACCCCATGTTTTATAATGGTGCTTTTAATGATATTGAATTTGTCCTGGATAATAATTATAATGATTTTTCTTCAATTTCTATTTTTTATAATTTGAATAAAATTTTCCATTTATCAAAAAAAGATATGAAGAAACTGTCTTTTAATGAAATAGAGTTTCAAAATAAAAAGAAATATAGTTTTGAAATTAAATTTAATAAAGCTAATAATAAAACATATCTTCAAAAAGCAGCGATATACTTTGAAAGCTTGTTTTATAATTGGTATTTTCATTTGATAGGCTATGTTTTAATTATTGTTTATTTTATCAAGTATCAAAATAGATTTAATTTTAAAATTAAATATGGGATTTTGTGGATTTTATTTTTAGCACTCTTGCTGAGGCTTTCTCATATAGATTATATTTCTTTATGGAATGATGAATTATATGTGCTTTGCTTTATATCTGATTTAGGGCGAGGATTTAATTTTGAGAGAACTTTTCTAGATCCTGGAAATCCTCCTTTGTTTTTTGTGATCTCTAATATTTGGCTTTATTTTTTCAATAAATCGATTATTTTAATCAGGCTTTTACCTTGTTTAATTGGTTTGGTGCAAATTTATAGCACATATTTTGTTGTAGATAAAATTTTTAACAAAAAAATAGCGCTAATAAGTGCGTTTTTATCCTCAATTAATATTCTTTTTATTTTAGAATCAAATGAAATAAGAAGCTATATTCTTTCTATGACTTTAATTTTATGGGGAGTGTATTGGTTTTATAAATTAAAAAATAATTTCACAAATAAAAATTTAGCGATTTATTCTTTGATTTCTGCTTTGTTGATTAATTTGCACTATTATTGTATTTTGTTTGTGTTGGCAAATTTTGTTTTGGGATTATTTCTTTTTAAAAATAATAAAATTAAGTTTTTAATTGCAAATATAATTTCTTTTATAACTTTCATTCCTTATTTTTTAATAACTTTTATGAAAAATTCAATTAATCCTGTTTTTAACACTTGGATTGAAAAGCCATCGTTAATTACTATTTATCATCATATTGTTTTTTATTTTGGAAATATTTTTTGGTTTTTAGCTGTAATTATATTTTTGATTTTCGTATATAAAAAATTGGAAGAAAATAAAAAACAATTTTTAAATTATACACTATATTTAATTGGTTTTATATTTATTGTAGCATTTTTGATTTCATTATTTGTAAAGCCAATGTTGTTTGAAAGATATTTTATTATATTTTTGCCTTTATTAATTGTTAATACTTCTATATTTTTGTGCGCTAATTATAAAACAAAATTTCAGCCTTTGATTGTTTGTTTGTTGTTATTGGTGTCAATTAATATTCCAAAATATGAAAATTTTAATCTTTTTAGCAATATTAATTCAATGGTTGGTTATTCACTAAATGATTATATGCAATATGAAGATGAATATAAAATATATTTAGTTGTACCGGATAAAGCTGAATATATGAAGTATTTTAGAAATTTTTCACAAGATAGAGTAATTGTTTCTCAATATGGAGTAAGAGAAGATGTTGATTTAATTCAGTTTTATCTTGAAAAGATAAACTATAAAAAAGGTGAAAAAGCTATTTTTTATCTTCCTGAAATTTGTATAAATTCAAAAATAAAATATTCTAAAAATTTAAACATTAGAAAAAACAAAACAACAATTGTCCCAGTGTATAAGATTTATATTGATTAAGTTTTATGCTAGAATAAACAAAAAAGGAAATTATTTATGTCTAATTTAGAAAATATGCATCAAAAAGCACTAGCGTTATACGAAGAAAAAAAATTGCAAGAGGCATTGAGTATTTATGAACAAATAATTCAATTAAATCCTGCTGATGAAGTGGCGCTATCTTGCGTAATGGATATTTATTTAGAGCTTGATGATAAATTTAACTATTATTTATCTAGAGCAAATGTTAATATTGCCCAAGGAAAACTCGAATATGCAATAAAAGATACCAAAAAAGCTCTTGATATTAACACAGAAGATATCGACGCAAGAAGAAAATTGGCAAGATTATATAAAGTTGATAATAAAACTTTAAAAGCGATTGATGAATTTTTAAAACTTTTGGAATATAAAAACGATGATGTTGATGCATATTTTGAACTTGTTGATTTATACATGAAAGAAGATAGTTTAGAAAGTGCTATAACAACAGCAAGAAAACTATATGAAATTGAAAAAAATAATCCTAATGTTAAAAACATGTTAGCTCAATTGTATTTTAGAGCTGATGATTATGCTTCAGCTCTTGAAGTTGTTGAAGATGAGTTATTAAAAATTAAAATTCTTTTGCAAGATAATAAAAATATTGAAGCAAGGGAATTATTAGAAAAAGTTGATGTTTTAAAATTAAATCCTTTACAAAAGAAAAATTACAGAACAATTAAAGCACAACAATTTTATAATGATAAAAAATATGATGAAGCATTATCAGAAATTGAGGAATATGTTAAAGAAAATGGACCTGATGCAGTTTCTTTTCAGATGAAAGCTTTGATTTACGAAGAAAAAAATGATGATTTTAGTGCATATTTAAATTGGGGTTTTTGTAAAAAAGCCCAAGGTAAATTTGATGAAGCTATTGTTGAATTTAGCCATGCGCACCAAAAAAATAATCACGATAAAACTGTTTTAATTGAGTTGGCTAACTTATATCAACACAACAAAGAAAGATTTGTTGCAATTGAATATTGGGAAAAAGTATACGAAATAGATAAAGATGAAACAGCACGTGAAATTTTAGCAGAATTTTACTATTCTGAGGGAAATTTTGAAAAAGCAGAGCAATACGGAAAGGCAATCGAAAGAAAAGAAGATGATTCTGCTGGTTTAATTGATAAAATTATGGCATTTTTTGCAAAAAAATAATATTATTATATTAAAGTTTTGGAGTTTAAATTGAATAATTTTAACAATAATAATTCAAAAGAGCAAAAACAAGAAGAAATCGACAAAAAGTTAGAATTTATGAGAAATTCTCTTTTTGATGAGCAAAAATGCAAAGAAATAGCGCAAAAACTTTGCGCTTATATTTCTAAAAAATAATTTTGTTTTAAATCGCCTGATTTAGTGCTAATGCCAGATTTTTGTGGATTACGTTAAGCTCGTAAGTTCCCATAATTCCATTTCCAAAATAAGCATATTCACCAATTGGAATACCTGCATATTTGTTATGTTTTAAATGCTTGTATTTATTTGCGAATGTTGCAGTTGTTAATGCTCTATTTTTAAAGTTGAAACTTTGAATTTCATAGTGTTGTTTTCTGATTTTTGTTGTTGTAAGTTCATCTGAGTATGCGTCTGTTGTCATACTTGGAATTAAATTGCAATTATATTTTGCTTCAATGATTTTTTTAATTTGAGATAATCCGGATAAAATTGAATCATAAATAAAGTCGTAATTTGAAAAATCATGAGATGTGAAAACTAATACATCGTTAATGTTAATGCTTGAATTTTTCTCAATTTTATACAATAAATCTGAAATTTTTGAATAAATAATCTTATTTAAAATCTCCTTATTATGCGCAGATATTGGCTTTTTATCTTTTTTAGATTCATAATCTAAAGACAAACAAATTGAATATGTTTGAATGGAATCAAAACGTGCAAGATAGCTTTTTCGCTCCTCTTCTCGTTCTTTTAACATTCTTTTTTCGAGCTTTGCTTTGTGCTCATTTAATAAAGCTTCCTCTAATTTATTTGCAATGTATTGAGCAAATAAAACGGGAACAATTGCAAATAAAAGATAAATGCAAGTGTTCAAGTAAATATCAGTTGTTGTTGAGCCAAGATTTAAAAAGCTTGCTAATGGTTCAAAATATGGTCTTCCGTATTCAAAAAATATTTCATCCGAAATTGCACCAAGCCAAAATACAAAATATCCCAAGCTTAAAATGCACATTGCTGCAATTGAAAAACCAGCAAATTTTTGAAATTTTGAAAAACTTTCCCTAATTCTTACATCTTTTGTTTCATACATACTTATCATAATATTAACCCTCGTCTATATTATTAAAGTAAATTTTTCGAAAAAAATTGCCTTTTTATTAAAAATTCATTTAATTACATGTTATATTCCACCAAAAATATAAATATAATCAACGGTATGAGAATATTTGCCACGCTTTTAATTTTTTTAATTGTCGCTCTTTTCCAAAAAACTTTAGCATCTGATGTTGAATTTGGAAAATATCGCTATTCTCAATATTTAGGTGTTCAACAGCAACTCCAAAATCAAAGAATGAACGCACTAAGGTGCCAAAGAATGTATAATCAAAATCCGACAAGAAATATAAGATATCCTTCGATGAATAATCCTTATCCTAATATTCAGCGAACAAATTATGCGCTAAATCCTCGTCAGCGCTATAGTGCGCAATATTATAATAGATATTATCGTTAAATTTTAATTAATTCTTCAAAAGTTGAAATTTTTATTTGCTCACCGTTTTCAAGGTTTTTAACGCTGTAAAATCCTTGATTTATTTCATCTTCACCTAAAATTACAGCTAATTTTGCAATTTTTGAAGCTTTTTCAAGTTGTTTTGCAAATTTTCGAGCACTCATATCAAAATCGGCAACTTTGTTTTCTTGTCTTAATTTTTGAGCAAGTTTCATTGCTTCTATTGTATTTGATGAAACCACAAAATAATCAATTTTTTGAGCTTGAATTTTTTCAACAAGTGTAAATAATCTTTCAACTCCCATTGCAAAACCAACAGCAGGAGTTGGTTGTCCGCCTAGCATTTCAACTAAACCATCATATCTTCCTCCGCCACAAACTGCACTTTGAGAGCCTAATAGAGAAGATTTAATTTCAAAAACAGTGCGATTATAGTAATCTAACCCCCTTACAAGAAGTTTATTTCTTGAATATTTAATATTTAAGCTATCAAGATAATTTGTAACTTGCTCAAAATGAGATGAACATTCATCGCAAATGTAATCTTTCATGATAACTTCTTTAACTTCAGGAAGTTCAAAGATTTTTTGACAATTTTCATCTTTGCAATCTAAAATGCGAAGCGGATTTTTTTCGTATCTCATTTTGCAATCGTCGCAAAGATTTTCAAGATGTGGTTTTAGTATTTCTTTAATAGAATTTTTATAGTCATTTTTGCATTTTGTACAGCCAAGTGAGTTTAGCTCAACTTCTAAATTACCTAAACCAACAGATTTTAAGAAATTTACTGCTGCCATAATAACTTCAGCATCTGCTGCGGCGTCTTTAATACCAAACATTTCAACCCCAATTTGGTGAAATTGTCTTTGTCTGCCTGCTTGTGGGCGTTCGTAGCGAAACATTGGACCAAAATACCAAAATTTTTGCGGAGGGCTTTGGCGAACAATGTTGTGTTCAATAAAAGCTCTAACAACCCCTGCGGTGTTTTCGGGGCGAAGTGTTATAGAAGTTGAATCTTTTTGTGCTCCACCAACGCAAAAAGTGTACATTTCTTTATTTACAATATCAGTAGAATCGCCAACGCCACGAGCAAAAAGTTCTGTTGCTTCAAAAATCGGTGTTTTTATTTCACTAAAGCAAGCATTTTGAAAAACATTTTTGGCATTATCTAAAATCCATTGCCAAGTTAAACTTTCCTCGCCAAATATATCTTTTGTTCCACGTTGAGCTTTAATCATTATTAATTCCTTTTTGAGTATTGATTTTATTTTACTATAAAAATTATTTAGAACCTCGTTTTAATTTTAAAAACCTTGGCAAACTATCGTCACTATCAAGGGCTGTATCTTCAATCCAATGAGCGATTAATTTTCCATTGTCATCATAGACAAATTGTTCTTTTGAATTAACTTCAAATGAAGCTGAGATTAAATTTCCGTATCTTGAATAGCCAAGTGTTTTTCTTGGGTAGGTCTGTTTGTTTATAATGTCGAATTTGATTAGATTGCCTAAAATGTTGTAGTAAAAAGTATATTGAGGTGTTTCATCATACGTTATAGCGTATGATGCCAGAGTGTTTTTTAAATAAAAAGGGCAAAGATATCTATTTTTTCCTGTGTTAAACATTTTAAGCTCAATAAAAGCCAAGTTTTCTTTTTTGTTTGGGTCTTTTAAATATTTTTTATAAAATTCTTTTTCAATTTTTCTTTTAGCATTTGAAAAAACTTCTTCTCGAGCTGTTGTTTCGTCATATTGTGCGCTTAGTTTTATTGGTTCTTGGGCTAATGAAAAATTAAAAAGAAAAATAATTAAAATTAAAAATATTTTATGCATTTTTTAAATCCTTTAAAATATCATCAATATTTTCAACTGATTTAATATTTTTTGCATTATTAAAATAGGTTAGCTGTCTTTTTGCAAAATTTCTTGTGTATTGCTTAATTTTATCTATTGCCTCTTTTTTGTTAGAGTAAACCCCCTCTTCTAAGTCGTAAAATTCAGAGTATCCAATAGTATTTTTCATAATTTTAGAATTGGGATAAAGTTTTTTGTTTTTTTGCCATTCTTCATATAACCCTATTTTAATCATTTCATCAACTCTTAAATTAATTCGATTATATAAAGTTTCTCTATCCATTTTTGGCATATACCAAATGGAGTCTATTTTTTCATTATCTTTTCTTTGATACTCGCTAATTGGCGAACCTAAAAATTTGCACATTTCAATTGAGCGAATGACTTTATCTTTGTTGTTTGGATGAATTAACTGTGCTCTTTTAAAATCCAATTTTTCTAGTTTTTCCCAAAGGGTTTGTTTGTCGTATTTTTCTAATTCTTCTCTTAGTTGTTGGTTTATTGGGCATTCAGGCAGCGCTTTTTCATCTAATAAGCTTTTAATATAAAACCAAGTGCCACCGCAAATTATGACATTTTTTTTCTTGTTTTGAACTTCTTTTATTTTCTCTTTTGCAAGAGTTGTAAAATCGCCAGCAGAAAATTCAATATTGGGTTCTAAAATATCAATCAAATGATGAATAATACCATCTTGTTCTTCTAAAGTAGGCTTAGCGCTAACAATATCAAGGTTTTTGTAGACAATTCTTGAATCAGCGCAAATTATCTCAGCGTTAATTTTCTTCGCTAGTTTTATCGATAATTTCGTTTTCCCCGATGCTGTCGCACCCGTTATTACAATTATTTTTTTGTCCATAATAACTAAATATTAGCATAACAGCGCCACAGATAAAATAAATATATAAAAATAGAAGTAAAATTAAAATTAGCGCATTTTGTGCAAATAAAAACCTTAAAACGCTTAAAGCAAAATAAGCAAAAAAGATGGTTAAATAAATCAATAATGAACCAAAGAAGTTTTTAAACGTAAATTTAATGGAATCTATAAAAGCTCTAAATGGTTTTATAAATATATTTTTTTCGCTAAAAATAACGGCAGGAAAATAAAATAGTAAAATAAAATTGAATATTGATAAAAAAGCAATAAAGCACATTTGCCAACAATAAAGAGTATATTGCTGGTCGATTGTTAATTTTTCAAGATATTCAATAAATTGATTAGTATCTTGAGTTAGTGATGTAATATCTTTAAGTATGAAATCAAGGCTTCCAAAAGCTAAATATGCAATTTTTCCTGCGATAAACAATATTATTGTAAACAACAGTGTATATATGAAACTAGCTATGCCAACAGAAACAATGTTGTTTCCAATTCCTTCCAGAAATATTGCGAAGTAGTTTTTGTTTTCTTTTTCTCCTTCAATTGAAATTTCTTTTGCAACATAAAGCCAACCTGAAATAAAAGCCAAAGTTAGTGTAAATATGCAAAAAGATAAAATCATTGAAACAACAGCTGTTTTTGTAGCTATCATTTGGTTTGCCATTAAATTTGATAGAATTAAAAATAATACCAAAAACATTGATATTGTTGGATTGGTTATAGCGCTTAAAAATGATTTTTTATATAAATCAAATATTTTCATATTTTAATTAGTCCTCTATAATTTACATTTCTATTGATATAAACTATTATTAATATATTACACGTCTGAATAAAAATACAAGGTAAGAAATGTTAAATTTTTCAAAAAAACATAATTACAAAGGTTTGCTAATTTGTGTTGAGGGGATTGATGGGTCAGGTAAATCCACTCAAATTGAATTGCTTCATAGTTGGCTTCAATCTAAGGGGATGGATGTTATTTTAACTCAGTGGAACTCGTCTGAATTAATTGCAAATACAACCAAAAAAGCTAAAAAGAAAAATTTATTATCTGGAAGAACTTTTTCGCTTCTTCATGCTGTTGATTTTGCAGATAGACTTGAGCGAACAATTAAACCAGCGCTTAAAGCAGGCTTTATCGTTTTAGCTGATAGATATTTTTATACGGCTCTTGCTCGTGACGTTGCTCGTGGGGTTGACCCAACTTGGGTTAGAAATATGTATAGCTTTGCAATGGAACCTGATATGACGTTTTATTTTGATGTTTCATCAAAAGATAGCTTAGAGCGAATTTGTGCTAATAGAGAGCCAAAATACTATGAAGCTGGCATGGATATGAAATTATCAAATAATCCATATAAAAGTTATATTTTGTTCCAAAATCGAATAATTGAACAATATCGTCAAATGATAGACGAATTTGATTTGATTAGAATTGATGCACTTGACAGCATTCATTCAAAACAGGCATTTATTCGAGAAAAGGTAGTTGAATTATTAAATAAGAATAAAATTAAAATAGAAGTTTAGGTAATTTATGCACATAAATAAAAACCATGGTTATGAGGGCTTGTTAATAGTAATTGAAGGAACGGATGGTTCTGGTAAATCAACCCAAGTTAATATGCTTTCAAAATATATCAAAGATAAATGTTTTGGTTGCACCGTTTCTCAGTGGAAAACTTCTCGTCTTATTTCTGGTGTGATTAACGAAGCAAAAGAAAGAAATATGCTAAACACTACAACATTTTCTCTTCTATATGCAGCAGATTATACTGATAGGCTTGAAAATGAGATTATTCCGGCACTTAAAGCAGGTTTTGTGGTTTTAATGGATAGATATATCTATACTGCTTATGTTCGTGATTCTGTTAGAGGTCATGATATTAATTGGGTTAAAAATCTTTATAGTTACGCTCCAAAACCTGATTTAGTGTTCTATTTAAATGTTCCTCAAGATGAACTTATTAAGCGTTTAATTGCTAAAAACGGCGCATTGGATTATTTTGAATCAGGAAGAGATATTGGAATATCAACAGATATTTATAACAGTTTTGAAATATATCAAAAACGCTGTTTGGATGAATATAAAAAACTGTCTAAAGAATACGGCTTTATTGAGCTTGACGGTACAAAAGACAAAGCAGAAATTCAAGAAATAATAAGACAAAAAGTTTGTGCTGCGTTAGAAAATTTTTCCATTGGGTAATAAAAATAATATACATAAATGATGGATGATTGTTTAGTAAAAAGTTACAATGAATCTTGGGTAGCATGGAAAGGTTTATAGATGTTGTTTGATGTTTTAAGTATTTCTGATGCAGCACTTTGTTGCGGTATTTTTGGAACAATAGTTTTTTTGGTTAAAACATTTTTACCAATTGATTTTGGTACTGAAGTAACTGGTGATTTTCTTAATCTAGCTGATACTGATTCATCTTTTAATTTCTTTTCAATTGAGAGTATTGCTGCGTTTTTTATGTGCTCAGGTTGGATTGGCTGGTTATGTTTAAAACATTTGCATTATGGTACTAAATTAAGCGCTTTAATCGCTATTGCTTGCGGTTTGGCTGGCATGTTTTTGTTTGCTTGGACAATTTTCCAATTAAAAAAACTGGAACACATTCCAAATGCTGACCCTAAAGAATTAATTAATAAAACAGGTAAAGCTTACATGAATTTTGCTCCAAGAGGAGGAGCTAAGATTCAAATTGAATTTCAATCAAAATTAGCAACGCTTGATGCAATTAACGATAGTGACGAAGAAATTAAATCTTTTGAAAAAATCAAAGTTGTTAAAATTGAAAATAATCAAATTTATATAGTTAAAGAAGATTAGTGTTATAGAAAGTTATAAGTAGAAAAGGAGAAAAACAATGGAAGCATTTTTTGCTTTTATAGCAACTTTCTTGCCGATAATTTTGATTGGTGCGCTTATATTTGCTGCAAGCAGATATAAAAGATGTCCATCAGATAAAGTTATCGTTGTTTATGGTACAGGCACAGGTTCAGCAACGTCAAAATGTGTACATGGTGGCGGTGTATTTGTGTGGCCATTAATTCAAGATTATGGCGTATTATCGCTAGAACCAATGATTACAGATATCGACCTTAGAGGTGCATTATCTAAGGGTAATATTCGTGTTGCAGTTCCTGCAACATTTACTTTTGGCGTTTCTGTAAATAAAGCATTATTACAAAACGCAGCAGAAAGACTTTTGAGCCGTTCTAAAAATGACATTATTTCAATGGCTTCTGATATTATCTTGGGTCAATTGCGTTTGGTTATTGCGACATTATCAATTGAAGAAATTAACGGTGATAGAGAAAAATTCTTAGAACAAGTTAATATCAACGTAGATTCAGAATTAAATAAACTTGGTTTATCAGTAATCAACGTAAACATCAGAGATATTACCGATGAATCAGGCTATATTGACGCTATTGGTAAAAGAGCAGCTGCTGAAGCAATCAACAAAGCAAAAGTTGAAGTAGCTCAACAAGAAAAACTTGGTGCGATTGGTGAAGCTGATCAAAACAGAGAAAAAGAAGTTCAAGTTGCGCAACAAGTTGCTCAAACTGCAATTGGTCAAACAAACGCTGAAAAAGAAAAGAGAATTCAGACAGCTAACCTTGAAGCTCAAGCAGTTGAGGGTGAAAATATTTCAAAAGCAAATATCGCTGAATACAACGCTGCATTAGCTGTTAAACAAGCAGAAGCCCTAAAAACAGGGGAAGTTGCAAAAGCTAATGCTGAACGTGACATTTTAATTGCTCAAAAAGAAAAAGAAGAAGCAAGATTGAAAAAAGAAGAACTTGCTGAACAAGAAGTTGAAAAATTAAGAATTCAAGTTGAAGCAGATGCTGAAGCTGAAAAATTAAGAAGAATTGCTCTCGGTGAAGCTGACGCTATTAAAGCTAAATACTTTGCTGAAGCAGAAGGTGTTAAAGCAGTTCTTGAAGCAAAAGCAGCAGGTTATGATAGATTAGTTTCAATTAGTCAAAATAAACCCGAAGTTGCAACAAGCTTCTTGATGATTGAAAAAATTGAAGACATTGTTAAAACTCAAGTTGAAGCAATTAAAAATATTAAATTTGATAAAATTACTGTTTGGGATGGTGGTGCAGGTTCATCTTCAGGTTCAACTACAGCTAATTTTATGAAAGATTTAATTAAATCTTTACCTGCAATGCACGATTTAGCAGGTCAAGCAGGAATTGAACTTCCAAGAATACTTGGTAAAGTTGAAGATTGTGTGTCTGGCACTGAAACCATTGCGG
>SUTT01000040.1 GCA_015152565.1 Cyanobacteria bacterium SIG27
AATTTGAGATAAATTTGGAGTAAATTTGCTAACTAATGTGTTGATGTGTGCTTTTTCGCCAACATCTTCACCTCTTACGGGATTGCCGTCTTTATCAACAAAGTCACAAGTGGTTAATCTTTTAAAGGCATCCTCTAACTCTTGGTGAAAGTTACCTTGAAAAGCTAAACTTTTTGCAAGATTAAATTGTCTAATTTTAAGTGCATTACCTGCTTCTTTTGATATAGAAGAGCTTGCAGCGTTTGAGCTTTGTTGAGCTTTTTGAACTTTAGCAGTGTTTAACATGCTCACTTTTTGGTTGCGAATTTCGGCAACATTAATGCTTTGAATCATTATATATGTCCTTTCAACACACTATTTATTAACAACACATTGGACTTTTATTTTATAACTTCAATCCAAAATTACAAGTATCCTGAATAATAAAAATTGCTAGTAATTTAAATTTATTTTGTTGAAAATTTTTTGCATGCTGTGATATACTACTGTATCAATAAAGGAGGTATTTTGATTAGATTAGGCGTAGTTGGAGCTAATGGCAAGATGGGCTCAGAGGTTGTTAATCTTGCATTAAACAACAATGATTTTGAATTATTTTGCGCTGTTGATAAATTTGGCGCAGGTAAAAAAATCGCAGAAAATGTTATTGTAGAAGTTGATTTAAAAGAAGCTCTAGTCAAGCGAAAGCCTGATATAGTCGTTGATTTTACGCAGCCTAGCGTAATTTATGATAATATCAAAATTTATATGGAACAAAAAGTTAAATCAGTTATTGGCACAACTGGTTTAACGAAAGCTCAAATCGAAGAAATTGAAAAAATGAGCAAAGAAAATAACACGGGTATAATTATTGCTCCTAATTTTTCAATTGGTGCAATTTTGATGATGGATTTTGCAGCTCGTGCTTCAAAATATTTTAATAATGCAGAAATCATCGAATATCATCACAATCAAAAGAAAGATGCACCATCTGGAACATCAATTAAAACAGCTCAAATGATGATGAAAAATAATGATAATTTTAAACTTGGCAATTGCGAAGAAACGGAAACAATTAAGGGTGCTCGTGGCGGAAACTATGAAGAAGATGGAAAAGGAAATATTCAAATTCATGCTGTTAGAATGCCTGGGTTTGTTGCTTCGCAACAAGTTATCCTAGGAGCAGATGGACAAGTTTTAAAAATACACCACGATACTATTAATCGTTCATGCTATATGTCAGGTGTTGCCTTAGCAGTTAATTATTTATTTAAAAATAACGAATTTATTTATGGATTGGAGAATATAATATAATGACAAATTTACCAAATATTGCAGTTTTAGGCGCAACAGGCGTTGTTGGAAGAGAAATCTTATCTATCTTGGAAGAAAATAAAGTTGAATATAATTCAATTAAATTTTTAGCGTCAGCAAGAAGTGCTGGTCAAACAATTGAATTTAAAGGTGAAAAGCATACTGTCGTTGAAACAACTCCAGAAGCTTTTGATGGTGTTAATATTTGTCTTGCTTCGGCTGGCGGAGAAACAAGTAAAAAATATGCTCCAATTGCTGCTTCAAAAGGTTGTGTATTTATTGATAATTCTTCAGCTTTTAGAATGGATAAAGATGTTCCATTAGTTATTGCAGGTGTTAATGATGAAGATTTAAGATTACACAAGGGAATTATCGCAAATCCAAATTGTTCAACTTCGCAATTAATGTTGCCTTTGAAAGCTCTAGATAATAAATATAAAGTTAAAAGAATGATTGTTTCAACTTATCAAGCGGTATCTGGTGCTGGGTTAAAAGCAATTAATGAATTAACTGACAATATTAAAACTAATCTTGTTGGAATGCCTTATGAACCATCTGCATTTAAATATGAAATTGCATTTAATGTAATTCCTCAGATTGATACTTTCTGTGAAAATGGATATACAAAAGAAGAAATGAAAGTTACAAATGAAACAAGAAAAATTCTTCATTTTGATGAAAATGTGAAAATTTCTTGTACTGCTGTTAGAGTTCCTGTTTATGTTGGTCACTCTGAATCTGTTTCAGTTGAATTTGAAAATAAAATTGACGCATCTGAAGCTCGTGAGCTTTTAAAAGTAACAGATGGTGTTGAAGTTGTTGATGATATTGATAATTTTGTTTATCCAACTCCAAAAGACGCTGCAGGCAAAAATCCGGTTTATGTTGGAAGAATAAGAAATTCAATTGCTTTTGATAATGGCTTAGAGTTTTTCTGCGTTGCAGATAATTTAAGAATTGGCGCAGCATTGAATACAGTTCGAATAGCGCAAAAAGTAATTGAAATGGGGTTATACTAGGAATTATACAAATGTCATTCTGAACTTGTTTCAGAATCTTAAATCTTAAAGACCTTGAAGTCAGTTCGGGGTGATAGCTAAAAGGAGAAATTATATGACTTTAAGATACGATGCAGGCGAATTAATTACCGCAATGGTAACGCCAATGGATAAAGATAGAGCAGTTGACTATGAATCTGTTGAAAAAGTTACAAGACATTTAATTGAACAAAAAACTGACGCTATTGTTGTAGCAGGTACTACCGGAGAAAGCCCAACTTTAACCCATGAGGAAGAATACGAAGTTTTACATTGTGTTAAAGCGACAGTTTCAGGCGAATGCAAAGTTATTATGGGAGCAGGTTCAAACTGTACTGAAACTGCTATTCGTTCATCAAAAAAAGCCCAAGAGCTCGGTGCAGACGCTGTTTTGTCAGTTGTTCCATATTACAATAAACCATCACAGCAAGGTTTAATTGAGCACTTTGGTTCAATCGCTAAATCAATAGATATTCCAATTATTTTATATAATATTCCAGGAAGAACAGGGATTGATATGGCACCAGCTACAATAGCCTTTTTAGCAAAAGAATATTCTAACATTGTTGCAGTAAAGCAGTCTAATGGAAACCTAGACTTAATTTCTGAAATTAAAATGTTATGTCCTGATGATTTTGCAATTTATTCAGGAGATGATAGTTTAACTTTACCTATGCTTTCAATTGGAGCTCATGGTGTTGTTTCAGTAGCATCACACGTTGCTGGAGTTGAGATTAAATCAATGATTAGAAACTTTAAAACAGGTGATATTCTTGCAGCTTCAAATATGCACAAGTGCTTATATCCTTTATTTAAAAAGATATTTATGGCACCTAATCCAACGCCAATTAAAGCTTTGTTATCAAAATTAAATATTATTCAAAATTTTGTTCGTCGCCCATTAATGGAGCTTGATGAAGTTGAAAGATTAGAATTATTAGAATGTCTTTGCAAAGTAAAAGAACAAATTAATGAATAATATTATTCAAAATTTTTTAAAAATACTTATTCCGTGCTTGTTTTTAACACTCGGAATAAGTATTTTTTGTTATCCGATGTTTTTAAATTTTGATAATTTGGCTGGAGATTATTTTGATGCTAGATATATTAATTATGTTTTAGAACATGGTTTTTTATGGCTTAATCAAGTTGAACCTCATCAAAACTTTTGGGATATGCCAATATTTTACCCAAATAAAAATACTCTTGCTTTTGGTGATGTTATGCTTGGAGCAATGATATTTTATTCTCCAATTAGGTTTTTTATTAAAAATCCGCTAACCTGTTTTCAAGTTTTTTATGTTTTAGCTTTGATGTTAAACTTTTTATCTTTCTATTTTTTATCTAAAAAAGTTTTTAAATTAAATAATTTATATTCATCTTTTGCTGCTTATTTTTTCACTTTTTGTTTAATTAGGCATGCGCAAACTATCCATTTTCAGCTGTTTTGGCAGTTTTATATGGTATTATCAATTTTTTGTTTTTGCTTAATTAAAAATTCAAATACAAAATTAAAAAATAGATTATTATTTTTATCTGGTGTTGTATTTTTGGTTTTGCAAACCTATACGACATTTTATTTTGGCTGGTATATGTTTTTTTGTTTGCCGATTGCAATTGTTACTTTTCTTTTATTTAAAAATACAAGAGAAATTTTAAAAAATTGGCTTAGAAACATTGATAAATTTTGCTACGGTGCAGTTATTTTTGGCATTATTTTGTTGTTGCCATTGACATATCATTATCTATTAGTTGGCTCAAAGTTTGCAAAAGCAGAACCATCAAGCGTTTTTCATCTGCTCTTTTCAAATAGTTTTTTAAATTCGCTTTTTGTTGATTACTCTTATTTTTATTTCCCCGAAGCAATGCTTGGAGTGGGTTTAATTACAAGTTTATTGATTATAATTGCTTTTTTTAAATCAAAATATAAATTCTCTGTTTTATTTTTTATGGTTGTTTTAATATCTGCTTTTTGCAGCAAACATATCTATTCTTTTTTGTATGATAATTTCTTACCTATGGCTGCAATCAGAGCTCTTGGAAGATATGTCTTTGTTTTAGTTCCGATTTATTCTATTGTTTTAGCTTATTTTTTAAAAAATCAAAAATCTTTTTTAATATCTTTAATTTTAATGATTTTAGTTATAGTTGAGCAAATTCCAAATATAAATTATTTCAATTGGACAAAAACAGGACATCAACAAAGGATAAATCGTTTTTATGGTGGCGAAAGTTGTAAGGCAGTTTATTATAAATTTGAAGAAAATCAAGAATATTTTGCAAACAATATCGATGTAATGTTTTATGCCTTAAGTAAAAACAAATATTCAATAAACGGGTATTCTGGAGTGATTTTAGATTATGATGAGTCTGTGATGGATAAAAGTTGCGAGTTGAAAATAAAATGAAAATAAGCCTTTTTTTAAAAATTTTTAATAGTCTATTTTTTCCATTATTTTTTCTTTTGATTGGTTTATTAATTTTTTGTTATCCAATGATTTTAAATCCTGATAATATGCCGGGTGAGATGGTTGATAGTCGTTTTGTTAATTATATTTTAGAACATTACTATTTATTTTTAAAACAAGCCCCAACGCATAGCTCTTTTTGGACTTTACCAATGTTTTATCCAATGAAAGATACTTTAGCTCTATCAGAAACTTTGCTTGGAATTAGCCCGATTTATATTTTAATTCGATTTTTTAAAGACCCACAAACAAGTTTGCAAATTGTGTTTGTAATTTTAAATATTTTAAATTTTATAACTTTCTATATTTTTTCTAGAAAAATTTTTAAATTAAATTCTTTTTATTCTTCTTTTGCAAGCTTTTTCTTTGCATTTTGCTTGCCAAGATATATTCATGTATATCATATTCAAATGCTCATTCAATTTTATATGATTTTATCTGTTTTCTTTTTGTGTTTAATAAAAAAAGAAAATTCGCCAAATAAAAATAAATTATATTTTTTCTTGAGTTTATTCTTCTTTGTTACTCAAGCATATAGTTGTTTTTATTTTGCTTGGTTTATGGGATTTTCTTTGCCTTTTTTAATGGGGGCTTTCCTTTTAAATAAAGATTTAAAAACAAAATTTATAAATTTGTGCAAATGCTTTGATAAAAGTTATTTTTTGATTTTGTTGTTAAATATTTTGTTTTTAATGCCATTGGCTATAAAATATCTTTCCGTTGGAGAGCACTTTAAAAAATATGATTCACTAGAGCCTATAAGTTTTTTTGTTTCTCAAAGTTTTTTGGATAATTTATTTATTGATTTATCAAATTATGCATATAATGAAATTTCTCTTGGAATTGGTTTTATTACAAGCCTAATAGTTTTAATTGCACTATTAAAATCAAAATATAAATATCCAATAATTTTCTTTTTGCTTTCTTTAACGCTTTGTTTTACTCATGATAAAATTAATCAATTTTTATATGATTATTTTTATCCATTTAGAGCAATTAGAGCTTGCGGAAGATATATTTTTATTTTAGTACCTATATTTGCTATATTAATTTCAAATTTTTTACAAAAACAGAAGAAAGTTTGGCTTTCAATTTTAATTATTTTTTTAATCGTTCTTGAACATATTCCATATTCATCTAATTTTACTTGGACCAAAACGCAACATAAAGAATTGATAAAATCGTTAAATTTTGATGAAACGTGTAAAATTGTTGGAATGAAAATTCCTGACATATCGCAATACAGTGTTTATTTTAATTATGATATGAATGTTATGTGGTGGGCGCTGGAGCATCGGGCATATAGCTTGAATGGCTATTCTGCGTTTTATTATGATATTTTAGAAAATTATGCTGATAAAAAATGTATTTTACAATTAAAAGAATAGTGTTTGTAATATATCTATGTTTTTGTTAAAATTTGAACAAATATTTTGATGACAATGTTAAAGTTAAGTATATAGAAATCGGAGGTAATTTGATGCAAAAACGTGTATGGCTTTTTAAAGAAGGCAATGCAGACATGAGAAATCTCCTTGGTGGAAAAGGTGCTAACTTAGCTGAAATGACTAATTTAGGGCTTCCTGTTCCTCCAGGGTTGACTATCACTACAGAAACTTGCATGGACTATATTAATAATGGCAATAAAATGCCAGAAGGCTTAATGGATGAAGTTAAAGCTGCACTAAAAACTGTTGAAGAACAAAAAGGTCAAAAATTTGGCGACCCTGTTAATCCATTACTTGTTTCAGTTCGTTCTGGTGCTAGAGTTTCTATGCCTGGTATGATGGAAACAATTTTAAACCTTGGTTTAAATGATGAAACAGTTGAAGCAATGATTAAATTAACAAATAATCCTCGCTTTTGCTATGACTCATATAGACGCTTTCTAACAATGTTCGGTTCAGTTGCTTGGGAAATGGATAGACAAAAATATTTTGAAACTGAACTTGAAAAAGTAAAAGAACGTGAAGGCGTTAAAGAAGATACAGAAATTTCAGCAGAAGGCTTAAAATCTTTAATTCCTGTTTATAAAGCTGTTATTAAAGAAGTTACAGGTAAAGAATTTCCACAAGACCCTTATGTACAACTTCAAGAAGCTATTGAAGCAGTATTCCGTTCTTGGAATATTCCTCGCGCTGTTGCATATAGAAACATGAACAAAATTGACCACAACTTTGGTACAGCAGTAAATGTTCAATCTATGGTATTTGGTAATATGGGTGATGATTGTGCTACTGGTGTATCATTCACAAGAAACCCTGCAACTGGTGAAAATAAATTTTATGGCGAATATTTAACTAATGCGCAAGGTGAAGACGTTGTTGCTGGTATTAGAACTCCAAAACCAATTGCAGCATTAGAAACAGAAATGCCTGAATTATACAAACAATATGTTGATATCGCTAAAAAACTTGAACTTGGTTACAAAGATGTTCAAGATATGGAATTTACAATTGAAAGAGGTAAATTATACATTCTTCAAACAAGAAACGGTAAAAGAACAGCTGCTGCTGCAGTTAGAATTGCTGTTGAAATGCAAGAAGAAGGAATTATCTCTAAAGAAAGAGCAATTCAAATTGTTGATCCATACACAGTTAACCAAATTTTACTTCCTTGTTTTGATGCTAAAGCAATTGAACAAGCTAAGAAAATTTCATCAGGTGTAAATGCTTCTCCTGGTGCTGCTGTTGGTAAAATCGTATTTGATACAGAAGAAGCTGCAGTTCGTGGCGAAGCGGGTGAAAAAGTTATTTTGGTTCGTGTTGAAACTTGTCCAGATGACATTCACGGTATGGCAGTTGCCCAAGGTGTTTTAACTCTTCGTGGTGGTGCTACATCTCACGCAGCAGTTGTTGCAAAAGGTATGGGTAAACCATGTGTATCTGGTTGTGAAGATATTAAAATTGACTTAAACAATGAAACTTTAACTGCTGCCGATGGTACAGTTTACCATAAAGATGACATCATCTCTCTAGATGGCGGTAAAGGTATTGTTATGGCTGGCGAAGTTAAACTTGTTGAAGCTCAGATTGATGAAAATTGGAACAAATTCTTCTCTTGGGTTGATGAAATTAGAACAATGAAAGTTGAAGCTAATGCTGATACTCCAAAAGATATCGTTAATTCATTAAAATTTGGCGCTGAGGGCGTTGGTCTTTGCCGTACAGAACACATGTTTATGGATCCAGAAAGACTTCCTTGGGTTCAAAAAATGATTATTGCAGGAACTCCTGAAGCAAGAAAAGAAGCATTAGCTAAACTTCTTCCAATGCAATATGAAGATTTCTATGCAATGTTTAAAGAATTAGGCGATAAACCTTTAACAGTTCGTCTTTTAGACCCACCACTTCATGAGTTCTTGCCATCTAAAGAAGATTTAATTGCCGAAGTTGCAACTTTGAAAGCTTTAGGTAAAGACTATAAAGAAAAAGAAGAAATGCTTCACATTGTTGAAGGGTTATCTGAATCTAACCCAATGATGGGTCTAAGAGGTTGCCGTTTAGGTTTAACTTATCCTGAAATTAATGAAATGCAAGTTAGAGCAATATTTGAAGCTTGCTGTGATCTTAAAAAAGAAGGTCATAAAGTTCAACCTTGGGTTATGATTCCTTTAATCGGTCATGTTAATGAGCTTAAAGTTGCAAAAGAAATTCTAACTAGAGTTGCAAAAGATGTAATGAGCGAAAAAGGTGTCGAAGTTGAATACAAATTCGGTACAATGATTGAAATTCCTCGTGCTGCAATTACTGCTGATGAAATTGCACAACACGCTGAATTCTTCTCATTTGGTACAAATGACTTAACTCAAATGACATTTGGCTATTCTAGAGATGATGCTGAAGGTAAATTTTTAAATAGATATGTAGAACAAAAAATTCTTGCTACTAACCCATTTGAAACACTAGATACAAAAGGTGTTGGTGCATTAATTGAAATGTCTATGGAAAAAGGTCACAAAGTTAACCCTAACTTAGTTGGTGGTGTTTGCGGTGAACACGGTGGTGATCCTGATTCAGTTAAATTCTGCCACAAAATTGGTTTGAATTATGTTTCATGTTCTCCATTTAGAATTCCTCAAGCAAAACTAGCTGCAGCTCAGGCAGTTTTAGAAAACAAATAAGGAATTGTTAAATAAAAACGCCTCTATTTAAGGAGGCGTTTTTTAATGCAAAAAAATTTATTTCTTTGTTTTATATGATTATGAAAATAAATTTATCCCCAATGAATTATCAATCTTTTGGAACAAATACTAGAAGAGTAAGAATAAATAAACAAGGCGAAATTGCTTCAAGTGACGAAAGACGATTTTACGACTCTAGTTTTGACACTTTGTTATATGAAAATACGACATTGTTTTTTAGATATGACTTAAATCGAGCTTATAAAAAAGAAATGGCTGCAAAATATAAGTATAGCGACAGTTGGGATGGTTTTAGAAAAACGGTAGTTGAGCATTTTAAAAATGCACCAAAAGTAAATACTTATGATTTTGCTTCTTCTGATGGGTCTGAAGCGTATTCTTTGATTTTAAGTTTAATTGATGAATTAGGCGAAGAGGCTTCTTGCAAATATTTCCCAATTCAAGCTTTTGATATTGATTCTGGTGTTGTTCAGATAGCAAAAAATGGGCAAATTCCTTGCAATATTGATGATATTGGAAGATTTCACCAAAATTTATATAATTTATATCAGTCAAAATATTATGCTTTTTCTCAGGATGATAAAGGGTATTTGTTTATTGCAAATGATAATCTTAAAGAAAAAGTTCAATTCCAAGAAGCTGATATTTTAAGTGAAATTGATAAAATTGAGCCATCAAATTCTTTGGTTTTATGCAGAAATTTTTGGCCTTATTTAGATAAAGACTATAGAGAAGAAGCATTTAAAAAATTATGCGAAAGACTTGATGAAACATCTTTAATTGTTATTGGTTATTTTGATGGTTCTGCGCTAAATCTTCCTTTTAAGGAATATGGTTTTTCTGATGTTTGTCCTTTTGTCTATAAAAAAATGCCAAATAATTCTTTTTGACATATAATTAATATATGGAAAATTTAGAAACTAAAATGGATAATGCGCTAGAGTTAATTAATAACGAGGATTTTATTGGCGCACAAAAAGAGCTTAAAGAAATATTGTCAACTGATTGCGGCAATCTTGAAGCAATAAAAAACCTTGCTTTATGTGAAGTTAATTTAGATAATCCAATTGAAGCGATAGCTTTATTTAAAAAGGCGATTGAAATAGATGAAAATGACGCTACTAGCTATTTTTATCTTGCTAATTGTTTATCTAGAGTTGGTCAAAAAGAAGAAGCAATTAAAAACTTTGAGCGTGTTTTAGAACTTCGTCCAAATTATCTTGATGCATATAAAAGCCTTGCGATGATTTATGTTGAATTTAATCAGCTTGATAGTGCGCTTGAACTTTTAGAGGGCGTTTTAGAAAACAATGAAATAGAAAAAGATTATTCAATATATTATATTTTAGCAACATGTAATATGTTAAAAAAAGACAATATTAATGCAATTAAATATTTGGAACTTGCTCTTGAAATGGATGGCGAACATCTTTCTATAATGAATAGTTTAAGTTCTTGCTATATGAATATTGGCGAATTTGAAAAAGCTAAAAATGTTCTAGAGCGTGCTTTTGCACTTGATGAAAATAATGTTTTAACAACATATAATCTTGGAATTTTAAATCAAGCGTTGGAAAATTACCCGCAAGCTCTAAAATATTTTCAAATTTCATATCAACTAGAGCCATCAACTACAATGCTTTCCAGCCTGGCAAATTGTGCTTCTAAGTGTGGTGAATATGCTATGGCGGCTGTAATGTACAAAAATTTGGTTATGTTGTACCCAAACAATACTGACTATAGATATGCTTATATTGAAGCTCTTGAACATACTCAGCAACACAAAGAAGCATTAGATAATGTTAATACGTTATTATCTTTTGATGAAAAAAACGTTGATTTAATTAAGAAAAAAGGTGCGCTTTTAAGGAAATTAAATTTCTGCGAAGAATCGATTGAAGTTTTAACTCAACTTTTAAATCGTGGAAAAATTGATGTTGAGCTATATTATAATCTTGCTTATAATTACGTTCAAATTGGCGATTATGATAATGCAAAAGAAATGTTTAAAAAATGTATTGTATTAGAGCCTAATAATCCTTATGCCCATAAAGATTTAGGTGTTTTATATCTTAAAATGAACTGTTATGAGTGGGCGGTTGATGAAATGCTTGAAGCAATTAAGCTAGAGGATAATGTTGCTGAATTTTATTATTCATTGGGTGTTTCATATTTGATGTTGAGTAATATTGAAGAAGCAAAAAAAGCGCTTTTAAAAGCGGTTGAATTGGATTCAAATGACCCTGATGCATTAGCGTTTTTGGGCTATACTTATTTACTTGAACACGATTATCAAAAATCATCTCAAACATTACAAAAAGCGCTGGAAATTGCTCCTGATAATTTCTTAGCTAAAAGTCATAGTGCAAAATATTATTTCCACATGAAAAAATATGAAGTAGCAAAAGAATTTTTAGTCGATATTATTGAACAAGTTCAAGATGATGAAACGGTTAATATGCTTGGAATTTGTCATCTAGAACTAAAAGAATATGATAAGGCTCTTGGTTTATTCTTTAAGCTTTTAAAATATTATCCAAAAAATCATATTTTACTCACAAACCTTGCGAGATGTGAATATGAAACAGGAAAAATTGAAGAAGCCAAAGAACACGTAAGGCAAGCGTTGCTAGTTTTTGATGATTATCAAGAAGCACTAAATTTACTTGAGGAGATAAACAATGGAAAATAAAAAGCGTATAATGTCTGGTATGCGCCCAACAGGCAAACTTCATTTGGGTCATTATCTTGGAGTTTTAAAGAATTGGGTTAATTTACAAAATGAATACGATTGTTATTTTTCAATCGCAGATTGGCATGCGCTAACTACAAAATATAATGACACTGATTTAATGAAACAAAATGTTCGAGATGTTCTATTAGATTGGCTTTGCGCTGGAGTTGACCCAGAAGTATCAACAATATATCTTCAATCATTAGTTCCTCAAACAGCAAGTTTGCATATTTATTTATCTATGATTACTCCTCAAAACTGGGTAGAACGTGACCCGACTTTAAAAGATTTAGCAAAAATTATGAAAGATAAACAAGAAAACATGTCTAATCTTTCTTATGGTTTATTTGGATATCCTGTTTTAATGACAGCTGATATCTTGACTTTTAATGCTCATTTAGTTCCTGTTGGAATTGACCAAGTGGCACACGTTGAGCTATCAAGAGATATTGCAAGAAGATTTAATAATATTTATAAAACTGATTATTTTATTGAACCGCAACCAAAACTTACTCAAGTTCCACTTTTGAAAGGTTTAGATGGCAATAAAATGGGTAAGTCATTTAATAATGATATAAAACTTGCTGATAGCGCTGAAATTACCCAAAAGAAAATTATGTCAGGTATCACCGATAGAAACCGTATCAGAAAAGACGACAAAGGTAATCCAAATAATTGTGAAGTAATTTACGATTATTGGAAAATTTTTGGAAATAGCGAAGAACTAGCTTGTGTATGCGATGGATGTCAAAATGCAACTATGGGCTGCGCTGAATGTAAAAGAAAATTAGCAGCTAAAATTAATGAGCAATTAGCACCATTAAGAGAAAAAAGAGCTGAACTTGAAAATGATTTAGATAAAGTTAATGATATACTTCACACTGGTTCTAAAAAAGCTCAAATCGAAGCGCAAAAAGTGCTTGATGGTGCTGTTGATGTTATAAAAATGTATAAATAAAATTAAAGGGACTAAAATGGATATAATTAGTATTTTTGAAGACTTAGCACGTATTCCATCTCCATCATTAGGAGAAATGGAAGTTGCCAAAAAAATAATGGAATATACTTATAATAATGGAATTAATGCATATTTTGACGATTATCAAAATGTAATAATTAAAATTCCTGCTAATTGCCAAAATAAAAAACCTCTTTTATTGTCAGCTCACATGGATGTTGTGGGCAATTCCAGTCCAGTTAACATTTGCTATAGCGAAGATAAAAAATTAATTAAAACTGATGGCGCAAGAACATTGGGCGCAGATGATAAAGCAGGAATAGCAGCGGCGCTAAAGCTTGCAATATATCTAGCTAAAAACCCTGAAATTAAACATGGTGGACTTGAAATTGTTTTAACTCGTGATGAAGAAACAGGAATGAGTGGTATTAATCATGTTAATTTTAGCGATATCGAATCTGAAAACATTCTTGTATTGGATTCTGATTCTTTAGGCAATTTTGAAATTGCAGGTGCGGGATATACTAAAATTGATATCGAAGTAAAAACCACCCTTGGAGGACACAGTGGTAACGATATACAAGATAAAAAACGCTATAACGCTGCAAAATTAATTGCTGATTTGGTTTCAAAACTTCCAAATGGAGTGTTTAAAGTTGAAAATGGTTTTACTATTACATCATGTAACCTTGGTTCAATTGTGGCAGGTGCCACTGATATCGGTCTTGAAAGATTTTTAGATAAAAAAGAACATATAAAACCATATTCAAAAGAATTAATGGACTTAAATGCTGATAATGTTATTAATACATCAGCTTATGCGCATTATTCTCTTAGAAGTTCAGTGAAAAAATACGAAGATAAATTAATTTCAAAATTCCAAAAAGAAATTGATAAATTTAATAAAAAATATGGTTCTTTAGCTTGTGCAACTATGACAGTTAAAGTTCATATGTTGCCTTTTGAAAAATCACCAAACCAGCAAATGGCAACTATTGCAAAAACGGTTGGAAAGAAAATCGGTTTAAATGTTAAGGTTCAATCTTTCCATGCGGGCGCTGAAACGCATATTTATGCAAATAAAACAAATAAATTTGGTGAAAAATTTAAACCAGTTTTAGTTGGTGTTGCAAATATACATTCTATGCATTCACCAAATGAAAGTATGGAAGTCGAAAGTTTAAAAAAGGGATATGAGTTTATTAAGGAAATATTTTTATCCTATAATGCATAATTGTTGCATAACTTAATTTTTTCTTGTTTAAAAAATATGTTTATGTTACTTTCTATGCTATACGAATATCACCAAAAGGAGAAAAAATGAAAAAGTACGATTTATTTACTATAATCAAACCTAACTTAGACAATGAAGAAACTGATAAAGTTGTTGCTCGTGTTGAAGAAATCGTTAAAACATTAGGCGGTTCAGTTATTGAATGCGACAAAATGGGCAGAAAAAAATTAGCTTTTGAAGTTGCAGGTTTCACTGATGGTTACATGGTTAATCAAGTTGTAACAGTTCCTGCTGATAAAATTGCTGATTTAAAAAGACAATTAAAATTAAACGATTCAGTTATTAGAATTATGTTTACAACTAAGGAATGTGCATAGATGACATTAGCAAAAGCTTTTATTACTGGTAGCGTTGTAAAAGCTCCAGAAAAAAGATTCACTCAAAATGATATGGCTATAGCAGGTTTTACAATAAATTTTGACCCTGCAAATGAAGGCTTATTAAGAGTGGTTGCATTTGGTCAATTGGCTGAAACTGTCTCTTCAACAATTAATATTGGAGATATGGTTGCTGTTGAGGGCAAATTGCAAGTTAATAGCTATAAACTTCCAAACGGAAAAGACAAAAAAGTGTTTGAAGTTCAGGCTAATTCTGTTGAAAAGATGAGTGGCGGTGCTGCCGTTAGTCAAAACCCATCTTCAAGCAGTGAAAACATCGTTTCATTTAATCAAGATGAAATTGCTCAAGACTTGATTGATGAAGATGAAATACCGTTTTAAAAACCCGAGCGAAGCGAAGCGTAGTGCGACTGCACTAGCTGAGCAAAGCGAAACTTTAAAAAATAAACAAGACCCTCGGTCGAATATAAATAAACTAGAAAAGGACTTAATTTAAAATGGCAAAAGATTTAAAAGACGTAAAAAAGAAAAAAAATTGCGCTTTTTGTAATGATAAAATCGATACTTTAGATTACAAAGATGTATCTAAATTAAAAAGATTTTTATCAGAAGCTGGTAAAATTCTTCCAAGAAGAATTACTGGTACTTGCGCTCGTCATCAAAGAGTGTTATCAAACGCTGTTAAAAAAGCTAGAGAATCTGGCTTAATGGCTTATGTTTTTGAAAATTAAAAGCGAAGCCGGTGCTAAATCGGCGACCCGTTGAGGGTTGACGATAGCACTACGAAAGCGACGTAAGAGTTTCTGAAAGAAACTCCACAGGAGCTAAACCCGAGCGAAGCGAAGCGTAGTCCGATGGACTAGCTGAGCAAAGCGAGTGGCACAAGGTGTGTGATGCTCGCTGGCGGTTGCGAGGAGCAAGCGCCAAGAGCGAAACCTTACCAAGGCGACGTAAGAGTTTCTGAAAGAAACTCCACAGGAGCAAAACCCGAGCGAAGCGAAGCGTAGTGCGACTGCACTAGCTGAGCAAAGCAAACAGCAAAAAACTACACAAGTTTAAATACAGCAGTGCTTAATGCGCTGCTGTATTTGTTTTAACAATAATCTTCCATTTCCTCACAACATAAACAATGAATTCCGCCATGGTATTCTTTAAGATATATCATAATATCGTTTAAATCTTTCCCAAAGGGTTCACCGCTCACATAATACACTTTTTTAATTTGTGGACATAAAGCTAGTAATTGTTTTTCAAATTTATCTTGCATAAATTCGTTTAATTTGATACCTGGTTTTGCAGAATTTGTAATATAAACTAACCCTTCTGGTGTATTATGAACTATTGCGTTTGCGAAGTTCACCGCTCCTCGAGCGTAGCTCATTGGAAGCTCAATTGGTTTAAAGCCATGTTCTTTTAGTACTTTGACCATTTCTTTTGTCGAGCTATAATGTTTTCTTGCATCTAGCACTCTATTTTTATTTTCACTTATTGCCATATATAATGTAAAGAAATCATCTTCAAATTTTTCTCCTGCTTCATAAAATAAATCATCAATTTTATCATCGCTATTAACTAAAACATAAGGATAATTTAGGGGTCTAATAACTAAATCAAGATGTTCTTCCATTTCTGGTAAAATTATCAGATTTTCTTGTTTTAAATCAAATACTTGGCAAATAACATCTTTTGCATACTGTTTCCAATATGCAGCACGCCCAGAATACTCTTCGCTGTCTGCTATGACATTGCCATCTTTATCATGGCAATAACCCTCATGGTTAAATTTTAAAAATGTATATCGGTCAAAATTATCAACATTTTTATCTTTTAAATAATGATATGCGCCTGTTAAATATAGTGTCCATGGTGTTGTTAAAAGATAATTTTCCCCATTAGGGCGTTTTCCTAAAAACATATTTCCGCCATCAAAAACAATTTCAGCATCATATCCATTAATTTTTCTATTTGCTGCAAATAAACTTGCTTCTTGAAATTCCTTTTCTCCTTGTGCTTTTGATGTGAGTAAAAGTGTCTTTGAATCTTGTTTTGTGATGATTTTATTATCTTGCGACCAAACACCCCAAGAGTTGATTTTAATATCATCTTCGTTTAATGGTTTACTTAATAAGCTATCGCCGTTATGCATAAAAACATCAAAACCCTCAGCTTTTCCAATTTCTCGCATTTGATTGTAGATTGCTAATTGCGATTGGTTTCCTGGGTTTTGCATATAAAGAGCTTTGATGCGCCCTGCTGCGTGTCCTTTAAAATATTGATTATTTAATGGAGAAATTTTCATATTTAAATAAAACACCTGAATATAATTTTATGCTAAAATAACTCTATGATTTCAGTTGGTGTAGATATTGAGGATATTTCTCGTTTTCAAAATAAAACATTGGAAAAAGATTTAAATTTTTTAAATCGAATTTTTACTGATAACGAACTTGAATATTGCTTTAAAAATGCAAACCCTGCTCCACACCTTGCTGCAAGATATTGCGCTAAAGAAGCCGTTGTTAAGGCGCTTAGTGCGCTTTATGATAAAGTTATTGGCTATTCTAAAATTGAAGTTTTGAAAAATGAAAATGGGTCTGTTTATATTAATATCTTAATTGATGAATTAAAAAAATATCGCTATTCGCTTTCAATTTCTCATGAAAAAGACAAGGCTATTGCATTTGTAGTTGTTGAATATTAAGATTTGTAACAAAAATATCAGGTTAGGCAATTTTTTACTTTATATATACTTTATATATATGTAAGTAATACCTCCCCCCTACATTCATATTTAACACACTAATCACACACTAACCTTTTTAACACGAGAATTTAAAAAATTTTCAAACCTCCCTAGTTGGAGGTTTTTATTTTGCGTTATAATAAAACAAAAAGGAGAAAACTATGTATAACGTATTTGTTAAAAAACAAGGTCAATACACCCCGGATATGGTTGGTGAATTTTCAAATATTAACGATGCAATTAATCTTGCAATAAGTTTAAAAGAAAAAGATGAAACAATTAGCTATACAATTGAAGAAACTTCAGGACATTTTGATAGCTACGGTGAACCAATTTCAACAGTTGTTAAAAGAGGATAAATTAAAAATAAACCCTAAGCCAATTTATAGCTTAGGGTTTGTTGATTATATTATATTTTTTATTCTTCTAAAAGTGTTCCTAATACTCCAAACAATGAAGTTTTTGGATTGATTAGTTTTTTATTTTGAATTGTTTCTTTTGCAATTTCTAATAAATTCTTATCGTCCTCGTTGAATGTTTCTTGCGCTAAACCTACTGCCATAACGTTATCTATAAGTGCACCTTTTGCTGCTTGGAAATTTTGTTTTGCAAATTCAGCACCTGTTGCATAAGCTTCTTTTTCAAGTAAATTAGTTTTATATAGTTCAAGCTGTGCTTTTTGATATGCTCTAGTATTTAACCAACCGTCAACGGGAGTTATGTTATATTTGGCAATAATTTCATCAACTAAAGCTTGATCGGGCTTGCATCCTTTGTTAATCATTTCTTTGGCATATTCACTTGCTTTTGCAATAGCTTCTGGATTATTGGAGGTTGAACCTTGTGAAGCTACAACATCATCCCAAAAACTTTGATTAAACGCAGACTTATCACCCGATGTCATATTTCTTGCTATTCTAGCATCTAAACCTGCTTCTGTTAATGTTTTGTTTTTCATTTCAATGCCAGATTCAAGGTTTGCAATTGTTTTTTGGTTAAGCTCTATCTCATCTTGAATATCGTTCATTTTTTTAATCATTTCATCTAATTTTGTAAAATCTGCTTTAGATTCGTATGGCGTTAAAGGCTCGCCTTTTCCAAATTCATCAACATTTTGCGCAAAATTTTGAATATCGTCACCAACATTGGCAGATTGTTTGTTAAGCTCTTTAATGCTTTTGCCTAAGGTGGAATTATGCTCATGCCACATATCTTCAGTTGCTTGTTTCAATTTAGCTAGTTCAATTGGCGCATTTGCGGCTTCTTCGCCCATAATTTTTGTATAATATTCACTCATTGTTTTACTAACTGCTTCAGGTCCATTTGCTCGAGCAAGTTCTGAAAACTGTTCAAAGTGTTTTAATTCATGTCTTAAAATTTCGTCTTGTGTCATTGGGTTTTTTGCAAGACTTTTTGCTGATAGTGCATTTTCATTGTATATAATCTTGCCTGTCGTTGGTTCAAACTGTGCTGCAAGTTTATTGTTTGCTGATTTTTCAAACGTCAACTCTGGTTTAACACTAAGTCCTGCCTCATTTCCTATCATTTCATAATTAATTTTTGCATTCGCTTTGCCAAATGCAACAATCGCATCATCAAAATTGCTCACATTTTTTAAATCTGAAATTAAAGATGTATTTAGCCCAATTGTGGATGTGCCGTATTTTGCGGTTCTAGTTAGTTGTTTTGCTGCTTTTGGCATAAAAGGTAGTGCCATTGCAAGGTCAACTCCGTCGCTACCAAGTTCTTTGATGTCTTCTCGAACTTCGTCAAATTTGCCTTCTTGATAATCATCAACTGTTTCTTTGACGTCACTTCCTGCTTTAAAGATTGAAACAGCTCCAAAGCCTACTGCAAGTGCTGCTCCAGCTGTTGCAGAAGTTATACCAACTAAAGGTGCTGCAGCAATTACTGCTGTTGTACCTGCTGCTGCCGCAAGAGTTTTGATTGGGTGTTCAACAATTGCACTTCCCATATCTTTTACTTTTTGAAGCGCGCCTTGCCCAAATAATTTTAATCCTTCTTTTAAGCTAATTTCCTCATCATTTTGTGTTTCTTGAACGACTGCAGGCGTCGAGCTTGTTCTTTCTCCATTGAAAAGGATTTCTTCTTGTACTTCTTGTTTAATTTCTTTTAATTCGTCTTTTGTAATTGTAACATCTTGCTTGACTGGGGAAAATTCGGTTTTCATTTTCTATACTCTCTTTCTTGTGAAAAATGTAGTTATAATTCTTATATAAGATGTATATATAAAAACCGTTTTTTTTTTTTTTTTTTTTTTTTTT
>SUTT01000041.1 GCA_015152565.1 Cyanobacteria bacterium SIG27
TGTTTCAGGGTCTTACAAAGTTTATTTTCTTTTTAGGGCTTTCGCCCTAGTTCATTTTCTTTTTCTTTTCTCAATCGCCGATAAAAGAAAAAGAAAACGCAACCAAAAGAAAAAGAAAAAACGGCTCGCATTCTTGTTGGCTGCTAGTGGTGCACTAAGTTCAATATTCATACTCTCGGACAACTCGGTACTTCGTACCTCAAACATGTCCTTCGTATAAATATTTCACTAAGTGCACATGAAAAAGGTTAATTACAATAATTACTTTATTCCAACAAGCGAAAAATTTAATTCCATACGAAAGTAAAAGCTGAAAGAATTTTGTACGCAAACAAAATAAATTAAAGATGTAAAAACAAATTATTGTTGAAGATGTCAAAATTCTTGATATCTTTTACTTAGGAATTAAATTTTGAAGCGGTGTTTAAAAACCAAAATTTAATTAAGCCTGAATTTTCTTTCTTTTTGGTTCTGTTTTTCTTTCTTTTCGTTCTGGCGTTTGAAGGGAAAAGAAAGAAAAACGAACAAAAGCTTTAGCTTTTTAAAAAATATTTTGTATAAAATAATGCATTTTATTCAACTTCAACCAATTTCAGTATCCCACTTGCAATATATATATATATATTAGAATTTCCATAAAGCGTAATTTAAACAATTTGTTTTAAGTAAATTGAAGGAGTATAAATGGAATTTGAGCGTAATTTAAAAGGCTTCACGTTGGCTGAAGTTATGATTGTTTTAACCGTCATTGGAGTATTAACTGCCATATTATTACCCGTTGCACGTCAAAGTATGCCAGATGAAAATTTGATGAAATTTAAAAAAGCACATAATACTTTAGGTATGGTAATTCGTGAGCTTGTAACATCAGATAAGTATTATCTTGATGGGGATTTAGGGGTAAAACCTAATAGTGATTTACTTGATGGAACACATACTGGTGATAAAACATATTTTTGTAACACAATTGCTGATGTGGTTTCTGCTAAGAAAGTAGATTGTAAAGAAAATGTATGCTTAAGTGGTGATGCAAGTGCTCATATTGCAATTTCTAATACCAGAACAGATAGCTGGGTAATGAATTTAGAAACTGCTGCAGCAAAGCTCGATGAAGTTTGCATAGACGTTGTATCGCAAATTGGCACTGGTGAAATAACTTTGCCTGATAATGTTGTTTTTTACTCAGTTTGTCCTAAGATGCCATATGGTGTGCTCATGTCTTCTTATATGGATCACGTAGGCACTCCTGAAAGTTGTGTCGATAATGAAGAATTTTGCAAGCTGAGATTTTATAATTCATCTGAAGCTAATAGTTTTGCAGATACTGTGGGTAGCACAATTTTGTATAAATATTATTGTATAGATATTGATGGAGTTGGTAAAGGAGAGAATCCTTTTGGCTACGGTATCAGGTATGATGGCAAAATTATTGCAGGTAAACGTGCTCAAGAGTGGCTTGAAAGAGATGTTAATGAAGATTAATTGAATGGTTTTTTTAAAACAATTTTACGCAAATTTTTAGTTGAGAGGTTCTGTGCCTCTCTTTTTTTTAAATCCAAATTACAATAAATTCACATTTTTTAAGAAATCGTCATTGTATAAATTCAGACGTTTTAAATGCTTTTTAATTTTTCTTTCATCCACTTTTTTATCCGTCAATTTTTCAATAATGAAAATTAGTTTTTCTTTTTGTATTTGATATAATTTTTTGTTGTGGTAAATTTCTATCATATAAACACCTTTAATCCTTTGTTCTTTTAATATAGCACATTAAAAGAAACCCTGTTTTCCACACCTTTTTGATAGATATTATTTACAATTTTTATATTTTTAATTATATCTTAAATTTAATTTTAAAAAGTTCGCCTAAAATGAACATGGGAAAATAATTAATATATTTATTTTGTTACATTTTTTAAAATTATTCTTCAATTTTTTTTAATGCTTCGTCTCCGACAAGGTTTTCTAATATTGCTCTTGCTGTTAAGTAGTCATCTTGCGCTTTTTGAGCGTTTGTTTTGGCGTTTCTGTAATAGACGTCTGATATTACTAATTCTTCTTTTGTTTTATTTTGAGCGAGTTTATATAATTCTTCTCTTTTGTTTAATGCTTCTTGAGTCATTTTTGCAAGCTGTTCTTTGGCTTTATAATCAATATATAAATTTAAAAGCTTCTTTTGTAAATCGTCGATTTTTCTAACCAATAAAACCATATCAGCGTCAGACACTTTTGAAAAACGATAATTCATTTCTTTGTCGTCCTTCATTAAAGCATTTGCCAATCCTCCCCCAATTAGCGCTCCGGTAGCCGCAAAAGGATTTCCTGCAACAGAAGCACCTGCGATTGATGAAAAATTAGCAATTGGCTTTAAAATCTTTTTCATTGTCGATTCATCAGGCTTATCTTCATCAGGGTTTGAAAGCTTGTAAATTGTATATTTCATGGTTTCAGAACGTGCTGTTGTTGCTGCCCAAAGGGTTGCAAGGTCTGAATTTATTTTATATTCATCTTGTTCGATTTCAAAAGCAATATCATCAGCAAGCCTTTTTAGGCTTAAATCGGCATAATTTGAAGTAGTTTGCGCTATGATTTCTTGCGTTTTGGGTTTGTTTTGAACAATTTGCGCTTTTTGTTGTTTAATTTGCGTGTCTTTTTTTGCTTTTCTTGCTTCAACTTTATTGGAATTGCCCATTCTGCCTTCTAAAGGTTTTGGTTCGCTTAATTGTGATAAATCGAGTGCAAAAACGATTGAATTTAAAAGAATTACGCTTAAAAGGAGTTTTTTCATTTTTTATCCTCCTTTGTGTTTGTCACATCAATCATTTTTTTATCATAATTTAAATCTTTTTTATCAATGTTTTGAGTTGTTAAATCAAGCTGAATAACGTTTAATTCCTCAACAGTTTTTTTGCCTGCAAGGCGAGTTAGTGCCAGGCGATATTTCCTTGCTTCCTGTTTTAATCTATATTCTTCAATTAATTCGTCTTCATATTGACTTTGAGCTATTGTTATATCGAGGGTGTTGTTTTTTTCTAGTGCTTTTGAGTAGTTTTTATTGTGCAAAAGCAACTGTTCTCGGCATTTTTTTAATTTGATTAAAGAACCTTTGTATTTATAATAGTCAAATATAATTTCATCTTGCAGATTTTCAATTAAACTAGCTAGTTCAATTGCTTCCGTGTCTGTGATTGACGGATTTTGAAGTTTATCATTATTTTCTTTATTAATCAAATTATGTGCTAATCTTCCAGCCGCATAAGCGCCTGATTGAACACCATAATTCATACCCATAAAGCTTGGTAAAAGCGCAGCTCCAGAAATAATTGCACTCATTGATTTTGCCATTAGGGAAGAATGAATTCTTCTATTTTCTGCCGGAATTGCAAGTTTTTTAAGACAGAAAGATATCATTGGATTGTTTGAAACTGTTGCATTCCAAAGGTTTTCAATATCTTGCATATCAGCGCTTTGCTGTTCGTTTATCTTTTTTTGCGCTTCAAGAGTATCATCAACAAATAACGACCCTTTTAAATTTTGAGTTTTGTCTTTATATTTAACATCAAAATCTTGCACTTTATCAAGCTTTACAATATCGCTTGCAAAGCTAAGGCTAATAAATTGCAAAATTAATATTAATGATGTTAATTTTGTGCGCATAATTAAATTTTATCACACAAAACAAAATGGGCTAATTTGTAAAGCCATATCTTTCAAAGATTGGTAAATATTCTTCATCAACCGTACTTAATCCGTTTTCACTGAACGCCTTCATAATTTTTCCAGCTTTTTTGTAGGCTTCTTTTAGTTCGTCAGTACCAGCTAAAGTCCACATTTCTTTTCTATATGAATTAATTTTGGCTTCTTCAAGATTTGTTAAAGTTTCATTTGGGTCATCTTCTTTTGCTAAAAGTTTTGCAACATAGCCATCTTTTTTGGCTAACATTGAACCGATTGCTTTTGTGTTTGGCATAAATTCCCAAACAAGAGCCATTCTTACTCCTTGCTTTCTTGATGTTAGGTCTTTATGTTCAATTCGAGCTTGTCTTCTTGCTTCTCTTTGGTTTTCCTTAATTTGTTTTTCTAGTTCTTGTTCAAATTTAACTTTTCTAATAAATTCTTGGTTTTTTGGAGTTGCGATATTGATATATCTTATTTCTCTGTCTGCAACATTAATGTATTCATCAATAATATCTACTTCACCAGAAAAAATGGCATATTCTAGTCTTTTTTGAGGAATAGATAGTGCTGTTGCAATTTCTTTAAAAGTCTTAATTTTTGGGTCCTGTTTTCTTAATAAATATAAAACATCTAGGTTTTTATTTTTTCCAAGGCGGTTTGTTGTGTCTATTGTTACGCAATATTCACCATTTTTATCTTGCATGCCATCTAGTTTTCCATTTTTTATTAAATCAATTAATAATTTTGATTTTGAAAAGCCAAGACGTTCTAGTTCTGCTGTTGGAATATTGAAAACTTTGCTATTGCCATCATTGCACAAACCATCGAAAGCATATTGAGATTTTGTAGGATAGAGTCGATGTGCACTTTCAAGTAGTTTTCTATTGTGCTCGTCGTTAATATCAATTAACCCAATTTCATTATAGTTAAATGGCAGTGTTTGAACCAAGCTTCTGAAACGCGAGCTGTCCATTAATTTTTGGTTATTTTCATCGTCAAGTTTAATAAATTTATAATTAAAAATAGATAATTCATCATCCTGCGAATATTTTTCATAAGTCCAGGGTAGAATTAATTCAGGTATTTTTAAGCCTTGCTGTGTTGCGACTTTTTTACTTGTAATATCTTCAAAGATTTTGTCCGTCAATTCGCTTCTTGGGATTAAAATTACCCTTTTTAAGCCGAGTCTTAATTCCATACAACTAGAAAAAAGTTCTTCAGCATTTATGCCAAAATCTTCACTTAATTCATCTTCTTCTATAACATTGTAGTCATCAAATTGTGATAAATATTCTTTGTTTGCTTCGTTGCTAAATATGATTGTACCATTTTGTAATTTATGTTGTTCTAAAGCATGGTGTAAAGCCCTCTTGGCTTTTGGTTGTATATGACTGTATTCGGGTGCATTTAAATCTAAGACAATATTATACTGTGCTGCAAGACGTAATTTCTCGGCTTGTGATGCATACTTCCAGGTCTTACCTTCATACATGATTAAAAAATTAGGTGAAGACTCTAAATTTGAAATCATTTGAGCTTTTGACTGGATTTTGTGTTTTGTTTTACGCAATTCATTACTTAATGAGTAATATTGCCTATGTATATCATCAGTTCTAACTTCAATATTTATATTTTCTTGAATTTGCTGGATTAATTGGTCTTGTTTTGCCAAAAGTTCTTCATTTTCTTTTTTTAAAGCTGAAATTAGTCTTTTTGCCCTTGCTTCTGTTGACAAATTGAACTCGTCCTCTTTTTGATTACCCTTAAAATTAATAGGATTTTGATGGACAAAGTTTATTTTATTAAAATTAACACTACCAAAGTTTAAACTGCAAATATTCATTAACACACACCTTTTTAATACAAGGTAATTAAAACAACTAAAGGAGAAAAATTGCCTTTTTATTAACTTTTATTCTTTTCTTGCACCACAAAATTTTTGTTAGATAATAAAAGATGTAGTATTAATATACATTTTAGAAGGAGAGACTTTTTATGACAAAAGTTGCTATTAACGGATTCGGAAGAATCGGCAGAAACACTCTTCGTGCTGCTATCCGTGAAGGTATTTATGAAAAAATCGATTATGTTGCAATTAATGATCCAGGTTTAACTCCTGAAAACGCAGCATTCGTTTTCAAATATGACTCAGTTATGGGTAAATTTGATGGTACAGTTGAAGTTGCTGAAGATGGCTTAATCATCAATGGTAAAAAAATCTTATTCTTTGCTGAAAAAGATCCTGCTAACTTACCATGGGCTAAATTAGGCGTTGAAGTTGTTGTTGAATCAACTGGTTTCTACACAGACGCTACTAAAGCTGCTGCTCACATAACAGCTGGTGCTAAAAAAGTTATCATTTCAGCTCCTGCTAAAAACGAAGACAAAACTATCGTTTTAGGCGTTAATGACCACGAATATGACCCAGCTAAACATAACGTAATTTCAATGGCTTCTTGCACAACTAACTGCTTAGCTCCTGTTGCAAAAGTTGTTGCTGAAAAATTCGGTATCGTTAAAGGTTTAATGACTACAGTTCACTCATACACTGGCGACCAAAGAATTTTAGATGCTGGTCACAAAGACCCACGTAGAGCTCGTGCTGGTGCTTTAAATATCGTTCCTACAACTACTGGTGCTGCAAAAGCTGTTGCTTTAGTTCTTCCAGAATTAAAAGGTAAATTAAACGGTTTTGCTATGAGAGTTCCTACTCCAGACGTATCTGTTGTTGACGTTGTATTTGAAACTGAAAAACCTGTTACAGCTGAAGCAGTTAATGCTGCGCTAAAAGAAGCTGCTGATGGACATGTATTATGCTACAGCGAAGAACCACTAGTTTCTTCTGACTTCATCGGAACTTCTCAATCTTCAACAGTTGACGCTGCTCTTACAATGACAATGGGCGACAACATGGTTAAAGTTGTTTCTTGGTACGATAACGAAATGGGTTATTCTACAAGATTAGCTGAAACTACATTAATGGTAGCTTCTAAACTATAATTTAGTAGTTTAAACTTGGTAAAAAGGGTGAATTTAATTTTCACCCTTTTTATTTTGCTTCGATATTTATAATCTCATCTCTAAAATTATCATTTAAAAATTTATAAACGTTATTAATTCCATCAATTCCGCCATCAAGAAAAATTGCGCCAATTAATGCTTCAAACATGTCAGCATTTCTTTTATCGCTTCTTTTTTCGTTTCTGTTCATTGTGTAATTATCTAGTTGCATTTTTCTTCCCAAAATTGCAAGATTTTTGTTTTTTACAAACGCATGTCTTTTAGAACAAATTTCATCCCTCGTTGTATTGGTTAAGTTATTTTGTAAAATTTCATGGGTGCAAAAACCAAGCACAGAATCACCAATAAATTCTAATATTTGATAAGTATCACTATGTGCTAAAGCAGAACAATCTTGCATTTCGCCATATAAAAATACTTTGTGCAAAAGATTGAAATCACTAAATTCTAAACCCCATTTTTGGCAAAATTCTTCAAGTTTTTTAATTCGAAAAGGTGTTGGCTTTTTGTAATTTGTATAAATAAGATTATCTTCATTTGCACTTTCAAAATCAACTTCGCCAGATTTTAGTTTTTCAAGCGCCTCTTTGGCACAAAGCTCCCTTAATTCGTGATTGTGTTTTCCGCCGTGCGCTTGAGATAAAATGATATTTTTATAATGTATTCTATAGTGCCATTGATCGTTAAAGTATCTTGTTTCTTGGTAAAAATCTTGCCAAGATAACCCTTTATTTCTTGCTTCTTGTTCTAGCTCATCAATTGCACTGATGTTAATTTTAAAATCTTTTGGAAAAACATTTTCCCCTACTTTTTCGTCTAAAAATTTAAAAGCAGTTTTAAAACCATCATCATTTTCATAGATTATCGCACCCAAAAGCGCATTAAGACAATCAGCTTGAAGAGTTCGAGTTATTGGTTTACTTTGCACTTTTGGAAGTGACTTGGATGGAGCTAAATCGTTCATTATTCTTGCTTTATCACCACTTTTAAAATAAGAAGAAATTGCACAAGTTAGCTCACCTTCATCTTTAAGCGGATATTTTTTATGAAGAATATATCTTAAATAAAGCTCAAAAAACTTGCTTCCGGTTTTTGCATATTTTAAATGCTTGTCGTAATTTTGCTCGTTTGGAATAGATAATACAAAATCAAGAGTTTGAGGGCTAATTGGAAAGTCATATTTACTTTTTTGCTGATTGACTAAATTCCCCTTAAATAAAATTTGATTTTTTAATGCTGTTGCACTGTTGTAATCTAACAATTGAGTCTTTTTGTAGGCGATTAAAGTTCGGTCATTTTTGTTGTTTGATGACTTATAAATGTAATATGTTTGTTGTTTTATTGGGTTAATTGTTTTTATCATATTTGTAAAATTATATCATTAAAATTTGCCTGCTAGTATTGTTGCGTATTTAAATTTTTATCCAAAAAATCATATACTTTTTCCATACCAAAGTTAAGATATATCGCACCAATTAACGCTTCAAATATATCTGCACTATTCTTTTTAGATACATAACCGCCTCTTGAAATGTGGTCTGGTAATTGCATTTTTGTTGAGATTTTACTTAAATTGCGATTATTTACTAACTTAATATATTTTTCTTCAATTTCCCCTTTGGAATAATATGGATATTTATCAATAAGAATTTTTCTTACTGCATATCCTAGAATGCTATCACCTATAAATTCAAGCGTTTCATAGCTATTTTGATGGCTTATTAATGTCCCATCTTGATGTTTTCTTGAAGAAAATGCTCGGTTTAATAATCTAAGATTGCTAAATTTTAAATCGTAATCTTCACAAAATCTTTTAAGTTCTTCTGTTCTCTGTTTGCTTAGAATTTCTGGTTTTTTGGGTTGGTCAAAAACTTTTATTTCATCTTTAAAGACTCTTCCTTGTCGTGCTTTTTCTAAAACAAACGAATGTGCTAATTCAATTGCTTGTTTATAACTTGGCGCAAATTTGTTTTCTTGTTTAATTAATCTTTCTTGATAAAAAATTCTGCAATCGCAATATTTACCGTTTTCTTTGATTTCTATATATAATTCATCTGCATTGTAACCAAATTCTTCAAATTTTTTATTAAATTCTTCTTCTTTGTTATCCTTGATAAAGCCTAAGTTATCTTTGATTATTGGTTTAATAAAACTATCCATAAACAACTTTAAATTTTCATCTCCGTATTCTTCGCCTGATTTAATAATTAACCCTAAAATTGCATAAAAATAGTTGGTTTTATCGTCTTCTAGATTACATATAAGGTCTTCATCAAATAATGAATTCATAATTTTAGTTTGAATATTTTTAAGTAAATAATCTGAAATTTGCGTTAGTTCGCCTTCTTCTTTAAGTGGATATTTTTCATATAATAGTATTTTTAAATATGCCCTAAAAGTTGCACTGCCTAATAATTTGCATATTTGATAATCTTTAAGTGTGTCAATATTTCTTGTTAATATTTTTTCTAAATCATCAGGATATACCATTAAGTTATATTTTGTAATGATTTCATCAATTTTTTTGCTGTATTCAAACTTGCTTAGTGTACAAGAAGGCGGCTTGGTTGTTTGATTTGCTGTTGGGCTTGGGTTTACTTGTCTTTTTTGAGAATTTTGACTATGCGGGCTTTGTTTGTGACTTTGATATATACTAGCGCAAAAATGTATTGGAAAATTATTTGTGTAAACACTACTTATTTTTGCATTCTGTATAGTATCGTTGTTTATCACATGCTTTTTTGAATTTAAATAGTATTTTTTATTTAAATTTATTGGATTAATAGTTAGGTTCATATTTACCTGACATATTCAAAATTTCATCTCTAAAGTTGTCGTTGATAAACCTATATGCATTATCAAGCCCATCTTTTCCGCCATCAAGATATATGGCCGCAATTAATGCTTCAAACATATCAGCGTAGCGTTTGATATCAATTTCTTTTACACCTAAAATATATTTATCAAATTTCATTCTTGTGCCAATTTTTGCCAAGTTTGAATTTCTTGTAAATCTATGAAGCTTGCGTGTTGTTGTTTGGTAGTCGTAGCCTTTTTGTTCATCTGTTAAGATTTTATGTACGCAATATTCTAAAATAGCATCTCCTATGTATTCGATGTTTTCGTAACTATCATGGTATTGAATTTGCGTTCCTTTTGCGGTTTTGCCAAATAAGAAAACTCGGTTTAGCAAATTATAATCGCTAAATTCAAGCCCATACGCTTTCGCAAATTTTTCTAATTTTACTTTTCTGAATTTATCGATGTGACGATAATCATCAATATTTTCTTTTGGTTTATTTTTAGTTATTCCAATGCCACTTTTTTTGATCGTAACAATTGCTTCTCTTAGGGCTGCTTCTTGCCCAAAGTGCATACCGTTTTTAATCGGGGTGTTGATTTTGGTTAAAAATCTTCCTTGGTAAAATACTTTGTTTTCGCATTTGTTATCAAAAAACTTAGTTTCTATAAAAATATCATCAGGATTTATTCCTAATTTTTCTAATTCTTTATTTAGCGCTTCGTATTCGCTTTGCGCTTGATATGGCGCAAAACTGTTTAGAGTTTCTTGCAGATGGTTGTTTAAAAAGCCCTCAAAGTCATTGAAACCATCTTCGCTTTCTTCAATTATTGCACCAAGTAAAGCAAAGAAATAGCTTGATAATGGTTGATTTTGAGGATTGCCGTCTTTGTATAAATTTTTATCAAACATTGCTCTTAGAGTTTTTGATATTTGGTTTGATCTTCCATCTTGCTCAATTTTTGTTGCTTGAAGAGCGTTTTTAAAAGGATATTCAAGATACAAGTTTTTTCTAGCATAAATAGCGTATGCAAGTTTTCCAATGTTTTTGTATCTATCAAAACGCTCTGTATCTAGTGAATCTCTGCTAAAGACGTATGACAGAGTTTCTGGTGATATTTTTAAATCGTATTCGCTTAAAGTGTTAAAAATTGCTTCTCTTCTTGAGCGAGATTTTGAAACATATTCTTTTTCTTGTTGTGGTTTAATTTTTTTGGAGCCGTATTTATGTGCATTAAATTCTTTTTGAAATTCTTTTTGTGCTGTTTTTCCTGTTGAATTACCAATCTTAACTTCTACGTTTTGTGCGCCAAAAAATTCTGCACTTAAATTTTTATCAATAAAATTGAATGCTTCTTCAAAGCCATTTTCTTTATTATCAACAAAAATTGCACCTATTAAGGCTCTTAAAATTCCGGCTTGTTGTCCTGTATCTCCCATGGTTGTTATATTTTCGGTATATTTCCATAAACTCATATTTTTTGAAATTGCTGCAATGTTTTTAGCATCAGATAGCGCTGCAACTCTTTCTTTAATTTGATGTTCCGGAGTTTCAGGGTGATATTTTCTATAACCTCTATTAATGCAATATTTCAAAACTTCAGCACCGATATGCTCTAGTGGCTGGTTTGATTCAGTTCTTAAAACAGTTGAATTATCAGGCATTACACCAAATAAAAACGCTTGGTTTAACAACTTCATATCTTTAAAATTTAAACCATATTTTTCTTGTAAGAAATTAAGTTTTCTTATTCTGTCTTTTGATGGCTTGTTATAGCGAATGTATGTTCTTTGGTTTTTTGCAGTGTTCAAATCTATTACGCCGCTTTCAACTGCAGCCATAGCATCTTTAACAGCACGTTCTCTATATTCTTCGCTTCTTGAAGTAGTTGATAGCCTTGCCAGTATTAAATCTTTATAATAAATAGTGTATTTTCTATTGTTTCCCTCAACAATTCTTTGAATATAAACATCATCAAAATCTTTCCCTTGTTTTTCGATTACGTCTTGAAATTCTTCAAAATAGTTTTTATCAATTGTTTGTGTGCCTGCTACAATTATTGGTTCAACGTGTTTATCAAGAAAATTAAGCGCATTTTTTGTTCCGTTTTCAGGATTTTCAAGCACCATAGCACCTAATAAAGCGCTAAACATTCTAGAGCAGAGTTTTGCTTTTAGTCTTAATTCTTCTCCGTTTTGCAATAGAGCACTTGGGAAAAGTAGTCTTAATATTCTGGATTTATTTTCAAAATCGCCATATTTTGCTTCTAAATCTCTTAGTTCATGCACAAATTTATGAGGATAATTTTCGTGGAATTTTGCTTTAAAATATGCACTAAATATGTCTTGACCAATGGAACTATATTTTTCAAATTTCTTTTCTTTGGCGTTTTTTGGGCTAAATATGAAGTCTAGAGTTTGCGGTTTTAAGCCTAACTCGTAAAAATCTATTGAATTTTTAATCATTTCTTCTCTTGTTGAAATATCAATATTTCCCTTAAAAAGAATTTGATTTTTATATGCTTGTGCTTGATTGTGGCTTAAAATTGGGTTTTGATTATAATTATCTTCTTTTATTTTTTGTTTTTCTTGTTTTTGATAATTAAACTTTGAGCTAAATATAATTGGTGGAATGGCGAAGTTCATAATATTCTCCTTGATGTGAATATATAAAACCTCTGAATTTATTTTTTTGCTCCAAAACGTAAGGCGAGATGAAATTCATCTCGCCTATAAATCTGTTTAATATCTCTCGTGTTTTTACTTTCTCTTAATATCTCTTTTTTAAAATCCTCTAATCTAGTAGCGCCTCCAAAATTGCAGCATTTTTTGTTGCATAAGTGTTTTCTCGCATTTTTGAACGATTAATATACGTTCTTAGTGCCTCTCTAATCAGCTCACTTCGTGTCCTGTTTTCTCCTTCCGCTACAGAGTCAATCTGCGTTAAGAACTTTTCAGGCATTGAAATTAAAACTCTTGCCATTTTACTCTCCTTTTATCGTATATTTATGATAATTGACTTACATATATATAAAGTATATCTGTCTTAATTAATTGCTATTTATTTTAAAAATATTTTATATTTTTGTTATATTTCTTAACAATTTAAAGTTTAATTATGTTTTATTTAGCTTTTTTATTAAATATTCAATATGAAAAACATTCTTTTATCGTTTATAAAAAAACAAAATAAATGTTCGCACAAAAACGCTCTTCTAAACTCTGAAAAGGGATATTGCCCCGATTGTGGGCAATATCTCGTGAAGAATTATTATTTAATTCGTTGTTCTTGTTGTGATATTAAAAGAGAAGCTAAACTCTGCTGGGATGAGATTGTACCGGTAAGTAAATATTGCTCTAATTGTGGTTCGGAGCAATATTATATCGAGCAAATTGATAAAGTTAATTTTATTGATGCTAAATATGCAATTTATTTAAAAGAAATCGCATCTGAATTGCATTCCCTGCACCCTGAAACGCAAATTTGGGTAAATGAGGGAGATGGAATAATTAAGCAAATTGCAAGCAGTGCTTTTAGTTAGCTAATGATTTAACATTTATTTCAAGCTTATCTTTAAAACTTGCGCTTAATTCTCGCTCCATATCGGAATTTATACTCACCCAAAGATGTGAATTTGTTAAAAGTTGAAACCTTTGAACTACATCAAATTCATCTGGTGCTTCAAAATCTATTACAACAGGATTTTCGCCTTTGTGTTTTGCTAAAAGTTCTTTTAGAAGAACATTTTCTTCCATTGCAAATTCTTTTAAAAGTTTTAATGTAACCAAATTAACTTGTTCAATTGGTTTAACTTCGTTAATTGCAAGGTTGATTTCTTCATCTCTTATATTAACTTTTGCTTTAATAATAACTTTTTGGTCAGATTCCATTAAGGCGCCATAGGCCTCAACAACTTTTGGAAAAGCAACAATACCAATTCTTGCTGTTAAATCTTCAATTGTTCCGGTTTTTATGAATTTTGTTGGGTCTTTTTTTGTTGGTTTTTGGACAATTTGAGATAATAAACCGCAAATTGTAACATTAGCATCCGCCTGGGGTGCTTCTAAAATATCGCTAATTGTTTGAGTAGTGATATATTTCAAAGTATCTTTAATTGAACCTAACGGATGTGAAGTAACATAAATTCCCATTAATTCTTTTTCAAACTGTTGAATTTGAGTGTCGCTAAATTCTTCTTCACTATTTCCTACCATTTGAAAAGTTGGAATGTTTAGTTCTTCCTGTGCATCACCCGATAAAGTAGCAAATAAGCTAACTTGACCAGATGATTTTGCTTTTGCAGCATTTTGAACAAATTCAACTACTCCATCAATATTTTCCAATAGTTGTTTTCTTGATTTTTCAATGCAAGAGAAAGCTCCTGCTTTAACCAAACTTTCTAGTGTTCTTTTGTTTAAGCATTTTGAATCTACACGAGAACAAAAATCATAAAAACTTTCAAAAGGTTTTTCTTTTCTTTCAAGTTCAATTTGCTCAATTACAGCTTCACCAACGTTTTTAATTGAAGCTAAGCCAAAACGGATGTTGCTACCGTCTGGTGTAAATTGTGCGTTTGATTTATTAATATCTGGCGCTAATACTTCAATTCCTTGTGCTTGACATTGCAAGATATATTGTTGAGTTTTTTCTTGTTTATCAGCAACTGAAGTCAACATTGCGCACATGAATTCAACAGGATAATGTGCTTTTAAATATGCTGTTTGATATGCAACAAAAGCGTAAGCTGATGAGTGAGCTTTGTTAAAACAATATTTTGCAAAGCTTTCAATTTGTTCAAAAAGCCCAATAGCAGCTTCTCTTGGCATATCGTTTTTAGCAGCACCAGCAACAAAAATTTCTTTTTGTTCCGCCATTTCTTGAAGCTTCTTTTTACCCATCATACGACGAACTTTATCGGCTCCACCAAGTGTATAGCCTGCTAGAGTTTGGAAAATTGCCATAATCTGCTCTTGATAAACAATTGTCCCATAAGTGTCGTTTAATATGTTTTCAAGTAATGGATGGGCGTATTCAACCTTTTGGCGACCATGTTTTCTATCAACGAAATCGTCAATCATCCCTGCTTCGATAGGCCCTGGACGATAAAGAGCAACTAACGCACCAATATCTTCAAAAACAGTAGGTTTTAATCTTTTAACCAGTTTTTTCATACCGCCAGATTCAAGTTGGAATACTGCATCTGTTTCACCACGAGATAAAAGCTCAAAGGTTTTTTCGTCGTTTAGTGGAATTCTATTAATATCAATATCTTTACCTGTGCGCTCTTTAATTAGATCAAGAGCGTCTTGGATGATGGTTAAAGTTTCAAGACCAAGGAAGTCCATTTTTAAAAGGCCAACTTTTTCAATCCCTGCCATTGGGTATTGAGTTGTTGTCGATTTTTCTTTTGATAGCGCAACTGGAATGATTTCACTCATTGGTTGAGGTGCAATAATTACCCCTGCGGCGTGTGTGCCTACTTGGTTTTTTAAGCCTTCCATGTGAAGCGCTTCATCTACAAGGCTTTGGACTTGCGGATTTTCATCACATAGTTTTTTTAGCTCCATCCCGTCTGCTAGTGCTTCTTTTAATTTTGTGCCTGGAGCAGATGGAATCATTCCAGCCCAAAGGTTTGCTTGAGCAAATGGTATTTCATATACCCTGCAAACAGCTTTAAGGGCAGCTTTAGCTGCAAGTGTACCAAAAGTGATAATTTGACAAACATGATCTGCGCCCCAGCGTTGTGAAACGTAGTCAATTACTTCACCACGTCGTCTTTGGCAAAAGTCAATGTCGACATCAGGCATTGAAATACGTTCTGGGTTTAAGAATCTTTCAAATAAGAGTTTATGTTCAATTGGGTCAAGTTCTGTAATACCTAATGAATATGCAACAATTGAACCTGCAGCTGAACCACGACCTGGACCAACTGGAATTTTATGTTCTTTTGCCCAGTTGATGAAATCCCAGGTTAAAAGGAAATATGCAGGAAAACCCATCGTAAAAATTACATCACGTTCGTATTCGTAGCGTTTTACAATGTCTTCAGGTATTGGGTCGCCGTATCTTTTTTTAAGCCCTTCTCTACATAAATAATCAAAATACTGTTGTTCGTCATATCCATCTGGACAAGGGAATTTTGGAAGATATTCTTTTGTTTTTCCAAATTCTAATTTGTCCATTTTAAAATCTGTTTTATCGGCAATTTCAACTGTTGTTTCGATACATTTGTTGAAATAGTCTTCATCCATCCAATCAAAAGCTTTTCTTAATTCTTCAACGGTTTTAACATAAAATTCATTAACAGAAAACTTAAAGCGGTTAGGATTGGATTTTGATGATTTTGTTTGTTCGCATAATAATGTGTCATGCCATGCTGCGTCTTGCGCTCTTAAATAGTGTGAGTCGTTTGTAATAACAGTTTTAATTCCTAATTGCTCTGCTATTTCCATTAATGCAGGATTTGAATCTTTTTGCTCTTGTAAACCATGGTCTTGAAGTTCAATATAAAAATCATCTCCAAATAGATTTTTATAATATTTTGCCCTATTTATTGCTTCTTCTTTGTTGCCATCTAAAATATGACGAGCAACTTCTCCTTGAATACAAGCTGATAGACAAATTAAATCTTCGCTGTGTTGTTCTAAAATTTCATGGTTAATACGTGGTTTGTAATAGTAACCTTGGGTTGTTGCAATTGAATCTAATTTGCAAAGGTTGTGATACCCATTTTGATTTTTAGCAAGTAAAACAAGGTGATACATTGTTTTTTTGCTTCTATCTTCAATAACATCACCATCACATATATAAAATTCGCAACCAACAATTGGTTTTACTGCTTCAATTTTCTTTTTAAGTTCTTGCTGTTCTTCAGCGAGCATGTGAGATAACATCTCGTTTTTTGCAATGAACATATCAGCGCAACCATACATTACGCCATGGTCTGTGATTGCAATCGCAGGCATATCATTTTCTGCGGCAAATTTATAAAAATCAGGTATTCTAATTGCCCCGTCTAGAAGTGAATACTCCGTGTGAATGTGTAATGGAACGTATTTCATAACATGATTTTAACATAGATAAATTCTATAAAATATCTTTGTTAAAATTCTCTTACAAAATGAAATAATTTTGCAATTTAAGGCAAAAACATAATTCCTTCTTGTGGTCCATTATATTCTAAGCCATTTTGAAGATTTTTAAGCCCCAATCTTGCTAATTCATTTAATTTTTCATCTTTGAATCTAAAGCCAAGTTTGTAATAAAAAGGTACTGGACTTGTTTTATATTTATCGCCTGCTAATCTTGCCATCTCGCTTGGCAAAGAACCTCCACAAGCTTCCACCCAGACTTTTCCATCATATCCTAATTTTTTCGAATCTTCTATAACCTGCTTTATTATTTCTGTTCCAGTTCCTTTCGCCTCTGAGGAACTACTTAAATATTTTAATTCTAGCGAATTTTGTGCATACCCTTCTGGCAGATTGTAAATTAATATATCTTTTTGAGGGGTGCTAACTTCCGCTAGTCCTAGAATTTTACCATCACTGTTTGCGTTTATTCGATATGCACCTCCGTTTATTGGAGCAGTTTTGCTCAGTGTGACATCTATACTTTTGCCGCTTTCCAAGCTTTTTGCCGTAGTATTTGTTGTTAAATCTAATTTTTCACTAAGAGCTCTAAAATTTCTATCTTCTATAATCTTTTTTATTTTTTCGGTTACACCTGTTTTTTTAGCAGTTAATTCTAAATACATTTTGTAATCGTCTTCTGTATAATCTGCGGGTATTGAGTAACTGCTGTATTTTTTAGTTATGCCTATAATTTCTTTATTTAATTCTTTTTCATATACCTGCAATTCTTCGAGTGACATTGTTTCAATATTATATTCTATTTGAATTAGCTCTTCTTTCTGCGCTTTTGCTGCAGCTTCTTGTTGTTCTTTTGCTAGTCGTTCTGCTTCTTCTTTCTGTGCTTTTTCTTTGGCTTCTTGCGCTAGCCTATCTGCCTCAGCTTTTGCATCTTCTTGCGCTTTAACTTTTTTATCAAATGTTTCTTCGATAGCTTTTTTGTTATTGTTTGATTTAAATTTGATTTCATCTGCTTGCTTTTTAAAATCATCAGCAGATAGTTCATCATTTTTTAATAG
>SUTT01000001.1 GCA_015152565.1 Cyanobacteria bacterium SIG27
CCTTTCTATCGGGGTCGCATACACAAAATAACCAGCGTTTAGATAAAGCATTAGTGACACGCTAAATACTTTAAAATTTGAGTGTTCCGACTATAACGGCTGCGGCCCAGTTGAGGAGTTTCACCTCTGTTTCCTATTTGATTTTCTGAATAAATTTTAACACAAAAATTAAATAGTGTTATTTTTATATAAATTTTTTACGCCATAAGAACGATTGTATTCTAGTATTGCACCGCCAATTTCTTCTGTTGGGTCAAAAAATGGTGATGTTGGATAGTAGATTTGTTGTGCTAACATTCGATTTAGTGGTCCATAAGCATCTGGAATTAGGGTTTTTCTATAAATTCCAGCTAATAAGACTTGAATGTTTGGAGAATGAGTGTAATTAAATTTTGATAATGTTGGATATAATTTATCGACATCTTTAACTTTGTTATCAATCATTCTATCTAGCACATAAAGAGCTTCACAAACTTGTTGTTCGGTTTGTGCTGTTTTTAAAAATTCATCAACAACGGGCAAGGCATGGTCTGCTTGTTTTAAAATTTCATTTACTCTTTGTTCATTAAATTGGCAGTAATTACGTTTATGATTTGGCATTTGAACGCCAGTGCCAAGTTGAGAAACGTTGTAATTTATAATAGGGCAAATTTTTTGAGTTATCATAAATTGACTTTCGAAAATATCTAAGGTGATAGAAAAATTATAGTATAAAAAACATAAAGCGCCTAGCGGGAATTGAACCCACATCTTTGCCTTCGGAGAGCAAGGCTTTATCCATTTAAGCTATAGGCGCATTTTATTCTATATTATCAAATAATACACATAATTTGAATTCCACAAAATTAACTAATTTTGTTTATTGGATTTTTTAAAAATAATCATTAAATTAGCAATATGCTAAAAAGTTATTATGAGATTTTAAATGTTGCTCCTAGTGCAACAAAAAACGAGATTAAAAATCAATATAAAAAATTAGTTAAAATGTATCATCCTGATGTTAATTCGTCTTTTGAAGCAGAACAAGTTTTTAAAGACATTAATAAAGCTGCTGAAATTTTATTAGATGATATTAAAAGAAAAAATTATGATATTTTAAGAGGAACTGCAAATATAAACCCCAAAAAAGGCTATACTAACCCAAGAGAGGCTCAGTATTCTTTTTATGATTTATTTAAAAATTATAAAAAAGAGCAAAAAAAAGAAGAAATAAAAAAAGAAGCTCCAAAGCCAATTAAAGGAGCCGATATCACAATAAACGTTGAAATAGACTACACAGAAGCGCTTTTAGGAACACAAAGAAGCGTTAATATTGCTCATTCAATTCTTTGCCCTAAGTGTCTTGGACGCAAGTTTGCAAATGGGCAAAAATGTCCTTATTGCGATGGATTAGGAGAAAAAACGCAAAATAAAAAAATAACAATAAAAATTCCAAAAGGACTTAAAAATGGCTCTAAATTAAGAATAAAAGGAGAAGGGCAATTAGGCAAGTTTGGAGGCGAAAACGGTAATTTATACGTTATTGTTGATATTGAAAAAAATGAAGAATTAAATATTAAAGACGAAATAGTATATTATAATGCTCCAATTTCGCCTTATACTGCAATTTTAGGAGGAAATGTAGCAGTGCCTACCCTTTGGGGAGAAGCAATGATTAAAATTCCTCCTTTGACAAAAGCAAACCAAAGTTTTAAACTAATTGATGTTGGTGTAATGAACGAAAAAACAGGCAAAAAGGGAGATATGATTGTTAAAATCGTTATTCAAATACCTGATAATATTACCGCTCAAGAGCACTATTTGTATGAAAAATTAAGAGATATCAATTTAAACAAAACAAATGGAAAATCAATCAACCGCTAAAATTCGAGAAATTTTTACATCCATCCAAGGTGAAGGTCTTTATATGGGTGAAAAGCACGCTTTTGTTCGTTTTTGTAGATGTAATCTAAATTGCGAATTTTGCGATACTGATTTTGATATTAAAAAAGCAGATGAATATGACATATATAAACTTTTTAATGTTTTAGATAAAAATGATGCTAAAGTTATCAGTTTTACCGGCGGTGAGCCATTAATGGAAGTTGATTTTTTATATGATTTTTTAAAAAGTTTTAAAGTTGGATTAAATAAAAAAATATATTTAGAAACAAATGGAACTTTATTTGAACAATTAGAAAAAATTATCGATTTTGTTGATGTAATATCAATGGATATTAAGCTTCAAAGCGCCGCTGGGCAACCTAATCGCTTTAGCGTTAATGAAAAATTTTTGCAAGTTGCAATAAAAAAAGAAGTTTTTATAAAAGTTGTTTTTGATAAAAATATTATTCAAGAAGAAATTGACTATTGCACGCAAATTGCTAAAAAATATGGTGTTTTATTGGTTTTACAGCCTAAAATGCCGATGGATAGTGAACTTGATTTTGAAAAAATATTTAACAAATTTTTTGAAAAATATGAAAATATTCGTCTTATTCCGCAAGTGCATAAATTTTTAAATGTTGTATAAAAATTGTCGTGTTATTTTATTTTTTTATGACATAATGTTTCTATGACTAATCTGGTTGAGAATAAAATTTCTTTTTCTTCCCTAAAGGATAATTTATGCGACTTTTTTAACGGAAACGCAAAAACTCCTTTAGTTGATGCTATGCAGGTTTATAAAAAAGACCCAATGATTGGCTTTCATATTCCAGGGCACAATAGAGGTATTGGGGTTCATCCTAAAATGGTTGATTTAATTGGAGCTGACGCATTGAGCCTTGATTGTACTGATGAATTTGACAATCTTGGTACACTTCATCCATCAACTGGTAAAATTGATGAAGCTCAAAAGCTTGCAGCAGCAACTTATGGAGCTAAAAGAACATTTTTTATCACAAGCGGTTCAACAAGTGCTAATTTAGCATTAGCTTTTGCGCTAACTAGTCCATTTGATGAAGTTTTAGTTGGAAGAAATTGTCATCGTTCAGTTTTAACTGGTTTAATTATTTCAGGCGCTAAAGTTAATTGGGTTATTCCTAAAAAATTAAAAGATTGGTCAATTTTTGGAAATATTGAAGCAGAAGATATTGAAGAAAAGTTAAAAAATAACAGAAACATTAAACTTGTTTGGATTACAAACCCAACTTACGAGGGTGTTGTATCTGATATTAAAAAGATTTCAGAAGTTTGTAAAAAATATAAAGCAGCGTTAATTGTGGATGAAGCCCATGGTTCACTTTGGAATTATAATTCTAAACTTCCAACAACCGCTCTTGAACTTGGCGCAGACGCTGTTGTTCATTCACTTCATAAAACAGGTGGAGCAATGACACAGGGCTCTATGCTTCATTTATCAAAAAATTCAAAATTTGATGAAGAAAAAGTAGTCCATGCACTAAAGCTTCTTCATACAACAAGCCCAAGCCTTTTGATTTTATCTAGTTTAGATGCAGCAAGAGCTAATCTTTCTTCTTCAACTGGGCAAAAAATGCTTAATAATGCAATCGAAAATGCGCTATATTTTAGAGCTGAAGCTAAAAAAATCGAGAATTTATCTGTTTTAGAGCAAAATGTTAACTATGATTTAACTAAGATTTTTATTAAAATGAAAGGTTTGACGGGGCTTCAACTTGAATGCATATTAGAGCGTGATTATAAAATTGAAGTTGAATCAGCATCGGACGCTGGACTTTTGATATTATCAAACATTGGTAATACAAGAAGCGAGTTTGAATATTTAGTTAAATCTTTAAAAGAAATATCAAATAAAAAATATGATTTTGAGCATAAAAATATTAAAATTATGCCTTTAATTGACCCTGAAATTGTAATGAATTTAAGAGAAGCGTATTTTGCTCCAAAAGAATCAATTGATAAATTTGAAGCAATTGGAAGAATCTCATCAGAAGTAATTGCGCTTTGTCCTCCTGGGATTTCTATCTTATTACCAGGGGAAATCATTAAAAAAGAACATCTTCCATACCTTTTTTCTTACGATAAAATCGAAGTAATTAGAGAATAGATACTTCATTTGGTTTATTTTTTCCATTTTTTATTAAAGTATTTTCAGCAATATAGATGATGATTAAAACTTGCTTCTTAATGTATCCTAGCTATGTAATAAATTATATGGGGATAGAATTAATTGAGGAGGTTTAAGTTCACTCTCGAGAGTGTTTTAACCATTCGCAAAAAAACATTGGAAGATGCAAGGATTAAGCTTGCAAGCATAACTAATATTTTTAATAAACAAAACGAAGTTTTAAAAGAGATGGAACTAGCTCTTGAAAATATTAGAAATGATAGCGAGAAATATCTTTTTAGTGAAACATTCAATCCTTTTGTAATTTCAAATTACAGTTCTTTTTCAAATAAAATCATCCAAGATATTGCAACTCAAAAGATGATAATAGAAAAAACAAAGTTTGACTTAAAAATGCAGCAAGAAAAAACAAAAGACGCATATATCAAGGTTAAATCTTTGGAAAAGCTAAAAGAAAAGCAAAAAGAACAATACGATAAAGAAGTTCTTCAAGAAGAATTTAAGATGATGGATGATATTGTAAATTCAAGAAGAACAATCGCTTAAGGACAATAAAGAAAAATGACTAACGCATTAGCGCAAAATATAAAAATTGAAGATAATACTGCTGCTCTAGATTTGTTAATGCAAGCAACAAATGTGTCGTCGGAAACTAAAACACAAGACAACAAAGGTTTTTCAAATATTATGAATAACCTTGAATCAAGATTTCAAAAAGCACAAAATGATTTTGAAAAAAAGGCAAAAGTAACAAATGTTAGTTCAATTAACCAAAAGGCGCTAAATAAAAAAGAAGCAAAAGAAATTGATACAACAAAAACAAATGTTGCTGTTGAAAAGAATGTAAAAGATGCAAGCAAAAATACAAAAGTTATTCAAAAAGACGTTGAACAATCATCAAAATTAACAGCTGAAGCAGCTGAAGCAGATAAAAAAGAAGTAATTTCTCAAGATAAAGATTTATCTAAAGAAATTAAAAAAGATACCTCAAATAATAATTCTCAAAATTTGTCAGACATAAATAATAGCTCACCTGTAGAATCATCACCAGTTTTTTCTTCTGACGAAAAAGAAATTGTTATTGATAAAACTTCTGAAATTGACACGCAAGAAATTGAAAAAGCGCTTGAAGAAGTGGAAGTTGAGGTTGAAAAGCTTGTAAGTTCAATCCCTGTTGTAGATGAAAATGTTAAAATTGAAACAAAAGATTTAAAAACAGAAATTGAAAATGCAATCAAAGATAGTGAAAACATTGAAGAATTAACTCAAAAAATAGAAGAAATTTCAGCTAGTTTAAACAATTCCACTTTAAATCAAGAGCAAAAAAATGAAATTTCAAAAGCATTAGATGAAATCAAAAATCTTTTAGAAGATATTCAAAAAGAAATTCAGCCTAATGTTGATTTTAAAAGCTTACTTGATGAGCTAAAGCAAAAAGCTTCAAAATTAATGGATGGCGTTATGCTTGAAGTAAGCGAAAATTTGAATACTAAAGATGTTTTATCGCTTGATTTATCAAAAAGCGTAGTAAACCAAAAAGATGTTGAAGCAATTGTTGAACAAACAAAAGTGGTTGATAGCGTAAAATTAGATACTAAAGCGCTAAAAGAAGTTATAGATGAAGTTGAAACTTTAATAAAAGATATTAAAGATACGATTGATAGCGAAAATAGTGAAAAATTAGGTGATTTAGTTTCAAAAATTCCTGAAGCTATTGAAAAAGTAAATAACTTTATTTCAAATAATGATAAAGAAATTGAGATTGAATTTGATAAAAAGTTAGTTGATGCACTAAAAAATCTTCAAGATGTTTTGGATAATAATGTTGATGTTGCGCAGTTGAACATAGCAGAACAAACTTTTGAAGCAGATTTTAGTAAAAATAGTGAAATTTTTGAAACACTAGATAAATTATCAAATGAAGAGTTTAAAAATATTGAAACAGACAAAAAAACACTAGACGAACTTTTGAATGTTTTTGATGAATTATCAACAAAAGTTGAAGATTTAAAAATTGACGATGAAATTAAAGCTCAAATAGAAACCAAAATCCAAGATTTAATTAAACAGGTAAATAACAATACTTTATCTAATGAACAATTAAATAATGCAATCAATGATTTAACAAATGATATCAAGGTTGAAGTTGAAAATAGCGAAATTGCTTCAATCGAGTTTAACGAAACAGTTGAAACAACGCAAAATCTAGAAAAATTATCATCAAATAATAATGAACAAAATCAAAATTTTGATAAAAAAGACAATTTTGATTTTCAAAATCAAGAATTAGATGTTGATTTTCCTGAAATAACTGATGAAAATATTCAAACTAAGGAAATTAACCTTAAAGGCGAAGTTTCAACCGATGACATTCAAAAAGTTGAACAAAATCTTCAAAAGACAATTGCGCTTGATAACATCATGGATGAGATGATGGTTGAAGTTGATATTAAAACTATTCCAACTCAATCTGGAGCTTTGTCTGTGGCTGATGAAGTAGCTAAACTTGCAATGGGTGAAAATAATTCTCTAAATCCAATAACATCTGCTCACGGAAACGTTACTTACGATTCAACCGGAGTAAATGCGATTATAAAAAATGCTGCAAATTTAATGAAATCAGCACAAGTTCAAAATACTAATACACCATCTATGGAAGATGTTTTAAATCAAGTGACAAATAAAATTACTCAACTTAAAGATGGTGTAACTCAAAAGCTCACTATGGTTTTAAGACCAAATGACCTTGGTAGATTGCAAATTGAGCTAAATACAAACCAAAATGGTCTATCAACTCACATCATTGCTCAAAATGAAGATGTAAGAGCATATATTGAAAGAAATATCGATTCTCTTCGTCAGCAACTTTCAGACGCTGGGGTTAATGTAAATTCTATTCAAATTAAAACTGCGGGTTCTGAAGGTTCAACAAGTTACGAGGGAAATCAAAATTTTAATAGAGAACAAAATCAAGAAAATTTAAATCAACAAAATCAGCAAAATAGTCAAAATGAAAATCATAGAAACAATAAGCACGCAAGCGAGATTGCCGCACAGCTAAATAATTATGAGATGCATTTTGTAAAAGATTTTTCAAGTGTTTTAAATAAAACACTAAACTACAATTTAAACTAATAAGGATAGAAAATGGCTTCTAGTGTTACAGAACAAATAATTCAAAATCAAAATTATACAAACCAAATGAGAGCAAACCAGGCTAGCGAAACAGCAGGTTCAAAAACATCTGTTAATTCGAAAGATTTTTTGTTTCTTTTAACTCAACAGTTACAATATCAAGACCCGATGAATCCGATGGATAACTCTCAAATGTTAGCTCAAGAAGCTCAATTTGCAACATTAGAACAAATGGAAGCGCTAACAAGTAGTTTTTCTCAATTTTCTAATGTATATCAAGCAAATTCTTTATTAGGACAAAATGTTGATGTTACGGTGGATGGGCAAAAGGCGTCAGGAAAAGTGGAATATGTTGATTTTTCTGATACTTCCGGGGCTTCTGTTAGCATTAAAGGAAAAATGTATCCGCTATCAGCCGTTACTAAGGTTTATCCGCAAGATACAACAGTTGAAGATGGCGATAGCAACTTCTTTAAAACAGGCGTTGCGTCAATTGCTAATAACTTAACAAATATAGCAAATGCTATTTTCGGATATGAGAATGGAGATGATTCTTCAAATAATACAACAACTCCAGAAAATAGCACACCAAACGAAAACAAGTAAGATGACAAACAATAAATGACAATAAAGGAAAGGACAATTCAGTAAATGACACAAGCATTATTTACGTCTATGACAGGCTTGAATGCAGGTACCGAGCAATTAACAGTAGTTTCTGATAACGTTGCTAATATGAACACAACTGCATATAAGACTTCACGTGTAGATTTTCAAGACATCTGGTATGCAACTAAAACAACAGGTACAAACTCCAGCCGTGTTTCAGGGGGTACAAACCCTTACCAAGTTGGTGTTGGTGTACAATGCGCTTCAATTACAAAAGATTTTTCAGCTTCTTCTACAAATACAACAGGAAGAACTGAAGATATGGCAATCACTGGTGATGGCTGGTTTACAGTTCAAAATTCAGATGGGAAAGTTTTATTAACTCGTGATGGTACTTTTTCACTTGATGAAAACGGATATCTTTGTACTGCAAGCGGTTGTAAAGTGTTAGGCATGGATGAAATGGAATCATACACAAATTCTATTACCCCTATTAAAATGCCTACTGCAATTAAGGTAGTAGAAGAAGGAACAAAAAAAGCGCAATTTGATTTAATGACCTCAGATGAATTAAATGCGCTTGGAACATCAAATAGCGGATTTACCACTGGTGGCGAATTTATAATTTACTATAGTGAAAAAGGCGGAACACCTAAAGAATTAGTGATTGATTTAAGTAAAGATTCTGATGGTAATCCAATGGATATTTCTAAAATGTCTATGAAAGCAATTGCTGATGAAATTACAGAAATCATCGATAAAGACCAAGATGCTACAGGTTTATTTGATTTAGTTACTGGAGATGGTACTTTTTCATTTGTTGCAGAAGAAGATATAACATTAAAATTTGAAAATACAGATGATATTAAAAAATCAACAAACTTTTTAAATGTAACAAATATTGCAAATGCAACACCGGTAACCGACCCTGCTACCGGCAAAACAACATATGAATCTAAGGAATTATCAAAAAGTGCAAAAATTGGCGAAGTTGACGATATTACTTCTTCATACACTAAAAACTATAGCAGTTTTTCAGTTGGAAGAGATGGTTTAGTTACTGTTTCTTATGGCGATGGTTCCATTTTAACAATTAAAGCAAATGAAAATGGCTCAACTTATTTTTCATATCAAACTTCAAGCGGTGTTATCATTGATGCTGATGTAAATATGTCTGAAACCTCTCAGCTTTATGTTGACCCTGATGTTTTAACAAAAGCAAATATGCAACTTCAATTAGCAAAAGTTGTAAACAATGGCGGTTTGGTTGCAGAGGGTAATAATATGTATTCTGTTGGTGTTAACTGCGGAGATGTATTATACACAGCTGCAAACACAAATGGCGTTGGCGGGGTTGTAACAGGAGCACTAGAAGCCTCAAATGTTGACCTTGCTCAACAATTCTCAAATATGATATTAGCTCAAAGACTTGTTCAAGCTAATTCACAAGTGTTCTCAGGTGCTAACCAGTTGTTAGAAACATTGGTTTACTTGGGTCAATAATTTTAAATTTCTCTTTATTGTCTTATTTAAAAAGAGCGCTTTTAAACAAAAGCGCTTTCTTTTTTGTTTATTAAAATTAGCCCATATAAAATAAAATACCGATAATTAAATCTGCAACCAAAATATAAACAGTGCAAAGAATTGCTGCTTTTGTGGTTGAAATGCCGACATCTTTTGCGCCGCCTTTTGTGTTGTAGCCAACAGTAGAACAAACTAAAGCGATTAAACCGCCAAAAATTAAACCTTTTAAAAGGCTAACATATATATCTTTCATAACTAACATCAACCAAACAGAGTTAAAATATCGAGCAGGATGAAGCCCAATTGAAAAATAGCTAACCAAAGCACCACCTAAAATGCCTGTTAATTCTGCCAATAAAACTATGCAAAAAACGCTTAATGCGCCAGCTATTATTCTTGGAGCAAAATAATAGCCAATTGAATCTACTTTTAAAACTTCAATAGCGTCAATTTGGTTTGTTACTTGCATATTAGCAACTTGTGCTGTTATTGCTGTACCTGCTCGAGCAGCAAGCGCAAGAGCAGCAAACCCCGGGGCAATTTCCCTAATTAAAGCTACAGCTAAAAAACCGCCAATATAGCTATCTCCACCTGACATTAAAAATTGATGTGCGACTTGAAGAGCTATAACGCAAGCTGAAATAAAAACTATTGATAGGCAAATTCCCAATGAATCAAAGCCAATTGAGCTCATTTGTGATATCACGCTTGAAAATTTAACATTACCTTTTAGGGTGTATTTAGTTGCTTGAATAAAATTTTGAACGCATTGACCAAGGAAATTTATCATAGTGCAATTATATCTATATAAATTAAAAAAAGCTAGATTTTTATTTGGTTTTTTAATAAAATAAAGCTTATGATAGTTTTCGATACATTATTTATAATTTTAATAATTTATCTGTTTATTTATTGTGCTTATCAACTTTTTTTCTATATTAAAGCAAGAAATATTGAAAAATATTTTGAAATGCAAGAAAAAACAAGAAGCATTGTTGTTGAAAAAAGAAAGCTTTGCGTTGTAATTTGGGCAACAAATAAAGATAAAGGGCTTGATAAGTTATTAAGCGTTTTAAATAATCAATCGTATAGCAAAGAAAACTATGAAGTTCATGTTGTTTATCAAAAAGATGAAAACGACACTTCTATCTCAAGAGATTTTGCGCTGGGTGCTCGTATTCATAATATTCAAAACCCTGATTATTTTTCAAAAGACAAGGCACTAAATTTATTCTTGCAAAAAATGATTGAAGAAGATAAATTTGATGCTTATGTTTTTGTTGGTGCAAATCGAATGGTTGGGGAAAAATACCTTGAAAATATCAATAAATCTTTAACAAATTCTTGTTTGCTTGTGGGTTCTAAAGTTTGCACGAATGAAAACCCTCAATTAGCTAAAAGAATTAAAGAATCTGTTATTAATGCTTATTTAAAATATGTTAACCGTACAAATAATGTTGTTCGTTCTATTTTTGAACTTCCGTTTTTTGTTGATGGCGAAAATTTTGTTATAACAAAAGATGTTTTAGAACGAATTGGTTATATCAGCATTGAAGACAAAGATTCAGAACTTGAGTTTTCTCTTGATTTAGCTTCAAATGATATTAAATCAATCTATTCTCCATATATTATCACTGCGGTTGATGTTAAAAACTACGATTTTTCAAGTCCAACTATTAAAAATAAATTTACTTTATTTTCGCACTATTTCCCTCTTTTAATTTTCAAAACAAGTGCTTTTAGGGAATTTATTTTATTTTTGTTAAAACCTAATTCGCTAATTGTTTTGTTTAGTTATATTTTACTTTTGATTTTATCAATATATGTTCCAACGCATGTTGCTCAAAAAGCTGTTATTCTTTTGGGTGCATTTTTGTTTATTAATTTTCTTGTTTCAATTAATGTTTCAAAAATGCAAATTAAAGATATTTTTTGGCTAATGCTTTACCCTATTTGTTTAAGTTGGCAAAAGTTGAAGCTTTTAATTAATGCTCTAACTATGCGCTCAATCATAAATAGCGAATATGAAGAAGAAAATGTTAGCTCTGCTACGATTAATGCTATTGTAAATAATGGCAAAAAAGATTGCCCTTGCAAACTTGATTTGGTGTCTGAAGATGGAATGAGAAAGGTTGTATACAGGGAGGGAAACCGCTTTATTATTACTGACTCATATTTAAGAATGTATGACGCTTTAGTTGATATGACATATAAACTTCAAACTAAAGGAATTGTTCTTAAAATTTGTCAAAATTGCCAACATTTTGCAACTTCTCCTGATGGTACGCTTGATTGCTTAAATGGTAAATGTCAAATTTCTCAAAATGAGATTTTAATTTGGAATGGTTGTCAATATTTTTACCAAGTTCCACACAATGTAGATAATTAAATTTCTTTAAATATTTTTCCAAGCATATAGATTGAGCCAAAGAATATTTTTAGCTCTTTTCTTTGGCTTATTATTTTTTTGATTTCTTCAATATTTTCAAGTTTTTTAAAGTTATATTTTTTATCTAATTCATTATATTTTAGAGCGTTTGGATAATTAAATTCGTAAAAATAAAAATCATCTTCTTGGTTATAAATCTTATCAAGCATTGTTTTATAATCTTTATTTTTTAAACATCCAAAAATAAATATTTTTTTATTGTTTTTAAAATTATCAGCTAAAAAATCTGCTAAAACTTGAACTCCCGAGGGGTTGTGTGCAGCGTCAATCAGAATGTTTTTTTCTTTATCGTATTCCAATCTAAAACGCCAAGACACTTTTTTTAATGCTTTTTTGATGGTTTCATCATCAATATTTAAATTAAGAGAATTAATGCAAGCAAGTGCTAAAGAAAGGTTTTTGGCTTGGTAATTTCCAAGTAAATTAAATTCATATTTTTGATTGTCAATTATTGCATAGTTTTTATCTTCAAAGCTTATTTTAATTTTTGCTGGATTAATAATTTTGCTATTCTTTTCTTTGGCAATTTTTTCGATTGCACCAAAACCCTGATTATCTAGTGCAACTATGACCTTAGAATTTTTTTTAATAATTCCTGCTTTTTGTGTGGCAATTTCATTAATTGTTTTTCCCAGTCTTTCAGTATGGTCAAAATCAATTGTTGTGATAATTGAAGTTGATTTTTTAACAACGTTTGTAGCATCATATAAGCCACCCAAACCAACCTCTAAAATGACATATTGAACTTTTTTAATATAAAAATAATAAAAACCAACGGCAGTTATTAGCTCAAATTCTGATAATTCAATATTATTTTTTTTAGCTAAAGAGTCAATTTCATTAACTAATTTATCAAAGATATATTCGCTTATTTGTTCACTATTAACTCTTATTCGCTCAGTGTATGAAAAAAGATGAGGAGAAGTAAAGAGCCCAACTTTAATTCCTTTTTGAAATAAGATTTCATTTATGATTTTACTGGTTGAGCCTTTGCCGTTTGTTCCTGCGATGTGTATTATTTCATATTTATCTTGAGGATTATCAAGCAAATTTAAAATTTGGGTTATTCGCTCTAAACCTAAATTAATATGAAATTTATTGTGTGAAGTTAAAATTTCGCTTGCTTTTTTCATAATTATTTAATTACTGAATTAATTTGCTCAACAATTTTGCTAGCGGAATCTGTTTTTGCAATTTTGCTAGCGTTATATGAAAGATTGGATAGTTTTTCTTTGTTAGAAATTAAATTATTTACCATTTCAAATAAGCTTTCGTTGTTGCAATCTTTGTCTTCCAACATAAGAGCAATGTTGTCTTTTGCAAGGCTTAGTGCATTTTTCTTTTGATGATCTTGGCTTGCATAAGGATAAGGGATTAAGATTGATGGCAATGAACAAGCGCATATTTCAGATAAACTCAATGAACCAGCTCTTGAAATAACTAAATCGCTTGATAATAACGCTAAATACATTTTATCGAAATATGGCTGCAAAACAAGATTATCAGGCAATTCTTCAAATTGTTCCAATACTTTTTTGGTTACGTCATCAAAGTTCTTTTTGCCTGTTTGCCATAAAATTTTATATCCATCTTTGTTTGCAAATTCTTTTAAAATTTTAAAACTAGAATCGTTTATTGTTTTAGCACCCAATGAGCCACCCATAATTAGAATTGTAAAATCGTCTTTTAGGGATAATTCTTTTCTTGCTTGGGTTTTTGATATTGTTTTAAATTCTTGTCTTATTGGGTTTCCGTTAACTTCAATGTTTTTAGAGTGAACGTGTTTTTTTGCTCCTTCAAAAGCTAAAGAAATGCTTTTTGCTTTTGGGGCAAAAAATTTAGTCACAATTCCCGGTTGAATATCGCAATCATGTAAAACATAAGGTATATTAAAAAGCATTGCGCAAAACAATGCAGGAGCGCAAACATATCCACCAGTTGCAAAAACAACGCTTGGTTTATATTTTAAAAAGTATGTTGAAACTTTAAGAGTTGAAATAAACAGCCCAATAAGCCACAAGAAGAACTTAGGGCTTAATTTTCTAGGCATTCCCTTTGCGCTGTGCGATAAGAAATTGTATCCGTTTTTCTTTGCGATTTCATATTCTAAATTTTTAGGGTTTCCTAAATAAAATATGTTTTCGTTTTCAACGCCTTTGGCTTTCAATTCATCTATAACTGAAATAGCAGGATAAATGTGTCCTCCTGTACCGCCACCGGTTATGAAATATGTCGTTTTTTTGTTTTTATTGAACATAATGAACAATCCTTTGAACTCTTTTTTTAGAAATGTTTATTAAAACACCAATCATACATAAAGTTACAAACAAGCTTGAACCGCCATAGCTAATTAATGGCAACGGTATTCCTGTTGCAGGAACAAAAGAGCTTGCAACAGACATATTTGTAAACGCTTGAAAACAAATTGAAAAAGTAATTCCAACAGCTAAAATTTTTCCAAACATATCAGGGCATTTTTTGGCAATTATAAAGCCTCTATGTAAAAATACACAAAATAAGCAAATTAGAAAGAAACAGCCTAAAAAACCAAACTCTTCTCCGATGATTGCAAAAATAAAGTCCGTGTGACCTTCGGGAAGCCAAGAAAGCTTTTGTTTAGAATTTCCAAAGCCAACTCCAAAAAAGCCGCCGGAAGAAAATGCTACCATTGATTGAATGATATTATATCCTGCGCCCAAAGCATCTGAGAATGGATTCCACCAAACTTTAATACGTTGAAGCTGATATCCTCTAATTGTTGTTGCAACAGCTAAAGCTCCTAAAACAAATGAGCTTGTAATGATTTTTGTTGAACCGCCTGCAACGTAGTACATTACTAGAGAAGTTGTTAATAACAAAATTATCATCGAAAGGTTTGGCTGCATATAAATCAAAAGCAGCATTGCTCCAAAAATAAAATAAAATGGATATTTTTGAGGGTCAAATATTTTGCAATCTTTTGAAAATAATGTTGCAAAATAAAGAACTAAAGCAGGCTTTGCCATTTCTGAGGGTTGAAATTGTAATGGTCCTAATACAAGCCATCTTTTTGCTTCGTTAACTGTTACGCCAAGTGGCGAAAATTTAACCAAAGCAAGGCATATTAAAACAAAAACCGCAGTGACACCTGCAAAAGGCTTTAGCTTTCTATAATCAAATCTCGAGAAAAACAATGCGCCAAAAACTCCTCCGACAAGCCAAATTAGCTGTTTAAAGGTAAAGCTAAAAGGATTATCGCCATAGCTTATTGCTTTTGGAGCAGAAGCGGAAAACACAGCCATTATTCCAAAGACAATAATAAAAGTTATAACAACTATTAAAATATTGTCTGCCGGAGTTTGAGTGTAGGTTGTGTTTGTATATGTATGTTGTTTATTTTTTTGATAGTACATAATTTTTAAAAGCATCCCCTCTTTTTTCATAGCTTTCAAACATATCAAAGCTTGCACATGCTGGAGATAACAATACTACGTCTGGTTTATCCAATGAAGCTATATCAATTGCTTCTTCTAATGTTTTAGAGTTTACGATATTCATATAGCCATTTTCAGATAATTCATCTCTGAAGCGTTTTGTTGCTTCGCCAATTAAAATGACTTTGGAAATTTTTTCTTTAACTGCTTGGATGAAGTCTTTTAAAGTGGTTTTTTTATCTCTGCCGCCCGCAATTAAAACAACTTTTTTATCAACAAATGAATTAATCGCAACGATACTTGCTTCAGGGTTTGTTGCTTTTGAATCATTATAATAATCAGTATCTTCTATTGTTCTTATAAATTCAAGGCGATGTTCAATTGCTCTAAAAGTTTTTAGCGCTTCTTTGATTGTTTCAATATCAATTCCTAAAATAATAGCGCTTAATATTGAACACATTGCATTTTGAACATTGTGAGGTCCTACAATTTGAAGTTCGTTTATGTTTATTATTTTTTTGTCATCGAAAATGATTTCATTGTTTTCTAAATAGATGCAATTTTCGACATTTTGTTTTTTAAGTGAAAAATAATAAACTTTAGCTTTTATTTCTTCGCCTAATTTTTTAGTTAATTTATCATCATAATTTAAAATTGCATTATCATTTTCATCCATATTTCTAAATGGAATTGCTTTTGCTTCAAAATAGTTTTCAATTGTTTTGTGCCATAAGATATGATCTGGGGTTAAATTGGTGAAAATTGCAATTTTTGGTTTAATTGTTGGTGAATAATAAAGTTGATATGAGCTTGCTTCAACAACATAGTAATCAACATTTTTATCTTTGTATTCTATTGGGCTTATGCCAATGTTTCCGCAATATGGAGCAGAAAATTTTCTAGATAAGATATGAGAAGTTAGTGCTGTTGTTGTGGTTTTTCCGTTTGTTCCTGTGATTAAAACAAGTTTATTGTTTTCTTTTTTTGAAATAAATTCTAAATCAGAATAAAATGGAATATTTTTTTCTTTTAATTTTTCTAAAATTGGTGCGTCAGTCGGAATTGATGGGCTCAAAATGCAGAAATCCGAATTAGTGATAAATTCTTCGCTATGTCCATTAAATTCGATTTTTGCGCCTTTTTCTTTCAACTCTTCAACGATTGTTGCGTTTTTTTCTTTTAGTTCACTAAATTCACTGATATACACATTTGCTTCTTGTTTAATAAAATATCTTGCAGCAGCGATACCCGTTGTTGAAAAGCCAAGAATTAAAACTTTTTTATTTTGAAAATTATCCATTTTTATACCTTATGTAAATAATAAATTATTGTTGTTATAGTTGCAAAAATAAAAGTTGTTAGCGAAAAAACAAATACGATTTTGTTTTCAGACCATCCTGATAATTCAAAATGGTGGTGAATTGGGCTCATTTTAAAAACTCTTTTGCCTGTTAGTTTAAAGCTTGTAACTTGAATCATAACAGATAACGTTTCGCAAATGAAAACAATTGCAAGAGGAATTAACCAAAGCTCAAATTTACCCATAATGGCAATTGTGGCTAATAATCCGCCAAGAGCTAAAGAGCCGGTATCTCCCATAAAGATTTTAGCCGGTTTTTTATTAAAATATAAAAAGCCAACACAAGCAGCGCTTGCAGCGATTGAGATGATTGCTAAATCAATATTATTATTTAAAAAACAAATGATTGCACTTGCCAAAAAGGCAAAAACCGATGAACTTGCAGCAAGTCCATCAAGACCATCTGTAAGGTTAACAGCATTTGACGCTCCAACCATCATGAAAACTACAAAAACTGGATAAAACCAACCTAAATCAAGGCTAAAATCAAATAATGTTATAGCGGTTTGATTAGAAAAAATAATATAAAAAGCAGGCAACATCGCAACTGCAATTTGAAGCATAAGTTTTGCTCGAGCAGAAAGCCCAAGGTTTTGATGAGCTTTGATTTTTTTGATATCATCTTCAAAACCTGTAAAAGTGTAGAAAATTAATGTCATTAGAACAATGACTGCGCTTGTTGTTGTTTTTTGTGCCATAAAAAGAGCAATTATTGAAGCAATGACAATTGAAGCAACAATGAAAACACCGCCCGTTGTTGGGGTCTTTTCTTTATAGGAATGCATTTGTGCCACTTCTTCTCTTAAATATTGAGAATATGCCTTCTTTTTCATAAAATCTATGTAAGGAATTCCAAATAATAAGCATAATATTAAGGCTATCAAGCCCGCTGTTGCAATCATTATCATATTTTTTCCACCATTTCAATAATTTGTTCAAATTTCATGGAACGAGATGCTTTTAAAAGAATTGTTGTATTTTTTTCAACATTTTCCATAATATATTTTGCGCATTGTTCGTTATTTTCAAATTCTACGCTATCGAGAGTGCAGTTTCTTGCAATGTGACGAGCCAGTGTTCCAACAGTCAACAATTTAATATCAGAATATTTAGATAAAAATTCGCCAACTTGTTTATGATACATTATCTCGTCTTTTCCTAATTCGCCCATATCCCCCAATACTAGTGTGATTGGTTTTGGGTAGATTTCTAAAAATGTTTTTAAAACAGCGTTCATTGATTCAGGATTAGCGTTATAGCTGTCGTTCACAAAAGTAAACCCTTTAACTATGCTTTTTTCCCAGCGTTTTTCAATTGGCTTATAAGCCAATAAGCCTTTTTTTATATTTTCAATTGAAATATTTTGAGATAGCGCCGCTTCAATTACTAAAATAGCGTTTGAAACGTTATATTCACCGGGTTGAGTTATTTCATAAGTTTCATTTTTATATTCAAAAGTAGTTGAATCAATTGAAATTTTAATATTTTTTGCTTCATCTAGTGAAGTTATTATTTTTTTACCGTCAAAATTTAAATTTTCTTCTAGTCTTTCTGATTTTGCACCAATAAAAAGACCGTCTTTTTTTAAATTTTTGGTTATTTCGCATTTTGCAATTGCGATATTTTTGAGTGTTCCCAATCTTTCAACGTGGGCTGAACCAATGTTTGATATTATTCCAATATCAGGGTTTGAATAGTTGGATAATAGTTCGATTTCGCCTAGGTTTCTCATTCCCATTTCAACTATGCAAATTTCAGTATCTAACGGCATATTAAACATAGTTTCGCATAAACCAATTTCGTTGTTGTGATTTAAAATTGTTTTATGGGTTTTAAATTGGGTCGAAAAAACGCTATAAAGCATTTCTTTTGTAGTTGTTTTACCACAAGAACCAGTTATTGCTATAACTTTTGGATTGATTTTATTTCTTATATATTTTGCTAATTCTAAATATGTAACTAACGCATTGTTAACATAAATTATAAAATCAGCATTTTCATTAACTTTAAATTTATCTTGCGTAAAATATCCACGAGCACCTGTTTCAACGGCTTTATCTATAAAATTATGACCATCGAAGTTTTCACCTCTTAAAGGAAGATAAACATCACCTTTTTCAAGTTTTCTTGTGTCGGTTGAAATATTAAATAAAACTTCATCATTTAAGATAGGGGCTTTATGAATTATTTCGCAATCAATAGCGTTGATTATCTCTTTTAAATTGAATTGCAAAGTTTTCTCCAAATAAATCTCGTATGAGAATATTCTATCTCAAACAATATGTTATAGAAACAAATTTTTAAGAATTGTTTTAATTAAAAAAATCCGCCATATTCGGCGGATTAATTTATAATATTAAAGTTTAATTTAAATCAGCATAAACAGGGTTTGCGGCGATTAATTTTTGAACTCCTGCAACACCGCCTTTTGCTCTGATTTTTGCAATAATATTTTCACGTTTAGCTAAAGGCTCATTTGAAACTAAAAGCTCTCGGTTTCTTTTTGTAAACTCATTCCAAGCTTGAGTTTCAGAAATCCACGCTCTAAGCTCTTCTGCTCTTGTATTTGTAAAAGTGTGATGTTGTGATTCGTGAGCAATTAAACATGCAATGCATTCAGGGCTTGCACCTTTATGCTCTGATGAAATATAAATTACAAGACCATTGTTTTTAGTGGGAGCAGTGATTGCTTCTGCGTCTTCATAACCATACATCGCTAAATCACGAAACATTACACGAATAGGTTTTTTGGTTGCATTTCTTCCATATAAAATTGCAATTACATCACGTCTATTAATCGAATCAAGCTTTTCTAGGGCAGCTACAATCTTTGTATTTTTTGAAATAATTGAATAATCAAGAGCAAGCGCTTCTTGAATTTCGGCTATAAAAAAGCTAAATAATAAACATACTACTAATAATAATTTTTTCATTTCCACTAATACTTTGCTTGTTATCCTTTGTACTTTATCTTGTTACGACAATTTTTAGTATGTTCTTTAATAATTTATTGTAATTTTAATTATTTATTTACAAAAGTTAATAATATTCTTTTTGGATATCCAAATGGTGCATAAAATCAGCTTTTTAAAAGAATAAACTTTTTAAAATGAAAAGAGCGATTAAAAGTATTAAATTTAGCTTTTATTATTGCATTATTTTTACAATGATTATTTATTCAATGTTTTTGCCACTTTGTTGTTATTGCTCGGAAGAAATTAAAACAATAGTTATTACAAAAGAAGATATTAAAAATGCTCATCCTCGCTCGCCTTATCCAGTGCAGTTTTCATCTAATGATCTAAAAGCTATAGAAATAATGGAAAAACGTCATTTTCCAAGAACATATCCTGAATTTTCAGATGGTGAAAGATTGAAAAATTTGGAATATGAGCTTTTAGGAAGGGTTTGGGAATTTGTTCCACAGAAAGAAAGAATTAAAAAATTGAAGCTTGCTTCATCAAATACTGCGCTAATCGGTACCGCTTTACCTGCATCAATATCTTCTAAGAGAAACTCTAAAAAATTGAGAAATAATGAAATTCAACTAAGAAAAAGAGATGACGTTGGCTTGATTGATGGATTTTTAAGATTGATGAGCCCTGAAAAATATGAAATATATAGAAAAACGGCAGATGAAATGTATTATAAATATGAATATTAACTTTCTGGTTTTTGCAGACTTGCATGTAATTATTTCTCATTGTAAGATTAATATATAGGAGATAATTATGAGTCAAATTACAAAAACCGCTTGGGATTTAAACGAAAAAGCAGCTAACAGATATCAATTAGTATATGAATTAATCGAATTAGCTAAAAAATTAGTTGATGAATCTCAAATGAAAAAACCAAGAGATGATTTTGGTTTCGATGTTGAAATTCCTTTTGATTCAAATGTTAAAAAAGAAAAACCTGTTCAACATGCTATTATGGTAAAAGCTTCTGAATCAGATGACGATGGCTTAGTTGGCTAATTGGTTTATAAAATTATTTAACATTTAAAAATATGGAAAAAATCAAAGAAACTCTTGATTATATAAATTCTAAAACAAACAACCTAAAACCCGATGTCGCAATTATTCTTGGCTCTGGTTTGGGTTGTTTTTGTGATGATTTAGATGGAATTAAAATCAAATACAGTGAAATTCCTTATTTTGGCGAAAGTTCCGTTGTTGGACACAAGGGCGAACTTTTGTTTTGCGAAATAGAGGGTAAAAACGCCGTAATTATGCAAGGAAGATTTCACTTTTACGAGGGAAATTCCTTAGCTGTTGCAACTTATCCGATAAAAATATTTAAAAAACTAGGAGTTAAAACTCTTTTTATAACGAACGCTGCAGGAGCTACTCACAAAGGGCTTGAAGTTGGCGATATTATGCTAATTTGCGACCATATTAATTTTATGGGTACAAACCCATTAATTGGCAAAAATGATGACTCATTAGGGGAAAGATTCCCTGATATGTCTAATTGTTATACAAAATCTCTTCAAGAATTAGCTAAAAACTGCGCTCAAGAATTAAATATTGATTTAAAAGAGGGTGTATATTTGGCAACCACCGGTCCAAGTTACGAAACGGCAGCAGAAGTTCGAGCTTTTAGACTGCTTGGAGCTGATGTTGTAGGGATGAGCTCAGTTCCTGAAGCAATTGTATCAAATTATTTAAAAATGGATACTGTTGCTTTTAGCTCTGTAACAAATCACGCTACAGGGGTATCAGATAAAAAATTAGCACACAGTGAAGTAGTTGAAATTGGCAAAACTACTTCTTTAAAATTAAGTGCATTAATAAAATCAATGATTAAAAAATTAGATTTTTAAATTATATTTTTGAAAAGCGGAATTATAATTGCGCTTAAAAGTCCAACCACAATTAGTGCAATTGTGCTTGCTGCGGTTTGTTTGTCTTTTTTTCGATTAGCGCAAGCGGAAGTTCCAATAACATGAGAAGCGCTTCCTAAAGCTAAACCTATTGCAACATCGTTTTTTACTTTTAAAAATTTTAAAATACTATGACCAAAAACGCCACCAAAAACCCCTGTTAGTGCAACGATTATCGCTGTTAATTCACCGTATCCTCCAATGGTTTTTGAAATACTCAGCGCAATTGGAAGAGTTGTTGATTTTGGTAATAAGCTTAAAATCACCTTTAAATCTGCTCCAAATAACTTAGCGCAAAAATATGTTGAAATCATTGCTGTTATTGTTGCTAAAAATAATGAAAAATATAAAATACGTTTATTTGTAATTAATATATGATAGTTTTTATACATTGGAAATGCCAAAGCAATCGTAGCTGGAGCTATAAAATATGATAAATATGTAGCTGAATAATTATATGTTTCATAGCTGATGTTGAATATTTTTAAAACTAAAATAATGCAAAAGCCGACACTTAAAATGATTGGAAATTTTAAGTTTAATTTTTGAAAAATTATAAATAAAAATAAAGTTATTAAAAAACCAAAGAAAATCATTTTTTAATTCCTTTTTTTAATCTTAACAATCTTTGAAATTTAATGGCGTTATATGTGAATAAACCGACAACTACAATAACCAAAGCTGTTGTTATAAAAATAGTCATCAATATTGGAGCTAAATTATCGGATAAAATATCAAAATAATTCATTATTCCAACAACAGCAGGAATAAAAAATAAAATCATATATTTTAAAATGAATTCACAAAAATCTTTAATTAAATTTTCTTTAATGATTTCTGTTTTCAATAATGCAAAAAGAACAATAATTCCTAAAATTGGTGCAGGAAAGTTTATTTTAAGCAATTTTAAAGTTAATGTGCAAAAATATAAAATTGCTAAAATAATTAATAATCCAGCCAAAAAATTAAACATCTTTTTCATAACAAAAATAATTATACTTTAAACTTAAAAAAGTATTGATTATCATTTTTATTTGATACAAAATTAAGTCGTACGTTGAATTTTAAACAGTTTAAGAGGAAGTATGATTTTATATTTAATTGGGATAGCGGTTTTAATTTTTGGAGCAATTTTTCAATTATTTTTCAAAAACCCAAATTTAAAATTAAAATTGATATCAATATTTGCAGCTTCTGGTGCGATATTTACAACAATTGCTTCAATTAAAGCGTTTTTAGGGCAAAATAGTGATATTATTTTCTCGCTAGATGCAGTTTTTCAAAATGTTCGCTTTTCGCTTGATAATATAAGCGCATTTTTTGCAATCATAATTTCTTTAATGTCAACATTAGCAATAATTTATTCTAATGGATATTTAAAAAGTTATATTAAAAAAGGAAAAGATATAAGCGCTCATTGTATTTTTCTTTTAATGCTTATGGCTTCAATGCTTGGGGTTGTGAGTTGCCAAAATGCTTTAGCGTTTTTAATTATTTGGGAGTTAATGTCACTTTCTTCATTTTTCCTTGTTATTTTTGAATACGAAGAAAAAAATGTTATAACTTCAGGCATAAAATATCTTGTTTATATGCATTTGAGTGTAATATTTATCATTTTATTTTTTGCAATATTATCAATTCAAGCACACAGCCTTGATTTTGCATATTTTAGCGAAGCTCTAAAAGAAAATATTCAATTAGCAAATTTAATATTTATCTTTGGTTTTATTGGTTTTGGAATAAAAGCAGGTTTTGTTCCTTTTCATAATTGGCTTCCGGATGCCCATCCTAAAGCGCCATCTCATGTTAGCGCTATGATGAGCGGGGTTATGATTAAAACAGGAATTTATGGAATAATTAGAGCGATTGAATTTTGTTCAATTCCAAAGCTTGAAACAATTTACTTTGTTTTAATTCTTTCAATTTTAACTGCTTTATATGGAATATCTTATGCATCTGTTCAAAAAGATATTAAAAAAATGCTTGCTTATTCTTCAATTGAAAATATTGGAATAATAGGTATTGGAATTGGAGTTTATTTATTAGCAACCCACTATGATTATCCAACAGTAGCTTTAATTGCGCTTTGTGGAAGTTTTGCTCATATTTTAAACCATTCAATTTTTAAAGAATTATTATTTTTAAGTGCAGGTAGTGTTTATATTAAAACTCATACAAAAAATATGGAAATATTGGGTGGACTAATTAAAAAAATGCCCCTAACTGCGCTATGTTTCATTATTGGCGGAATTTCAATCTGTGCACTTCCTCCTTTCAATGGTTTTGTTAGTGAATTTTTGATTTATTTTAGCTTTATTAAAGCTCTTGATATAAACAATTTTGGAGTATTTATTGTAATATTATTTGCTTTTGCTTCTTTAGCTTTGGTTGGAACAATTGCAATTCTTTGTTTTACAAAAACAATAAGTATTACTTTTTTGGGTGTTTCAAGAAGTGAACATGTGCCAAGTGAAGATAGTCCTAAAACAATGCTTGTTCCAATGGGCTTTTTGGCTGGGCTTTGTTTAATTTTAGGGTTATTTCCTCAATTTGTTTTTAAATATACACTTTTACCTACCCGTGTATTTATTGATTACGGTTGTGCTTGTAAACAAATTGGTTTTTTAAGTGAAGTTTCAAAATATTTATTAATTTTCTTTGGATTAATTTTACTATTTGTATTGGTTAAAAAATTAATCTCTAAAAAACAAAGCTATTATTCAACTTGGGGCTGCGGATATAATAAAGCTACAAGCAAAATGCAATACAGCGCAGCGTCTTTTGTTAGTCCATTTTTAAATATCGTAAAACCATTATTTAAAAGAACTCGTGACGTTAAAAAAGCAAAAGGTTTATTCCCAACTGACGCTCATTATTCAACTAAGGTTGATGATATAGAAGAAGCTTATGTGATTTCACCAATTGTAAAATGGGATGAAATGTTTTTATCAAAATTTGAAATTATTCAAAATGGTGATATTCAGCAATATATTCGTTTTGGTTTGGCGTTTATTGCCGTTGCTTTAGTTATTGCAATATTAATTAGTTAAAGGAAAAATATGTTAGCAAAAATTTTAAATATAATATTACTTTTGATAGTTCCATTTTTAATGATAGGGATAATTAGAAAAACAAAAGCTTTCTGGGGTGCAAGATACGGCGCAAGCATATTTCAGCCTTTTTATGACTTTGTTAAATTAATGAAGAAAGATACAATTTTTTCAAATTCAACAACGATATTATTTAAAATCGCACCTGTTATAAGCTTTGTTTGTGTGGTTTTTGCTTCTCTTTTCACTCCTATGATTATGGGGCAATCGATAATTAATATTCAAGGTGGCTTAATATTTTTTGCTTATGCTTTAGGTTTATCAAAATTTATTTCAATTCTTGCTGCAATGGAAACCGCAAGTAGCTTTGAGGGAATGGGCTCTAGCCGTGAAGCTTGTTTTACAACGATAATTGAGCCTGCGTTTTTTATCGTAATTGCTTCAATTATGGCTTTGTGTAAAGTTTATACATTCGATAGTTTAAATCAAATTATTGTAAGTTCTGGTAGCCTTGGGATTTTGATTATTATTTTTGCAATACTTTGTTTATCGATTATGCTAATCACAGAGGGTGCTAGGGTTCCTGTGGACGATCCTGCGACGCATCTTGAACTTACTATGATTCATGAAGTTATGATATTGGACAATTGTTCTCAAGAGCTTGCGATAATAACATATAGCGCTGCTGCTAAAATGTTTTTAATTTCATCATTAATTGCAACAATAATTTTGCCTTTAAACCTTGGTTTATGGGCTTCTTTAGGAGCTTTTTTAGGAGTAATGGTGTTAATTTCAATTATTATTGGAACTATAGAATCTGCAATTGCTAGATTTAGAATGAGCCATGTGTTTGAATTTGTTTTTGTAATGAGCTCGTTGGCTTTAGTTGCAACTTCTTTAGTTGCACTTAAATTGTATGGAGTATAAAAATGACAAACGGTTTAATAATATTATTTGGTTTAACAATGTTATATTTATCTACAACAAGTAGATTATTAGCACACGTTAGAACGTTAGCTGTTCAAGGTTTATTATTATTTTTAATTTGTGCGATGGATTTTTCTCATCATCCATGGTACATCATAGCTTTTTTAACGGTTGAAACGCTATTAGTTAAAGCGATATTAATTCCAATGTTTTTAACTAAGGTTGTTAAAAAGACACATTCTAATCGTGATACGGATGCTAATATTGCGCATTTTTACTGTCTTTTGATTTCAAGCGTAATACTATTTGCTGGATTTATGCTTTCTGTTATTGAAATTCCATCTTTATCAATGATTAATCCAATTTGCTTTGGAATAGCTCTTGCAACAATAATAATAAGCCTTTGGTTAATTACAATTAAACATAAAATCTTATCAAACGTAATTGAATTTATCACAATGGAAAACGGGATATTTTTACTTTCTCTTTCTGTTGCAAAAGAAATGCCGATTTTGGTTAATATTGGTGTTTTGTTAGATGTATTTATTGCTATTTATATTTTAGGGCTTTTTGTTTCTCAAATTAATAAAGAGCTTGGAGATATGGAAGTAGCACATTTGTCAGACTTAAAGGATAGTGTATAATGATTAATCTAGTCTTAATAGTTCCAATAATTTTTTGTTTAATATTGCTATTTGCAAAAAATAACAAATTAAACAATCTTTTTATGATACTTTATGCGCTTTTGCATAGTTCGCTTGGTTTTTGCTATTTTCTAAAACCAGACTTAGTTGAAGCAAGCCAATATTTTAATCTAAACAATACAAATATAGTTTTCTATATTGTTTTATCAATTGTTTATTTAACGGTTAGCATTTATAACCTTGGTTATTCTAAAAATCTTGAAAGCGAATTTAAGCCAAGAAAAATGATGCACTATTCTACAATGATTTTGATTTTTGTTTTATCAATGACAGGTGGAATTTTAGCTAATAATCTTGGTCTTGCTTGGATTTTTATCGAGGGAACGACGTTAGCTAGTGCTTATTTAATCTATTTCAATAAAACAAAACATTCAATTGAAGCCGCTTGGAAATATGTTTTCATTTGTTCAATTGGAATTGCTTTAGCTTTTGTTGGAATTATTCTTCTTACAATTGCAACAGGGTCAATGAACTCCCTAAACTATAACGACTTATTGAACCACGCTCCAAGCTTTAGCCGTTTTTGGTTAAATATTTCATTTGTATTTATATTATTTGGAATAGGAACTAAAATGGGGCTTGCTCCAGTGCATTTTTGGCTTCCGGACGCTCACGCTGAAGCTCCAAGTCCGATTTCAGCTTTATTATCTGCAACATTATTAAACTGTGCATTTTTAGTTATTTTAAATGTTTATAAAGTAATGCTTGCAGCAAATTGCATAGCTTACGCTAGGACATTACTTCTTGTAATGGGCTTTTTATCATTGTTTATAACAAGTGTATTTTTATACCACACCAAAAACTATAAAAGAATGCTTGCTTATTCTTCAATTGAAAATATGGGTATTTTAGCAATTTGTACATCCTTGGGTGGTGTTGCATATTACGCTTTAATTATTCATTTAATAGGTCATTCTTTAATTAAAGCTAGCTTCTTTTTAACAAGTGGAAACGTTTTAGAACTTTTTGAAACAAAAAGAATAAAATCTGTTAGAGCTCTAGCTTTGGTTGATAAAAAAACAAGTTGGCTTTGGATATTATCTTTCCTTGGAATTTGTGCTTTTCCGCCAAGTGTTTTATTTATTAGTGAATTTTTAATTGTTAAAACTTTCATTATTCAAAAACATTATGCTCTATGCGCATTGTTTTTATTCTTATTAACAGTCATTCTTTTTGCAATGGGAAGAGTTGTAATAAAAATGGCGTATGGCGAAAAAACGTCTGAAAAGTTTGAAAAAGCAAAAAATAATCTATCAAAAATCGATATGACAATGTATATTCCTCAAATTGTGCTTTTGACTCTGGCTTTTATTTTAGGAATATATATTCCAAAATTTTTAGATTTAACAATTTTAAGAGCTGTAATTGGATAAAGGAGATAAGATGAATTATTACACAATGAAAAACAATCAAAGAATTAATCTTCTTGATATTCCTACAGTTGAATTTGAAAGTTTAAGAGCTCAATTAATGGCAACAAACTTGCGCCCAATAGCTTTTTTTGGTGCTGATTGGGGAGAAAATATTAAGCTTTTTGTTGCTTTAGCTGATGATGAAAAAGGAGATATTTTAGTAACTTCATCTTTAATTCATAAATCAATCACTGAATATGAATCAATTACAAAAGAAAATCCTCAGTACCACATGTTTGAGCGTGAATTTTATGAACAATTTGGAATAAAACCACTTAATCACCCTTGGCTAAAACCTGTTCGCAAAAATTTAGATGATTATGAATTTTTTGAAATGCAAGGAGATGAAACTCACCAAGTAGCTGTTGGTCCAATCCACGCCGGAGTAATTGAACCGGGGCATTTTAGATTTAATTGCCAAGGAGAAAAAGTTTATAATCTTGAAATTATGCTTGGTTATCAGCATAGGGGAGCTGAAGATTTAATGCTTAAAAATCCATCAAACCAACTGGCTGAATCAATTTGTGGAGATAGCGTTGTAGCTTATTCAACCGCATATTCACAGTTAATTGAAGCACTAGGCGAAACAAAGATTACTCCAAGAGCGGCAATAATTAGAAGAATTGCTCTTGAAATGGAGCGAATTGCAATCCATATTGGTGATATGGGTGCAATTTTAGGCGACATTGCATATTTGATGGGAAAAGAAACTTTCGCTGTTACAAGAACTCTTGTAATCAATACAATGCTTGAAGTTTCAGGTAGCAGGTTTATCAGAGGCTTAACAACAGTTGGCGGAGTGAATTTTGATATTAATCAAAATATGTCAGATAAAATTATTTCAACTCTTGATTATGTTAAAAAGACAGTTGATAAAATGACTAGCGCTGCTCTTAACTCATCAACCGTTATTTCAAGACTTGAAAAAACAGGAAATATCAGCCTTGAAACCGCTCAAGAATTAAATATGGTTGGTTTAATGGCTCGTTCTTGTGGACTAACCATTGATTCAAGGTTTGATTTTGAAGATGAATACTACAAGGGAATTGAAAGAAAACCTTTTAAAGCCACAAATGACGCTTATTCTCGCTTTAGAATTAGATATAAAGAAGTAAAAGAATCAATTAGAATTGTAAAAGAATTATTGAAAAAGCTTTCAAAAACTAGAAATCAAGCACTTTTCACAAATCCAAATTGTTTAATTTCAAATAGTTTTGCAGTATCTATTGTTGAGGGTTGGCGTGGTGAAGTTATTCACATTGCAACAACTGATGAATCAGGTAAAATTTCAAGATATAAAATAAAAGACCCATCTTTTAACAATTGGTGGGGATTATCTATGGCAGTTAGAAATAATGGAATATCTGATTTTCCATTGTGTAACAAAGGTTTTGACTTATCGTATTGTGGGTTTGACCTATAATAATAAAATTAAGGAAGTTTATTATGTTTGATACTTTAAAAATGAAATTATGGCAAAAAAAACAATATATTCCAGATATTAAAAATGCGCCAATGAGAGAACAGTTTAGAGGTTTACCGAAGCTTACTAATTCAATTTGTAATGGTTGCGAAAAATGTGTAGCTGCTTGTCCGACAAATGCAATTTCAATTAATCCGCTTAAAATCGATATGGCAAAATGCACTCTTTGTGGAGCTTGTAAAAATGTATGCCAAGGTGCGATTGATTTTACTAATTTCTATAAATTAGCAGCAGATAAACCTGAAAAACTTGTTGTAACGCAAGAAACAACTCCTGAAAATTATTATAAAAATGCTATTGAAATAAGAAAAGAAATCTATTCAATTTTTAATCGCTCAATTAAATTTCGCCAAGTTTCAGCAGGGGGCTGTAATGGTTGCGAAATGGAGCTAAACGCTGCAGGAAACGCTAATTTTGATATGGGAAGATTTGGGATTGATTTTGTTGCTTCTCCTCGCCATGCTGATGGAATAGTGATAACTGGTCCAATAACAAAAAATATGGCTTATGCATTAGAAGACTGCTATAAATCAACTCCTGATCCTAAAGTAGTTATTTTGTGCGGAACTTGCGCAATTTCAGGGGGAATTTTTAAAGATTCAACAGAACTAAATCGTGAATTTTTAGATAAATATAAAATTGACTTATATATTCCAGGGTGTCCTGTTCATCCTTTAACGTTTATTAACGCCATTTTAGATTTCATCAGAAAGAAATAAAATGAATATTTTAGAAAATCTTAAAAATGAATTAATAGTTTCAATTCAAGCAATGCCAAATGAGCCATTGTATGATGAAATTTGTATTAATGCTATGGCAAAAAGTATAGTTGAACTTGGCGGCGCTAAAGCACTTCGTTTGGCAGGTGAGAGAGATATTAAAAACATTAAAAAAATGTTTCCTAATGTTATTGTTATTGGTATAACAAAGCCATCTCAAATTCCAGCTAACTATAAAGAATTGGTTTATATTACTCCAACCATTGATGATTGTAAGCGTGTTATTGAAGCAGGGGCTGATATTGTAGCTTTTGATGGAACAATGAGAAATAGACCAAATAATGAAAACTTGGCTGATTTAATTAACTATATTAAATCTCAAAATAAAATTACAATGGCAGATGTTGCAACTTATAAGGAAGCTAAAAATGCTTATAAACTAGGGTGTGATATAGTTTCAACTACACTAAGTGGATATACAACAGAAACTCAAAATAACTCAGATTGTCCTGATTTTGAACTAGTTAAAAAAATAAAAGAGAATTTAGATATTTTTACTATTTTAGAAGGTAAAATTTGGGAGAAAAACGATGTTAAAATGGCATTTGAATATGGAGCTGATGCTGTTGTAGTTGGTTCTGCTATTACTCGACCACAGTTGATATATAAAAGATTAAAAGGAATATAAAATGAATAAAGCTCTTGGAATTGATATCGGTGGAACTAAGATTTCTAACGCTTTAATTGATAATAACGGTAAAATTTTAAACGAAGTTGAAAAAATATCAACTCCAAAAACCGTTGATGAAATTATTAATATATTGAAAAATGTAATTTCAAAATTTGAGCAAGATATTGAATTTGTAGCGATAGCAACAGCAGGCGCTGTAAATAATCAAAACACCGGCGTTATCGGTTCGACTGCTAATTTGGCTTGTGGCTATAAAGATATCGATTTTCAATCTTTATCAAACAAAAAAGTATTTATTGAAAACGATGCAAATGCTGCCGCTTGGGCGGAATATAGAATAGGCGCTGCACAAGGTTATAATAATAGTATAATGCTTACTTTAGGCACTGGCGTTGGTGGTGGAATAATAATCAATGGCAAACTTTTAAAAGGTAAAAACGGTGCTGCTGGCGAAATGCATTTTGCAATGTCTAGAAATCAAAAAAGAAAATGCACTTGCGGGGCTTGGGATTGTTTTGAAGCCTATGCTTCAGGAAACGGTTTAAGGCAAACCGGAGTTGAAATTTTTCAAGATGAAAATATAACAACTTATGATATTATAGAACGTGTTTCAAATAATGATGAAAAAGCTTTATTAACACTCAAAACTTGGCAAAATGATATTGCATTAGGAATTTTGGGTTTAAATAATATTTTTGATACTGATTGTGTTGTATTATCAGGCTCAATGGAAAAATTTGTTGATACAAATGAAATTGAAAAGTTTGTAAATGAAAATATTGTAACTACACCGACTAGAGTATTTCACGCAAAAGCAGGTAATTACGCAGGCATGATTGGGGCGGTGTTATTGGGGAATGAGTTTATTTAGTTTTTAAGCTTAAAACCATCTTATGAACTGTTTTTAAAAGCTTTAAATCATCTTTAAGAGAATTATTGATTTCTTCAAGCATTTTTTTACTATCTAATTCTTTTAAATGTTCAAAAATATATAATTCAAAAACTTCCATTTCTAAACCGTTTGCAATTTTTTCAATAGTTTCAGAATTTGGATAATTTTTGCCATTTTCAATATTGCTTAAACTTGGAATTTCAATTCCAATGCGCTCTGCAAGTTGTTCTTGGGTTAATTTTTTAGATTTTCTAATTTCTTTTATTCTCTCGCCCAACAATTTTTTAATATTTTTCATAAAATCACCAAAAATATTGTATGTAAAATTGCAGTTTTTTATAATAATTCATTGACTAAATTAATAGAGTAATTTATTATATGTAATAATAAATTTATTATGTTTAATAAATTATCGTATTTTTTTAGTTAAGAGATGAAGTATGAAAAAGAGCAGTAAAGCATTTTCTTTAGTAGAAATATTAGTAGCGTTAATTATAGTAAGCTTAATTACGGCGGCAATGGCGCCTATAATCACTAAAAAACTAAGCTCAAGCGGTATTACAATCAGCGGTGGTGGCGGTGGCGGTGGAGTACCGTCTGCTGGCGCATGCGCAACTGGTCAATATTTTGATATGGATGAACAAGCATGTAAACACTGCCCTGAAGGACACTTTTGTGATGGCTTTAATAAGTTAGTTTGTCTTGCAGGTACATCAACTTCTGCTGATGGTACTGATAAACACCCTTTAAATGGTCAATCTCAATGTAAAGAATGTGCTGATGGATATTACGCTCTTGAAGCTTCTCCAACTTGCTTATTAAATACTGCTAAAAATTGTGCCGAAAGATCAAAGATTGATAACATCTGCACTGCATGTAGCGGAGAAGATTTACTTGTTGATGGAAATTGCGTTAAAGATGTTCCTGTTTATACTCTTTTAAATTCAAGTGGAGCAGACATTACAGCGACCTCAACAAAACTTGTTAAAGGGAGTACTTATTGGACTATAGAAATTAAAGCTTCGGGGACTTTATCCTTTTCTTCTGTACCAGCAAATGTTATGGATGTTTTCACTGTTGGCGGAGGTTCTGGGGGATTAATAGATGTTAGCGGATGCGACCCAGCTGTAGGCGGCGGTGGAAATTATAATATTATAAAAAATTTAGTAGTACAAACGGATACAAGTTATCCAATAACAATAGGTTCAGGTAGCTCTGCTGTAAATTGTTCTTCTCTTCATTCGAGTGGTGGTACAACAAGTGCTTTTGGATTGTTTACCTACGGCGGAGTTTATAAAAGTAGCCATAGTATTTGCCCTTTTAATGAAACAAGCTGTACTATGAAATATGGCGAAACAGGAACAAGTTCTAATCAAAAAGCAAATTCTGGAAATGGCGGCGCTTCTCAAAAAAAAGGTATGAGTGGGGTTGTAATTCTAAGGGGTCAGCTTGGTGCAAAAAACGCAAAAGCTGAAACTTATCCGACGTATAAATTTTTAAATAGCACAGGGTCTGACACTACAACAACTCATACAACATTGCATGTAACTAATGAATATTGGTTTGTAAGATTAACTACAAGTGGCACGATTAATTTCACTTATCTTCCAACTAGCAATGTTGACGTGTTTGTAGTTGGCGGTGGAGCTGGTGGATTAACAGATGTTAGCGGATGCGACCCTAACGTTGGCGGCGGCGGAAATTTTAATACGGTAAGGAACGTAATAATTAATACAGATATTGCATATCCTGTTAAAATAGGCGCAGGGGGTTCGGCTGTAGCTTGTAGCTCATCTAATAAAACAGGTGGCACGTCTAGTATTTTTGGAATTTATTCTAATGGCGGAGTTTATACAGGAAGTCATAGCACCTGCCCATTTGGTGATGCAAGTTGTGAATTTAAATATGGAAATCAAGGCTCTACAAATAATCAAAACAAAAACACAGGAAACGGTGGCGCTTCTCAGAAAGGCGCTATGGATGGCATAGTTATAATAAGAGGCACTCGTACACCAAACAATACCAGCTTAAATCTTCCTATATACAAATTCTTAAACGATAGTGGTGGTGAAGCAACTCTTGAATATAGCACATTATATACTGCTAATGACTATTGGTATTTAAGATTTACTTCAAGTGGAAAAGTTCTGTTTGAATATTTGCCGACAAATTCCGTTGATGTTTTTGTACTTGGTGGTGGTTCTGGTGGATTAATAGACGTTAGCGGATGTGAACCAGCTGTTGGCGGCGGCGGTACTTATAGTACAACATTGGGTGCTCAGCTTTCTTCAGGAATGTCATATCCAATAACAGTTGGCTCGGGTAGTTCTGCAGTAAATTGTAGTTCGCTTCATTCAAATGGATATACTTCTAGTGGTTTTGGAATATACTCACGAGGCGGAGTCTATACAGCAAGTTATGCTACATGCCCTTTTGGAGATACGACATGTGATTTTAAATATGGAAACACGGGTTCAACTACCAATCAAAATCCCAATACTGGAAATGGTGGGGCATCTCAAAAAGCAGGCATGAGCGGAATTGTTATGGTAAGAGGAAAAATGAAAAATACAAGTGATATAACAGATAAACTTCCAACATATAGATATACAAATAGCAGTAATGCAGATATTGCCTCTAGTGCTACTACACTTAGTGTTACATCAACGCATTGGTATTTGAAATTTAGTCAATCTGGAAGCCTTGTTTTTGATTCAATCAAGAATAGCAAAATAGATGTTTTTGCTGTTGGAGGTGGTGCTGGTGGAATGATTGATGTTAGTGGTTGCGATCCAAGCGTTGGTGGAGGTGGGAATTTTAAAGTTTCAAATAATGTTAATGTAGTTGCTGGTACAACATATCCAATTGTAATCGGCGCAGGTGGTGGAGCGAAAAATTGTTCTGCAACTCGTGCCAGTGGCGGACAATCAAGTGCTTTTGGAGCAAGCGCTGCAGGTGGTTCGGGAACCACTAATCGTAAGGTGTGCTTGTTTAATTCAACTGAGTGTACAACTACTTATGGAAACTCAGGTACAAGTTCTAATCAATTTCAAAATTCCGGTAATGGTGGTGCATCTCAAAAAGCAGGCATGAATGGAGTCGTTATAATTCGAGGCACATTATAAGTTTCATGTTATTTTTTAAATCGTGTTGGAGAGGGAAACCTCTCCTTTTTTTATACCTGCGCAAAGCGAATTGTGGCGAGACTTCGCCCAATGAGCAAAGCGCAGGCATAAGGATGTTGAGCACTTGCACGGCACGGATGACGTGGCGGGCTTGTGCGAACACTGGACTATGGCGACGTAAGAGTTTGCTTTTGCAAACTCCACAGGAGCAAACAAGCGCAAAGCGAATTGTGGCGAGACTTCGCCCAATGAGCAAAGCGCAGGCATAAGGATGTTGAGCATAAGCACAGAATTTATTATAAACAAGCACAATAAAATATTTAGACTTTTATTTCATCTTTGCATTTCGCATGGCTTCAATAATCGTGTTTCTTGCATCTAGCGCTTGTTCTTTGGTTAACGGCGGAACGCCTTTTAGAGGATATTCTTTTCCTAAATTTTCATATTTAGCTACTGCCATATCATGATATGGCAAAACGTCAAGCGCTTGAATATTATCAAGGGTTGATAAAAATTCGCCAAGCTTTATTAATTGTGATTTTAAATAAGTAATATTTGGAACAGCAACATGTCTTATCCAAACAGGAATTTTTTTAATAGACAAATATTTAGCAAATTCTAAAATATTATTGTTATTTTGACCTGTTAATTTATGATGAGAAACTGGGTCTATGTGTTTGATATCAAGCATAACAAGGTCTGTATATTTTATTAATTCATCAAATTTTTGAATATTTTCTTTATTAAAAGTAATGCCTGAAGTATCAAGAGTTGTATGAATATTTTTTGCTTTTGCATTTTTAAAAAGTTCAATTAAAAAATCCATCTGAGCTAAAGGCTCTCCGCCTGTTGCTGTTAAACCGCCGTTTTTAAGAAATTCTTTAACGCCATCATATTTTTTTAAAATTTCTTCAACAGACATTTTTTGATTAACATTAAAATCCCAAGTGTCTGGATTATGGCAGTACACGCAGCGCATAGGGCAACCTTGAAAGAAGACAACAAAACGAATTCCCGGTCCATCTACCGTTCCGCAAGATTCTATTGAATGAATATTTCCTAAAATTTCTGCCATATCTTCTTTATCGATTATAGCTTAAAGCGTTTTTTTTGTAAACTTTTGTAAAAAAAACTTTCAAAAACCTCAAGAAACCTTAAATATATGCCGTAGCCATTAGTGTAAAACAATGGAGGCAATGACAAATATGGGTATGGCAGCAAGCCAAGCAAGGTTCCTAGGTTTAACAGCAAGAAAGAGTAATGTTGAATATCAAGTTCAACAAATTAACCAACAAAGAACTTCTTTGGCAAACGAAAGTGCTGGTTTATATAACCAAATGATGGAATTAAGCGTTCCAACTCCTCCTGCTGTTAGTAGTTTTGTTTCAACAAGTTATGTTCTTGATGATACTGCAACATACAATAATTCAAATTACAAAATCACAAATATGCAAAAGACCTATGAAGAAGAGGGGCAATATTCAGTAAGTTTATCTTCTACAAAAACACAATACAAGGCAACTACGGAAACCTTTATCATTATAGGTACTTCAATTGGAAATCCTAGCGAAAAAGATGGAAGTATTACATATAGTGCAACATTATCAAAAGATGGCGCAAGTGGAATAAGTTTGGCTTGTGTTAGAAACCCTATTTTAAATGATGATAAAACTCCAAAAACGGATGAAGACGGAAATCCTTTATATGAAATTGCCAGTGCTTTTGTTGATGGTAAATTATCTCCTACAGTTAATCAAGTTTACCCAATTGATGATGGCAAGGGTGTTTCTATTATGGGCTATAATGAAGTAGTGGAAGATATGGGTAAAAATGAAGCAAAATACTTCTATAATGATGGCACTAAAAATCACTTTTTAAGCCAAGCAGAGTTTGATGCTTTATTTGGTGAAAATAATGATAATTCAACTGTTAATCAAGAAGTAACATTTGGTTCTACTTATGCTTACAATAAAGAAATAATTACCGAAGTTAAAGCTCGTCTTGAACAATCAAGCAATGGAAGATTATCTTCAATTATTATTGAAGAAAATGATGAATATCCCGAAGAATTAAGTGGTAAAATAATTTCTTTATCAGCTGTTCAAGAAACAGACCAAGATGCTTATGACCAAGCAATGAATGATTATGAATATGAAAAAGCGATGTATGAAAAAGCAATTTCTGATATTAACTCTAAAACAGAAACTATCCAAGCAAAAGACCAATCTTTAGAGTTAAAAATTCAACAATTGGATACAGAGCAAAATGCAATTGCGACTGAAATGGAATCAGTTAAAAAAGTTATTGAAGACAACGTAGATAATACATTTAAAATATTTGCTTAATGAAAAAATAATTAAAATTATCGGCAAAGTTTATTTCTTTGCCGATTCTTTTGTTACCCAAAGGTATGTTTGTTCGTATATATTTTTAAAAGGGTTGTTTTCAAATTCATTATTTAAAAAAGGGTTTGTAGCTTTTTTGTCATACATTTCCATTTTTTTGAGTAATGTTTTGAAATATCTTAAATTCATATCCACCTCCCAAAATTTTCATTTTTAGGATATTTTCATTATCTCAATTTTTGATATTTTTAAATTGCCCAATTGTTTAAAAAAAGATTAATCATAAAGTTAATTTGAAAAATAATTTTTTGCATTGTAAAATAGTTCTTGCTCTACATTTATCATACGATTTTGCCTTAAAATTCGCATTAACACTAGTAAATTATGATAAAGTAGATATGTAAAAATTGGGGAGAATATAGGTTCGCTATGAAAAAAATATTAATAATTTCATCCATTGTAATTGCGCTGCTAGTTGGATGTCGTTTTATATCTGTTAAAAAATCGGAATCAGATAGAGCGAAAATGCTTGCTTTGAGTGCAACTCCGGCTGTGCAGTTGGCACAAGTGGAAAGAAAAGAAATATATAAATCAATAGAAATCCCAGGAAGAGTTCAATCATCAGATAAAGTTGATTTAGTTGCCCGAATTGATGGATATCTTCAAAAGAAACACTTCAAAGAAGGTGATTTCGTTAAAAAAGGACAAGTTTTACTTACAATCGAACCCACTCAATATTTAAACATTTTAAACAAAGCCAAAGCTGACTTAGAAAGCGCAAAAGCAGCTTCTTTTAAAGCTAAAAGAGATTATGAAAGAGGAGCTGAACTTGTTAAGAAAGATTTTATTTCAAAATCTACCTATGATGGACTTTATGCCGATAAATTAGCTTCAGAAGCTTCTGTTAAAGCGGCAAGTGCAGCTTTGGCTGAAGCACAAAGAAATTATGACTACACATCAATTGAATCTCCTGTTGATGGTAAAATCGGTTCACTTCAAATTCAAGAAGGTAACTATGTTACTATGCAATCAGGAACTTTAGCTACTGTTATTAAAACAAACCCAATTTATGTTAAATATAGTGTTGATTCAAAACAATATGAGCAATTGAGAAATTTAAATTTCATTCCAAAAAAAGGTGCTGAACCTGCCAAGGTTGATATTGTTTTACCAAGTGGAAAATTATACCCAATAAAAGGTGTTCAAGACTTTTCAGATAACCAAATTTCAACAACAACAGGTACGATTGATTTTAGAGCCACATTTAAAAATGACGATAACATCTTAATCCCTGGAGATTTCGTAAAAGTAAAAGTTTATTCTAATGTTAAACAAAATGTTTTAACTGTTCCTCAAGAGTTTACTTTGCAAGATTCAAAAGGAAGATATGTTTATGTTGTCGATGAAAATGATTTAGTTCAAGTTCGTTATTTTAAAGATAACGGGCAGTTTGAAAATAGCTGGATAATTAAAGATGGCTTAGAAGAAGGCGATAAATTTATTTCTACAAATTTAACTAAATTGATGCCTAAAGCTAAAGTAAAAGTTGTTCAAGCACAAGAAACAAAAGAAGAAACCAAGGCTTCAAAAGAACAAAAAACTGAACAAAAAGAAGAGAATAAAGAAAAAAGCGAGAAAGTTGAGGGAGATAATAAATAATGGATTGTAAGTTTTTTATTAATCGCCCTAGATTTGCTTTTGTAATTTCAATCGTAATCATCCTTGTTGGTTTGATTGCGATTAAATCTTTACCTTTGGAAGAATATCCAACAATTACACCTCCGCAGGTTACTGTTAGTGCTACTTATATGGGTGCAAGCTCAGACGTTATTGAATCAACTGTTGCTGCTCCTATAGAATCTGCTGTAAATGGTGTTGAAAGAATGCTTTATATGACCTCTAATTCACAAGATGGTTCATATAGACTTACAATATATTTTGAAGTAGGTTCAGACCCCGATATGAACGTAGTTAACGTTCAAAATAAGGTTTCGCTCGTAACTTCACGCTTGCCCTCTGATGTATCTCGTTATGGCTTGACGGTTAAGCAAAACACAGGTGGTGGCGGATTATTATATTATGGTATTTATTCGCCAGATAAATCGGTTGATTTGGTTACCCTATCAAACTATGCTTCAATTTATTTAAAAGATGAATTGGCTCGTATTTACGGGGTTGCAGAAGTTCAAGTTTTTGGTGGCAAAGATTATTCAATGCGCATTTGGCTTGATAGCGAAAAGCTTGCAGCACTTAATGTTTCGCCATCTGAAGTAGCTGCTGCAATTACAGCTCAAAACGCACAAGTTTCAGCAGGGGCTTTAGGTAATCAACCTATGCAAAAAAAGACCGAAATGGCTTTGACTTTAAGAACCCCTGGGCGTTTAAAAACTCCGGAAGAATTTGAAAACATCATTGTTCGTTCTAGTTCTTTAGGGCAAACAATTAGAGTTAAAGATGTTGCAAGAGTTGAGCTTGCAGGAGAAAATTATGTAACTGATGGTAAAGTTGATAATAAATCTGTTGCGGTTATGTCTGTTAGCCAATTATCTTATGCTAATTCAATTGATGTTGCCAATAAATGTAATAAAAAAATGGAAGAATTATCAAAATCTTTTCCGGATGGCATAGCCTATAGTGTATTTTACAATGCAACAGATGCAGTTAAAGACTCATTAAGCGAAGTAATCCATGCTATTATTGAGGCAATCATAATTGTATTAATTACAGTATATCTATTTTTGGGTGATGTTAGAGCAAGTATTGTTCCGTTTTGTGCAATTCCCGTATCATTAATCGGAACTTTTGCTGCTTTTAGTGTTTTTGGTTTTTCAATAAACATTTTAACTTTATTTGGTTTGGTTCTTGCTGTTGGTACAGTTGTAGATGATGCTATTGTTGTTGTTGAAAATGTTCAAAGGCACATTGAACAGGGCAAAAAGCCAAAAGAAGCAGCGATAATTTCAATGGAAGAAGTATCTTCTGCCGTTATTGCAACATCGTTAGTTTTAATGGCGGTATTTGTTCCTGTTGCTTTTATTCCAGGTATTACGGGTAAAATGTATCAGCAATTTGCGCTAACAATTGCAGTTTCCGTTGGTATTTCAACAGTTATGGCGCTAACATTAGCTCCTGCTTTGTGTGCAATTTTCTTAAGAAGCAAAGAAGATATGCCAAAAAGAAGTTATTATAATAAATATCGTGAACTATACAATGACTATTGGCAAGATAAAAAAGATTTAAAAGGAATTGAAAAGCTTAAAGCTTGGGGCGAATTCCTTGCTTATGGTTGGGATGTATCTTTAAAGAAATTTGATAGAGCTTTTGAAAGAATTAAAGAAGGCTTTATGGAAGGTACTAGTTATTTTATCGAAGCGCCAAAAAGAACAATCGTTACTTATATTATTTTATTAGTTGTTTTATTGGGAATGTTTAAATTGATTCCATCAGGTTTTTTGCCTACGGAAGACAAGGGTGCTGCTTTTGTATCAATTCAATTTAAAGATGGAACATCTTTAGCAAAAACAAATGAAATAACTTCTCAATTAGTAGATGATATTCTAAAATTCCCAGGGGTTGATTCAATTCTTACATTAAATGGTTTTAATGGGCAAAATACTTCAATTTTCATTGTTCAATTGGATGATTGGGAAACAAGATTGAAGCCAAGTTTTGTTAAATCTTTGTTTATGTCAAAAGAAGAGAAGGCCGCTTCTAAAAAAGAAATTAATGACGTAATTGCTCGCATTAATGGATTGGGTGCTAAATATTCAAATGCTACAATGTATGCGTTTGTTCCTCCTGCAATTCAAGGTTTATCAATGTTTGGTGGTTTTGAATATCAACTTTTAGATAAAGGTTCAAGAACACCACAAGAGCTTCACGCACAAGCTAAACAGTTGATTGCAACAGCTAACCAAAATCCAAAATTAACAAGTGTGTTTACACAATATAACTCTGCAACACCTCAGTTAATGATTAAAATTAATTATGAAAAAATCTTAGCTCAAGGAATTAACGTTCAAGATGTTTATACGGCTTTATCAAGCCAATTTGGTACATATTATGTTAATGACTTTAACCTTGAAGGACGTGTATTTAGGGTTATGATGTCAGCTGATGAACAATATAGACAAACAATTGACTCAATAGAAAAAGTTTATGTAAAAACTGCTTCTGGCAAATCAGCTCCATTATCAACATTGGTTACAATTGAACCTACTGTTGGACCTTATAATATAACAAGATTTAATATGTATAAATCTGTTCAAATTACTGGTAATCCTGCAAAAGGTCAATCATCAGGCGATGCCATTAAAGAAATGGAGCGTGTATCAAAACAAACTCTTCCTGCTGACACTGGTTTTGCTTGGTCTGGTACATCTTTACAAGAAATTGAATCTGCTGGTCAAACAACCGTGGTTCTTGCAATGAGCTTAACTTTTGTATATTTATTCTTAGTTGCATTATATGAAAGCTGGATGTTACCTGTTGGGGTTATGCTGATTGCTCCAATTGCGATGTTGGGTGCGATATTATTTCAATATGTTTGGGGTCAATCATTAGACTTATATGCTCAAATTGGATTGATTATGTTAATCGGTCTTGCTGCAAAACAAGCAATTTTGATTATTGAATTTGCAAAAGTTGAAAGAGAAGAAAATAAACTTGGAATAATTGAAGCTGCAATGAAAGCTGCAAGAACTCGTTTCAGAGCGGTTGTAATGACCTCATTAGCTTTTATATTTGGTATTTTACCGTTGATTAGAGCAATTGGACCAGGTTGTAATTCAAGAAAATCTCTTGGCGTGGTTGTATTTGGGGGTATGGTTGCAGCTGTAATTATTGGTACACTTCTTGTTCCAGCGTTTTATGCAATTATTCAAAAACTAAGAGAAGACTCTTCTAAAAAAAAGTGCGATAATAAAAATGATGGGGAGCAAAATTAATGAAAGATAGAATTAGAATATCATTCATAATCCTTTGTCTTTTATTGTCAGTGCAAAATGCATATTGCGAAGATGACAACAAAGATTTAGATATTGGAAAATCTATATTTAAAAAAGAAAAGAAAGCAAAAAAAATAAAGGTTAAACCAAAAAAACAAAAAGCTGATTATAAAATTAAGCCTGAGGTTTTGGAAGAATATTCTATTCCTACAGATGTTTATATGAATGTTGGTCAAACAAGTGATAAAACAGTTAAACTAGAGGGCGGAATATCAAAATCAATTGAGCTTAATATGGCTGATTGTTTAGAGCTTGCACTCATTAACAATCCAAAAATTAAGTCTGCTTATGCTCAATCTGAAATAGCAAAATATCAAAAATGGGAAACATTATCAGGCTATACTCCGCGTCTTGATTTTTCATCTTCGATAAATCATCAAAAGCCTGATTTATCAATGCTTAGAAGTAACATGTCAATAAGTGCTTTTGATAAATATACTCTAGGTCAAATTGGTATTCGCCAATTAGTTTGGGACTTTGGTTATACTCAAAATAAATATACAATTGATAAAATTTCTTATGAAAAGTCAAAAGCCAATATTGATAAAGTTGTAAATGAGGTCGTTTGTGCAGTTAAAGATGCATATTATAATCTTCTTTATGCTTTTGATAGAAAAAGAGTTGCGCAAGAAACTCTTGATAATTACACAAAAACCTATCATCAAGCAATGGCTTTTTGGGAAGTTGGCGCTAAAGCAAAAGTCGATGTTTTATTTGCTCAGACGAACATGGAAGAAGCAAGAGCAAGTCTAATTGCGGCTGAAAACAACGTTGATATTGCTTTTTCTCAATTAAACAATGCAATAGGTTTACCTTTTGTTGATCCTTATATGATTGATACATCACTTAAATATGAGCCTGTTGCAGTTACTATGAAAGAAGCGGTTGAAATCGCAAATGAAAATAGACCTGATATTAAAGGGGCTATGCTTAACGTTGAGGGAGCTAATCAAGCGGTAAAACTATCTTGGAAAACAGTTATGCCATCACTTGAATTTCAAGCAAACTATGCAAAAGGTGGTATCGAAGATTGGACTGAAAGAACTTGGTATAATTATGGCGGATTTTTATCTTTTCCAACGGTTAACCCCGTATTGTTAAGAAACCAAGTAAAAGAAGCTAAAGCTGCTTATAAACAAGTTCAATATGATACAAAAGCGCAAATAAATGATATATATTACGAAATTCAATCTGTTTACACTCGCCTAAAAGATGCAAAAGCTAGAATTCCAGTTGCTAAAGTTGCAATGGAAAAAGCTCAAGAAAACTATGAACTGACTTCTGGAAGATACAAGGTTGGTTACGGAGATGCAATCGAGCTAAAAGAAGCGCAAGTTGCGCTAGCTAGTGCTAAACTGGGCTATTTTCAAACAATATATGAATATAATAGCGCAAGAGCCAACTTAGAGCGTGCAATTGGTCAAACTCTAAAATCTGAAAGCTCCGAGTTAATCGACAATACGCAAGAATTATAATTATTTTACGACAATTTCAAATTCGTCGCCGCCAGCGTGTTTGAGGCGAACATTTTTCTTGCCGTAAACTGTGATTAATGATTTAATTTCGCCGTTTTTAAATTCTTTAAATTCGCTTCTTGAACTTGTTGGATAAATAAAGAAATTATGAAAAGTTCTTGTATCATCATTTAAAAGCAAGATTTTCTTTGTTCCAAATAATGAGTTTTTAATATGATATTTTCTTTCTTTATCAAATTTGGAAATTAAAACTATTTGATAATCACTAAATAACGCCTGAATTTCGTCAGGTGACAAGGTGATTGAACTTTCATAGAATTTTAAGGTATCAGGATTATATGAAAATTCTCTTTCTCCTATATTGAAATTAACGTTATCTTGGGCAAAAGCACAAAAACTAAGCATTAAAGACAAGCTTAAAAGAACTTTTTTCATTAATCTTCTTCCTTTAATTTTCTATTCATTAATTTATCCATGATTTCTTTTGGAGTGATATCTGTATAAACTGCTTCATAAATAGCGTTTGAGACAGGAACATCGATATTTAATTTTTTTGCTAATTCGCAAAGTGCTTTAGATGTTTTAACTCCCTCTGCAACAGAACCGAGTTCAGCTAAAATATCGTCAATTTTTTTACCTTTGGCAATCATTGAACCTACGGTGAAGTTTCTTGAATATGGACTTGAAGCAGTAGCAATTAAATCACCCATGCCAGATAGTCCGTATAATGTTTGAGGTTTAGCGCCGAGAGATATTGCAACACGTGCCATTTCTGCCATTCCACGAGTTAATAAAGAACCTCTTAAATTGTCACCTAATCCCATAGTGTGAGCAAAACCGGAAGCTATAGCGATAACGTTTTTTAAGCTTCCACCGAGTTCAACGCCAATTAAATCGTCACTTGAATATAATCTAAACAAAGATGATACATTTAGTGCTTTTTGAACTTTTTTTGCTATTTCTATGTCGTTTGCTGCAACTGTTGCTAGTGTTGGTTTTCCTTCGATAATTTCTCTTGCTAGGGTTGGACCTGATAAAACTGCAAAATTGATATCAGGTAACACTTCTAAAATAACTTCAGACATTCTTTTTAAGCTTGGAAGTTCGATACCTTTTGATAGGTTAACTAAAATTTGATTGTCTTTCAAGCCAACTTTTTTAAGTTGTTCGCAAACCGGTCTGATGCCAGACGTTGCAACAACAAGAAGAATAATTTCAGCGTCTTTTATGGCAGAAGCTAAATCAGATGTGATTTCAACTTTTTTATCAAGCTGAATTTCAAGTGGTTTTTCTATTCTTTTTTCGTTTTTAAGCATTGGAGTAATATCTGATTCTCTTCCCCAAACGCAAATTTCTTCAAAATTATCGTTTAATAATTTTGCAATTGTAAGTCCCCAACACCCTGGTCCTAGTACGGTTAATTTCATTATTCTTCCTCTTGATTTTGTTTTTTATCTATAAATGGAGTGCTTTTTTCCATTTTTACTCTTGTTATTTTGATGTTATCAAGTTCTAAAATTGTAAATTTAATATTTTTATCTTCAACAACATCGTTTAACTCAGGCTCTCTGCCCAATAAACCAAAGACATAGCCTCCGATTGTTTGAAAATCTTCACTTGGAATATCTTGGTCAAATCTTTCGTTGAAATCGTCAATATTTGCACGAGCTGCAACGTTTAGAGTGTTATCGTCGATTTTAACGATTTCAGGCGTTTCTACTTTGTCAAATTCATCATAGATTTCGCCTACAATTTCTTCAATAATATCTTCAATAGTAACAATTCCAACAATTCCGCCATGTTCATCCATAACGGCTGCAATTTGGTTTTTAGATGAAGTAAAGTCTGATAATAAATCTGAAATAAACTTATTTTCAGGAACAATTAAAACGTCTCTTACGATTGATTTAATTGAGAAATTTTCATCAATATTGTTGTTCTTGATAACCTTTAAAACGTCTTTAGCGTTAATTATACCTAAAACGTTATCTATATTATCCTCGTAAATTGGAATTCTAGTGTGACCTGAATTAATGATGATATCTGCTAGTTCATAGATTGAATTTTGGCAATCTGCAAAAACAATTTCTGTTCTTGGAATCATGATTTCTCGAACAACTGTGTTTGCAAAAGAGAAAAAGTTTGATAGCATATTTGCTTCATGTGAATCAATCGCATTAATTTTTTCACCCTCTGCAATGATTTTTCCAAATTTTTCTTCCCAGTTATCTTCAACATCGTGTGCCTGAAGTTCAATTGTGACATCATTAACGTTTTTAATATATTTTCTTATTTTTCTCTCTAACATTTGAGCAATGTCATCAGCGTCTTTCATTTGAGTTTCAGGGTCAACTTCAATTGTCATATTGATTACAACGCCGGTTGAACCTAAGTCGATTGTTTTTAATTCAACAACTTGAGTTATCCCATGGATTGTATCTGCAACATTTCTAATGATTTCTTCAACTCTTGGTTCTGCCGATTGAACAGTTAGAGAGTTAACATTATTTTTAAGCAAGTAAAATGCTAAATATAAAAGAATGCAACCAATTATAATTGAAGCGATAGCATCTGGAATATGGGCATATTTTAAAGGCATTGCAAATTTTGATAATGTGAGAGCAATTAATGCAATTAAAACACCCATAAACGCCGCTGTATCTTCATACCAAACGAATTTTGTTGTTGGCGATTGGATTTTTCTGATGTGCTTTAGAGAAATAAAAAATCTTTTAAATGGATTTTTGACAACCACTTGTGCTTCTTCTAAAACAGCGTTAACTGCGCTTGAAACCGCCCAAGCTTCAAAACACATACTTGCAATTAAAGCAATTGCAACGTAATTGTAGTTTTTGAGCATTTCTTCCATACCGTGTGGATTTATAAATTTTTCGCCACCGTGGAAAATTGCAACCCCTGCACCAAGTAACATTAATAAAGAAGCAAGCATTGTCCAGATATTTGCTTCTAAGCCGTAACCAAACGGATGAGCATTATCAGCAGGGCGAGAGCCTCTTTTTATGCCAATCCAAAGGCAAATACTGTTGAATGAATCAACGCCTGAGTGGATTGCCTCTGCTAACATTGCGGAGCTTCGAGAAACAAAAAAACAAAGCAATTTAACTAGAGCTATTCCAATATTAGCCAAAAAAGCTCTGATAATTGCTTTATATTTTGTTTTATCTACTCTATTTTTATCTTCATCTATTGCTTGAACGGTGTCTTGATTATCCGTAATATCTATTCCTTGTTGAGTATAACTCTGCTCAGAAGATGACATATTTTTCCTCTTTTACCATTTTTATATCTACTATAATAACTATAAAACGCCATTTTTGCAATTTAAATCTTAATATTAAATGCAAAAATGCCACAGAATTTCTGTGGCATTTTTATGGATATTGTTTTTAAACTGTAGCTGCTGATTTTTCAACTGCTTCAATTAAAACACGAGCAACTTCTTGTTGTTCTTCTTGCGTAATTTCAGCAAACATTGGAAGAGAAAGAACTAGTTTTGTATTTTCTTCCGCAATTGGAAGCATACCTTCGCTAAAGTTATATTTTTCATGAACTTTTTGAAGATGAAGTGGAATTGGATAGTAAATCATTGCGCCAATTCCAGCATCAGCAAGCATTTTATGAACTCCATCCCTGTTTGGAATTTTAACAGTATATTGGTGATAAACACAATATGTATTATCTAATTCTTTTGGAGTTTCAATTAAAGAACAGTTTTTGAATAATTCATTGTAAAGTTTAGCGTGTTCTCTTCTTGCTGAGTTCCATTTATCGATATATGGAAGTTTTACTCTTAAAATTGCTGCTTGAATTTCATCTAATCTTGAATTTACGCCGATTTCATCGTGATGATATCTAATAGCGCCACCATGGTTTCTAAGTGCTATTACTCTATCTTTAATATATTGTGAATTAGTTGATAATAAACCACCATCACCCATTGTTCCTAGGTTTTTAGTTGGATAGAAGCTAAAGCAACCAACGTCGCCTATTGTACCTACTTTTTTGCCTTTGTATTCAGCGCCGATTGCTTGACAAGCATCTTCAATTACAAAAAGATTATGGCGTTTAGCAATATCAATAATTGGATCCATATCGCAAGGTTGACCATATAGGTGAACCGGAATAATTGCTTTTGTTTTTGGAGTGATTGCAGCTTCGATTTTTGCTGGGTCGATATTAAATGTATCAGGGTCGATATCAACAAAAACAGGTTTAGCACCTACTATTCCTATTGATTCAGATGTTGCAACAAAAGTAAAAGCTGTTGAAATTACTTCATCACCTTCGCCGATATCTAGCGCTCTTAGGGCCAAATGAAGTGCATCGGTTCCTGAGTTTAGTGCAACTGTGTGTTTGCAATCTAGATAGTTACACATTTCAGATTCAAATTCTTTGTTGTTAGCACCAAGAATGTATGAACCACTTCTCATAACTTCTAGTACTGCTTTTTCGACTTTGTCAGCGATGGTTTCGTATTGTCTTTTTGAATTAATAATAGGAATTTTCATTTTACTCTCCTCAAATATGCTTCCATGATGTATTTATAATAGCATATAATAGGCTTTATTCTTATTAAGATTTTATAAAGAACTATTTTTTCTTATCTACAATTTTAAATGCATAATAAACTTGAAAAATACTCAAAATAAAAAATAATCCAAAAACGAGTAAATATGAGCCATTTTGATATATTAAATCATTTCCTTTTTTAATCGGTTCAAAAATATTCATAAGCATTCCAGAAACCATTCCTAAAAGTCCCACCATCATAAAAAAGCTGAAATTTTGAATAGAAACAGCAGTTGCGCTAACCTCAAAGCGATTAATGCTATGAAGCGCCATAATTAAGATTGGGGAAATGCTTCCGATGTATGATGGTATGCAGAAAATTAATGCAATAATCTTGGAGTGAATATCAAAAGTAAGTAATAGTGTGATTGATAGGGTTGAAATTAGAGATAAAATTCCAAATATTCTAAATAAAATTGCTCTTTTGTTGTTTAAGCTTTTTGAAATAAAAGCTGTTATTGTTCCTGCAAAAGCTGAAATAATTGCCATTAAAGATAAAATTAATGAAGCTGAATTTACGCTAATATCGCAAAAATCTTCTAAAAATTTTTTCCCTATAACTGTTTGTAAAACATAATATAGTCCGTAGTTAATCGCCCCGAAAAGATATAAATATTGATTATCTTTAATAGACAAAACTTCCTTAAAAGGCGCAAGTGAAAGCTTAGTTTCTTTTTCAATATGAATGGGTTTAAAGATAATAAAGCCAATGATATAAACTATTGCTAAAAATAATGTTAAAAATCCAAGTACATATAGGCTATTTTTCCAGCCTATTTCATTTACTGCAGCTACAAATGGTGCGTTTGCAAAAATGCCTCCGCTATAGCCAATAAAAAGAATATATGAAACAGCTAGAGAAAAATTCTTATCTTTTGCATATTTTTTAACTTCTCGAATGACACTTAAATAAAACGTTCCAGCCCCAAAACCAAGCAGTGCTCTTGATAAATATAAACCAAATAAACTTTCGCTATGCGGAAAAATAATTGAGCCAATTGCAAAAATTATTCCACCAAGCGCAATTACTCTAAAACCGCCAAATTTATCTACCAAAGGACCAACTATAAGTTGAGTTATAGCGTAAATATAGCAAAAAATTGCACCAAGAAAAGTTATTTTAGAAGCGCAAGCGCTAAAATCATTTTGCAATAAATTAAAAATCGCTCCAGGAATTGCAACACGCTGAATATTTGCAATAAAAAATAGAGTTGTTGCAATAATAATTAAAAATAACCTTAAACCATGTTTTTGATGAAGTGTCATAGAATATTAAACCCTTACTTTTTAAATATAAAAAACACAGCTAAAATTATAAAAATAAAACCAATTAAATAGTTCCATTTAAATTGTTCTTTTAAGTATAAAACACTAAAAAGACTAAAAATAATTAATGTGATTACTTCTTGAATGGTTTTTAATTGAACTACATTATAAACTTCATGACCCATACGATTGGCTGGAACTTGGAAGCAATATTCTAAAAATGCTATACCCCAAGAAGCAAGAATAACAATCCATAAAGCAGAGTTTTTATGTCTTAAATGACCATACCAAGCAAATGTCATAAAGACATTTGAAATAATCAAAAGAACAATTGGATTAATAAACTTAAACATACTTTTATTTTAGTACGAAAAAATTATTTAGAATGTTTCTTTTTGATTTCTTCTCTTAGAATTTTTTCAAAAATAATTGATGGAAAATAATCATTAACCATATCGTTTATTCTAACTACGCAATCGAGAGCTTCGCCAAGGTTTCCAAGAAGAAAATAGCACTGAGATAAAATTAATAATGCTTCAGGGTCGCAATAAAAAAGTTTTAAGGTTTTCTTACAAAATGTGATTGCAAGTTCAAAATATCCGTTTGCAAATAATGCTCTTGCAATAAACTTGTAGCTTTCAGGGTTTGATTGATATAAAATATCGCAACAGCTAACCAAATTTTGCGCCCATTCAATGTAATTATTTTCTATAAAAAGATTTAAATAGATTTCTAGATATGCTCTTGTTTGAAAAAAACTTGGTTTTATTCTTGGGTTTTTAAGATGAATTAAATCTAAAATAATTAAACCCCATAAGCTTGCTCTTGAAGATTTATAATTTTTTTTCCAAAATTCTTTGGCTTTGTTTTCGTCTTTCAATAATAAACAACAAAGCCCTGCGTAGTAATTTTCTTCTTTTGAAACGAAAATTTCAAGGGCTTTATCGTATTGTTTATTGTTAAAATATTCTTTTGCTTTGTTAATTTGAAGAGTCATTTTTTTGAATTTTCTTCATTAAATCAAAACCATTTGGATTTGTTATTGGTTTTAATTTATCAACTGCGTTGATATCTATATGATGAGCTTGTTTATTTGATTTTTTAATTTCGTTATAAACTTCTTCTCTGTATATTTGAACGTTATTAGGTGCATTAACCCCAATTTTGACAGAGTTTTTATAGCTTTCTAAAATAACAACTTCAATATTGTCGTTAATTATTAATTTTTGGTTTACTTTTCTGGTTAAAATTAGCATAAATTATTCACCGTCGCTTTCGTCTTTGAATAATCTGTGTCTAACTTCAAATTCCGTGTTTTTTAAAATTAATTGCATTGCTTTTTTGTTAACAATATTTATAACAATTGGAGCAAGCATGTTGATTGTTGCTGCTTGTGGGTTTGAAGATGGAATATTTGCAATATTGCAAACAAAAACATCATCACCACTTGTTATTTCAAGTTTTTGCGCTTCATCATCAGGAATATCAAACTGGTAATCTATTCCAAAAAAGCTACAAAGCGTAATTGGAAAAGCTAGTTCCATATCTTCTATTGATTGAAGCCATTTGAAAGGCGAATCGGGTTTATGGTCAACGAGTGCATATTGCTTTAAATCGTTAAAGCCGATAATTGGCGAAATAAATTCAAAAATGGCATCTTTGCTTATTTCGATTTCTCCGAATTTTTCCGTGTTTAGGGTGATGGTATTTGCTTCTTTATTCATTATTATATTCCGTAATTTAGCATATTATTTTGTTGTAGCATTTGATTGTATAAAAACATCTTAGCAGCTTCTTGGTTTGAATTACCTAAAAATGCGCTATACATTGCCGGGTTATTCAACCCCATTACTCCATATTGATTAAACTGTTGAGCCGAAGCTAGTGGATTAAATTGGTTGTATGGATTCATCCCAATTTTTGATAGAGTATTTAGTGCGTTTGCGATTTCTTCATTTGTTGGTTGATTGTATGATTGAAGCTCACCTTTCATTGCTGCTTCTTGTTCTTGTTGAAGTCTAATATGTTCTTCTTCTTGAAGTTTGCGCTCCATTCTTTCTCTTGTGATTTTATCCATTGCTGCAGGATGGATTTTTCTTCCTGATTGAATAAATATATCCATTTCTGTCATTTGTTCTTCTTTTTTCTCTTCTTGTTTTTCTTTTGGCAAACAAATCGTGTTGTTTGGATTTTCTAAGCAGCTAAGAGCTCTTTGAGAGTAGTATGATAAAACTAGGTTTTCATCTCTTGCAACAACTTCACGATACAGTGCTGTTGCTTCTTCTTTATAGCCTAATCTTGTATAGCAAAGTGCTAGGTAGTATCTTGCGTATGTATTTTTCTTTTCGACTTTTACAAGTTCTTCTAAATCTTGCATTGCACCAACGTAGTTACCTGATTTATATTTAACAATAATAGGCTTTAAGCTTTCGCTAATTTTTGGTGCTCTTGGCGTTACGCCATAGTTAGGACCCGCAAATGTTTGTGAACTGGTTAAAGATATAAATGCAACAGTTAAAACAATTAATGATAAAAGTTTTTTCATAATTACCCTCTATTTTTGTTTAATGTTTTTTACATTAATGACAATATATTCTTATTATATCGCAATAAAAGCGATATTATTTAACAAAATTGAATTTTTTCCTCTAAACAGTTGAAAAAAAATTAAAAAATCATATATAATTTTAGCTATGAAAGTAAAAATTAAAGAAGTTGCAAAAGAAAAAAAAGGCTATAGCTTATATAAACTTGCTCAAATTATGAATTTGCCGCAGCAGACAATTTATTCTTGGGCAAAAGGAAGAACGCAACCTTCTTATTTAAATCTTGATAAACTTTGTGACATCTTGGATTGTTCAATAGGAGAGCTTTTAGAGGCTGAGCCTGTTCAAAATAAGCTATTTTAAAGTTAAAGCCGCTAAATTAGCGGCTTTTTTATATATGAAAAATGTGTATTTATGATTATATGTGACCTTGATTTGTTCTGTGGTCAAGTTGAGCTTTTTGGTCATTTGCTTTAATTTTACCTTGTAATAGTCTAAAACCAAAAACGCCAACACCAAGAGCGGTTGCAACACCTGCAATTAGTTTGTTATTTTTCATGTATTCGCTGTAGAATTTTTTAGGTAATTTAAAGATTTCACCAAGATGTTTGTAAGTTGCTTTGTCTTCAGTTAATAATCTTTTTCCCCAAGATAGCGTTCCTTTAACGCCATTCCAAGCGTCTTTTGTAATGTTGCCTACGATTGTTCCTAACACTTTTAAGCCTTTTTCTTCTTTTGAAGCTTTAACAGCTTTTGCAAGCATAGCAGTTGCACCAGTTACGATAACACCATCTCTAATGCCATCAATTGCGCCGCCACCCATGTTTACTGTTGTAATAACATCTTTAGCTATGTCTGTTGCACCTTTTTTAACTTTTTGATAAGTTTGTGCAACGTCAAACTTTTTCTTTTCAATCGGAGCTTGAGAATTATTATTTGTAAAAGCTATATTTGATTTGATTGGTTTAATCATAACACACCACCTTTTCAATTTTATTAAACACCTAAAGCGAAAAAGTTGCCTTTTTGTAATGGCTTTGCTATTTTTATTTTACAAAAATTTACATGAAAAATAAAGTGTTATAGAATTTCATTTAATAAAAATTTAAAAATATTTTGACTTTTTGATAAAAATTATTAAAAAATCAACAAAATATATTATAGAATTTATCCTTTCGATAGCATAAACTATATATTGAGGTAATTATGTCTTATAAAAACGACCATGCATTGGTAATTGCAAATAAATATGGCGGTGCAAGCTCCGCAGCAAAAGCTGAATTGTACGAAACCTATGATAGGTTGAGAGATTTAACAATTTCAGGTTCAACTGGAACAGGCTCTGGCTTTGGTTCTGCCGGAGGTTTTTTGTGGCAGTTGGCAAATCTATTTTCTCCATCTAGTTTTATGCCAACTTTGGGCGGAAGTTCTATGATGAATATTCCAGGGACATCTTATTGGTCACCAAATTATGCTTCAAAATCATATTATGATTCTGGAACAAACGCTTTTGGTGTATCTGGTTTATCTAGTTTTACCGCATTTCCATCAGGAGCTGCTGGAATTTCTCTTGGTTTTGGGGCACAAGGTGCACCAACGGGCGGTGCTGCGGGAATGGCTACGGGCTATGCTGTTAGTGCAGCAGGAATTGCAGCTTTAAATAGTGCATCTTATGCAACGGGAGCTACCGCAGGAACTGGCTTTGGGCAAAACGTGGTATTACCAATTGCGGGTTTAATTTCTGGTTGGGGCGGTATTTTGCAGTCAATTGCGCCTTATGCAGGGTCTTTTGGTCTTGGCGCTATTGTGGCGGGTAACTTAATGCAGGGAACTGGCTCTGCTGCGCTATCAGCTTATCAAAATATTACAGGCAATATTACAAATAATGCTGATGTTATTTTAGAGGATAAAGTAAGGAATATTGAAACAATCTGCAAAATGTTAGATACACAAGCAGATATTGTTCGCCAAACTCTGAAATCTGATATGGAATCAGATTCTAAGCTTGTTGATGAACTATAGTTCAATAATTAAAATAGCTAAAAATGCACTGCGGCAAGGCAGTGCATTTTTTTGTAAAGAAATGTAACAAAGAAAGAAAATTGAGCAATTATTTCAATTAAATATACTTTATATATATGTAAGACATAAATAACCTCCCCTTCCCCACAAAGTAGTTTTTTTCACACACAAAACACACTACTAACACAACACACTAACCAATCACACGAGAATCAAGCAAAAAGATTTTCAACCCTCTTAATTATAAGAGGGTTTTTGTTATGTTTGATTAATTTTATATATTTTTAAATATAAATGATAAATTAGTTTTCGATAATCTGTATATAGCTAGTATATATTTTTTCTTAACATAGCTTTACATTTTATTAATTTTCTAGTTAAAATCGTTTTTTTATATATAAGAGAAAAATTAGAGAGAACAAAATGGCCCCCAATATTAAACTTCTTAGTGAACCACCTAAACCAGCTCCTGTTTCCAGTACACCACAGGTTACTGTTAATGCTGCTAATACAACATCAGCAGCTTCAAGTGCGACAACTTCTTCAAGTGCCACTTCAATGAGCATTAACACATCAGTTGATTTTTCTTACGTAAGCGAAGAAGAAAAACAAAAGCGTGCGAGTTATAGTGCAAAAGATTGGGCTAAAGAATTAAATAAAAGTTCTTTATTTAAAGGTTCAAGAATTACTGACAACGCAGGTCATACTGAATACAACTTAATTAACAATGAAGAATGGAGAGTCGATGTTAGACAAGACTCTGATAATGATGGCGACATTAAAGACGAAGAATTAAAAAGCGTATCGCTATTAGAAGCTATGGTAGATTCTTATGATAGCGTACTTGACTTATATATTCGCGAACAAATGGAAGCGATAGTTGAAAAATATGGACCAAGTTGTAATTATAACCTTAGAGCAATTTTTGGTAATCCAAATTCTCAAGCAATTATGGATTTAGCAAAACTTGGTATTAGAGCAGACGCTGTTGGCGATCATGAAGCTTGGCAAAATAGAACATATACTTTTTCATTAATTGATATGTCAGGACTTAGTGAAAATGCAACTGATGAAGAAATTTGGGCACATGTATATAGTGATAGTGCTGAAATTTTAGAAGATGCACAAGGCAAAAAAGGTAGTATGATTTTTGCGGATTGCTTAACCGCAGATGGTACTGCTCAAGGTGCAGAGATGAATTTAGCAAGCATTTTAGACCAAATGGGTTACGAATGCGTATCTAAGGCAGACTTCATCGGACATGAATATGAATATGATAAGTTAATGGCAGAAATTGAAGCAGGCTTGAAAGCTAATAAATTTGCTTCTAGTGGCGAAACAATTAATGACAAATACGGCGAAACTCTCAAAATGTACGAAGCAGTTTGTGCTGTATATGGAATTAATGCCCACGCTTATGGAAACAAAGGTTGGCATTGCAAGGCACGTAGCTTTGAACAAACTAAAAATGCAATTTTGGCTATGGGTGCAGCATTATTCTCAAGAAGCGGATGTGCTACAACAGGCTTAAATCTTGGTATTGGACTAAAAGACTTAAATGAAGATGGTTTAATTACCGCTGATGAAATTTTAAAAGCTAAAACAGCGGCTGATGAAGCAGTTGAAGAAGAAAAAGCTCAAAATCCGGATGAATATGACAAGGATATCACAACTGTTGATGAAGTAATTCAAGACGAAGTTGCGGGCTTTACTATGAGAGATATTAATAGTGCATTGGATTATGTTGAAATTCAACTTGGTGAAAATCCAGATAAGAAACTTGAAACCATTGTTGACGAATATGCAAAACTTGAAGGTATTGAAGATAAAGATGAGTTATTCAAAGTCTTGAATAAGAAAATGACATTTGCACAATAAAGTTTAATGGGGGATAAAAGGCTAAGGATTAATTCTTAGCCCTTTTTAAAACTTAATAAAACCATCCTATTACATGATTTATTTTTCTTTGAGTTGTTAAATAATAAGCTTAACTCAAGGGGAGATTATTTGGTTAGAATGTTAAATATAAATGATACAACAATAATATGTATTGATATTCAAGAAAAATTAGTAAATATGCTTTCTAATTCTGATGAAATTGTACTAAAATGCGAAAAAATCATGAAGGCCGCTAATATTCTTGATGTTGATACTATAATAACTGAACAATATCCAAAAGGTTTAGGTTCAACGCTTGAATCAATTAAGACCATCACCAGTTTTAAAACCATTGAAAAAACAACTTTTTCAGCTTTACAAACACCGGAATTTAAATTTGAATTAAAGAAAAACATTGTAATTTTTGGTATTGAAACGCATATTTGCGTTTATCAAACAGTATTAGATTTAATTCAAAAAGGACATAATGTTTACGTTGTTGCTGACTGTTGTGCTTCAAGAAGTGAATTAAATTATAAAACAGCGCTTAATTTAATGGAAAAATTTGGCGCAAATATCACCACGTTAGAAATAGTATTATTTGAATTTTTAAAAAGCTCTAAACATCCTTGTTTTAAGGAAGTTCAAGCTTTAATCAAATAATCAATTTGGGAAAATATGGAAATATCAAATATAAATGTAGCTAATTTCTTAGAGCTTGATACAAACATTAGAACAAGTTCAACAAGTACTTTTAACTCTCAAGAGGCGTATGAAAATACTTTTGAAGATGTTATGTTGGATGTTGTATCAAAAGCACAAGAAGAAAAAGACAATAAAGTTAATTTTTCCAACCTTGGTGCACCTGCTGGGTTTTTCCTGGATACATCTTTATTGAGCGAAGAAGATAAAATAGAAGTCAGCACTTCTTTTAACACATATTAAATTTTGTAAAATGTAAGTTTTAATTAGTCAATAATTTTAAAAATAAAAACTTTATTAAAAAGTGATGTTAGTTTTGTGTATTTATTATTGGAGTTAAAATGAGTGTTAACGTGCCACAAAGTATGCCAACTATTCCTGTAAATGTTGGATATAAACCTATTCCTGTTTATAATCAATATATGTCTTATCCTGCCATGAGCTCTTTTGCTCCATTGGAACAAGATGTTTTTGTTAAAAGCGGAGATATTTTAAATCAAGATAAAGAAGCAATTGAAGATGAAAAAGATGAAATCATGATTGGTACTTACTATTCTTATTCTTCCGTTCAAGATTTGCAAAATAGAATAAATCAAAAGAAAAGAGAACTAGAATTTAATAAAAAACAGCTTGCAAAATATCCAAACAATCCTGAATATGGTTGGAAAATTGATAAACTTGAAAAAGAGATTAAAGAATTAGAAAGACAACTTCAAAAAGCTTGTTAATTTTTAAATGCAATTACTTCAACTTCAACTTTAGCGCCTTTTGGTAATTTTGCTTCAACGCAAGAACGAGCCGGGCTTGATATAAAGTATTTTGCATAAATATCGTTAAATACTCCAAAATTATTCATATCATCTAAAAAACAAGTTGTCTTAATAACATTATTAAAGTCATAGCCAGCTTCATCTAAAATAGCTTTAATATTTTTCATTACTTGGTTTGTTTGTTCAATAATATCTCCATTAATAAACTGGTTATTTTCAGGATTAATTGCAATAGCGCCTGAACAATATAAAAAACCATTTACTTTAATTGCTTGAGAATATGGCCCAACTGGTTCTGGTGCGTTTTTAGTGTATATTTTTTCCATTTTATATTCCTTATTCTTTTGTTGTAATGTTGCTATAACCTGCTTCTTTTAGCGCATTGATTATTGTTTCAAAGTGTTCAAAGTTTCTTGTTTCAATAACGATATCTAAATAACATTCGTTAATGTCTGTCCCTTTTCCGCCTTGGTTATGGCGAACTCTGATTACATTTGCGCCGTGGTTAGCTATAATTGTGCTAACATCTCTTAGTTGCCCTGGTTTATCTAGAAGTTCAATTGTTAAATATGAAATTCTTCCTGTTTTAATTAATGCTTTATTAATCACTCTTGATAAAATATTAACGTCAATATTTCCTCCTGAAACAAGGCAAACAACGTTTTTATTTTTAAGTGGAATTTTATCAAACATTATAGCTGCAACAGGTAGTGCGCCTGAGCCTTCTGAAATCATTTTTTCTTTTTCAATTAAAGTTAAAACAGCACTTGCAATTTCATCTTCTTCAACGGTAACAATTTCATCTACATTTTCAAGGCAATATTGATATGTCAATTCTCCTGGTAGTCTTACTGCTGTACCATCTGCAAAAGTGCTAACATTAGATAATTCTGTTCTTTTGTTGTTTTTAATTGATTCAAACATTGAATTTGCGCCACTTGCTTGAACGCCATAAACTTTGCAGTTTGGTTTAATTTGTTTAATTGTAGAAGCAATCCCTGAGATTAATCCGCCACCGCCAATTGGGACAATAATAGCGTCAACGTCATGTAGTTGTTCATAAATTTCAAGTGCTATTGTGCCTTGACCAGCTATAACATCGTTATCATCAAAAGGGTGAATAAAAGTTGCCCCTGTTTCTTTTTGAAATTCAATAGCAGCACTATATGCATCATCATAAACGCCATCGATTAATTTAATATCTGCTCCATAGCTTCTTGTTGCTTCAACTTTTGATATTGGAGCTGTTAGTGGCATAAAAATTGTTGCTTTAATTCCTTTTTCTTTAGCGGCTAGCGCTACACCTTGTGCGTGGTTCCCAGCAGAACAAGCAATTACACCTTTTTGCTTTTGTTCTTGTGATAATTTTGAGATTTTATAATATGCACCACGAAGCTTAAACGAACCTGTTAGTTGCAAGTTTTCAGATTTTAAATATACATTATTTTTTGTGCTTAAAAAGTTTGAATGAGTTAAGCTGGTAGTTCTAGCTATTTTTGATAATACTTCTTTAGCATCGTATACTGTATCAAGTGTTAATTTTTCCAATGTATTTTCCTCTTTTTTTAAATTTTACCAAAAAACCCATATTCTGGCTACAAAATTAACTCAATAATAGGATGTTAATTGAAATAAGATAAAATATCATAATAAAAAAAAGGAAAAAATATGGCAGTTAGAATTTTATTAATGATTATTGCTATGACTCTAATGGTAAATCTTGTTTTAGTTGGAGTTAGCTTGATTACCAGAGTTAATTTGTATGAAAAATATGGAAAACAAATTCTTAATTTTTTTATTGGATTTGGTTTATTTGTAATCGCTGTTTATGTAGTATTGGCGATTATTGGTTTGGTTTAGTTTAAAAAGGAATATATTATGGCAAAAGACAAAATGAGTTTATTTATTGCAATAGTAATTTTATTTGTTGCATTTATTATGTTTTGCAATCCAATATCAATTGTTGGCGTTGGGGAACGTGGCGTTAAAGTTACACTAGGAAGAGTTTCTCCTCAAAGTTACTCTGAGGGCGTACATTTTGTAACTCCTTTTATATCTAAAATCCACGTTATGAATGTCAAAACTCAAAAACTTTCAACTCCAACAGAAGTTTATACAAAGGACATTCAACAAGCAAAAATTAGCTATGTTGTTAACTATAACTTAATGCCAAATCATGTTCATGAAATGTATCGTGAAGTTGGCAAAAATTATGTTGATACTATTTTAATACCTGCAATTGAAGGTAATATTAAAGATGTTATCGGTAAATGGAATGCTCAAGATTTAGTTGCAAATAGAGCTACAGCTACAGCTGATATTTTAAACAAGCTTCAAACACAATTAGAAAAAAGATATATTAGCGTTACATCTTTCCAAATTATAGATATTAATTATTCAGAAGTTTTTGAACGTGCAATCGAATCAAAAGTTACAGCAGAACAAGAAGCTTTGAAAGCTAAAAATAAAACTGTTCAAGTTGAAGAAGAAGCTAAACAAAAGCTAATTTCAGCTCAAGCAGAAGCAAAATCTATGCAAATTAGAGCAACAGCTTTAACTCAAAACAAAGCTTTAGTTGAATATGAAGCAGTGCAAAAATGGAATGGAAAATTACCTGAATATATGATGGGTGGTAGCATTCCTTTTATTAATATGCCAATTAAAAAATAACTTATAAGTTATATTAAAAACCAAGTGTTGTTTGCACTTGGTTTTTTGTTGCGAAAAATCCTTGATTTATTAAGATTAAAATAGAAAAATAAGGAAAGTATAATGGGAATTTTTGAAGAATTACAACAAAGACAATTAATTGCGCAAATTACAAATGAAAAAGAAGTTAAAGAGCTTATCAATTCTGGAAATGCTCGTTTTTATATAGGCTTTGACCCAACAGCAGATTCTCTTCACGTTGGTCATTTTATGGCTCTTTGTTTAATGAAACGTTTGCAAATGGCAGGAAATAAACCAATTGTTTTAATTGGCGGTGGAACTGGTCATATTGGCGATCCATCAGGAAGAACTGATATGCGCTCTATGATGACATCAGAGATGATTAATCATAATTGTGAATGTTTTAAAAAACAAATGGAAAGATTTATCGAATTTGGCGAAGATAAAGCAATTATGGTAAATAACGCTGATTGGTTGTTGAATTTGAATTATATTGAGCTTCTTCGTGATGTTGGTGCTTGTTTTTCTGTAAACAATATGCTAAGAGCTGAATGCTATAAACAAAGAATGGAAAAAGGTTTATCATTCCTTGAATTTAATTATATGATTATGCAAGCTTATGACTTTTATTATTTGAATGAAAATTATAATTGTAATCTTCAGTTTGGTGGAGATGACCAATGGTCTAATATGCTAGCAGGTTCTGACCTTATTAGAAGAAAAACTGGTCGTGATGCTCATTCGATGACAATTACATTATTGATGAATTCTCAAGGCAAGAAAATGGGCAAAACTGCTTCAGGAGCTGTTTGGTTAGATAAAAACAAAACATCTGTTTATGATTTTTATCAATATTGGAGAAATGTTGAAGATGATGATGTTTTAAAATGCATCAGAATGCTTACATTCTTGCCATTAGAAGAAATTGAAAAAATGGAGGGCTGGCATGGGGCTGAGTTGAACAAAGCAAAAGAAATTTTAGCTTATGAACTCACTTCTTTGGTTCATGGAAAAGAAGAAGCAGATGCTGCGCAAACTGCTGCAAAAGCGTTGTTTGCCGGTGGCGCTGACGATTCAAATATGCCAACAACAAAATTAACTTTTGATGGAGATGAGATTTCATTAATTGATGTTTTAGTTGAAACAAAACTATGCGCAAGCAGGGGCGAAGCTAAAAAATTAATTCAACAAGGCGGAGTTTCAGCTGATGAAGAAAAAGTTAGTGATTTAGGATATAAATTTAGCCGTGAAGCTTTGAAAGATGGTGTAAAAATTAAGAAAGGTAAAAAGATTTATCATAAGATAACGATATAAAAGCAATTTTTTATGTCCTTTTGTTTTATATAGGTGTATAGAAAAAAGAGTGTGTATATGTATCAAACAATTGGTAAAGTTGCTTATATATCAGGACAAAATGGTAAATATAGTGCTCAAATTCCTAATTCATCTGCTATTTATGCAAAAAATGCATATAGTAATTATATGGGATATTTGAGTGATTTTAGGCTAGAAACCGTAGAAATGCCAAATTTATCAAATTTGGCTGGACTTACTCAGGATAAGTTTGAGTCTAAAATGAGTGAATTAGATAAAAGTATTGAAAAATTAGCTGGTCAAAAAATGCCACCAGTTGATTTTTCATGTACTTATATGCCAACATCTAGCGTTGATAATGATGCACTTTTAGCGTTTGCTTATGAAGAGATGGGTAAACGTAGTGCGATAAAAACACAAGAATTAACACAAACTCTGCAACAGATTTCCGATAATTGCTTTGGTTCTGCAAGGGTTGAAATGAGTGCTCAAGCGCTTGATTTAAATAATGACGGCTTGGTTGATGTTGGAGAATATGCATCATCTTTGTTGGTTGCAGATGCGCTGAGTGCTGATCAAAATATAGTAAATTCAAGAAATATAAATGGAGTTTTTAACAATAAAGGCGAAAATGCCCTTGTCCAATATGGAATTAAAAGTAATTATGCAATTGCAAGCGCAACTTTTAAGGGAATTTATCAAATGTATGGGCTTGACAGAGCCAAAAATGAATTTTTATCTAATCCAAATAATCTTGTTTAAAAAAGCCTCGAAATTCGAGGCTTTTAGCTATAAAGTTTCTGATATGATTGCTTGAGTTGTTTCGTCTGCCTTAAAATCGTTATACTCTTTTTTAACGTTTTTAATGAAACATTTTGTTGCGCCAAATGGAGGAATTCCATTGTATTTTGCAACGTTACCAGGACCGGCATTATAGGCTGCTAGAGCCAAATCCATTGAGCCATATTTTTTATATAGCATTTGATAATATTTTAAACCGCCTTCGATGTTTTCGCTTACGATATATGGATTAACACCAAGTTTTTTAGCTGTATTTGGAGTTAATTGGAATAAACCGATAGCGCCTCTTGAGCTTTTAGCTGTTGTGTTGAAATTTGATTCAATTTTTGCAATGCTAAGAGCGATGTGAGGGTCAACACCGAGTTTTTGTGCTGTTTGCACGATTAATTTTTTAGCATTTTCTTGTGGCGATTGGGAAGCAAACGCTGTGTTAGGAGCAATTAGAGCAACGCAAAGAGCTACTAACAAAGTTTTGACTAGCTTTTTCGTCATAAAAATAATCCTCATTCTTGTATTCACAGGGGTAAAAGACTTGTTGTTAATGAATTTAAGCCACACACCCCAAATTCAATTAAGAATATAGCACACAAATTCTTATTTTGCAAGTCTTTGCATGAGTAATGTGGTTAAAACCTAAGCAGGACAAGTGTTTTAAAATGTTACAAATATAGTAATAATATTATTTGCTTGCTAAAACACTTGCCCTTGTGTTAGAATTTAATAACAAATGAATAAATGGAAAAATGGCCGAGTGGCTGAAGGCGGCACCCTGCTAAGGTGTTAGGTGGAGTAATCTGCCTCGAGGGTTCGAATCCCTCTTTTTCCGAATTAAAGAGGAAGTGTTTTTGCACTTCCTCTTTAATTTTGTGAAAATTGGATGAGAACCTGAGTACTCATTGTCTTGCAGTTTGATAAACATTGACTTTAAAACGAGAAATTTGCTTTTGAAATGAGAGTTTTGGACAGTTAGTTTTGAAATGTCGGACAGTCAGTTTTGAAAACAATTTTTAGGAATAATTATTCCAATAATTTTTCTCAAATTGGTTGGTTTTAATTGTCTGACAATTAAAACCAAAATTTTCATGCTATAATTAAAATCAAAATATAGGAGTGTAGAAGTGCCAATATTAGAATGGTTGAATAAGGGTGAAGCGACAAAGGTTACAAAGAAGTTACCATATAGAATGTTAAAAGCAAATGCTGAATTTTCTTATGGTGAACAAAATGAAAATATGATTATTAAAGGTGATAACCTTGAAGCTCTGCAAGCCTTATTGCCATACTATAAAGGACAAGTTAAATGTATCTACATTGACCCTCCTTATAATACAGGAAATGCTTTTGAACATTATGATGATAATTTAGAACATTCTACATGGTTATCAATGATATATCCTCGACTTTGTTTATTGCACGAATTTTTAGCAGAAGATGGGTTTATTTGTTGTGAAATTGATGACGCAGAAGGTGCATATCTTAAAGTTATAATGGATGAAATTTTTGGTAGACAAAATTATATGACAACTTTCTATGTGCAAGTTCGATATGCTGATAAGACTTTGAAGTCTGACATGAAATTTCACAAGCAAATTGAACAAATACACATATATAGAAAAAGTCGTCTTGCTCAACCCAATATGCCAACCAAAGATACAGCATATGATAAATATATATATGAAATTATAACTAATACACCTACTAAAATAATAGAACTTGGTGGCAAGAAGGTTGAAGTTTTTAATAAAGAACAGTATACAATAAAGAAACATAAGGAAGGTTCTACGCAATATTTAAAAGAAATATGGGCTTCTGGTACAATACTAGATGGCAATTCGTCAGGACGATTTTTTAGAGACTATTTAACTGGTAGATATTTAGAAGATGATTATGGTGTTTTATACAAAGTTCACGGCATTGGTGATGACCAATTTGATTATAGATTCTTTACTGGACCACAAAAAGAAGGTGCGACTAAAGGTAAATACTATCAAGGAGTTCCTCTTAATAAATTAGACGGTAATATTAGTCAAGAAACTCCTATTGAAAACTATTATGATTTCTCTGGTAGTTTTGGAAATTGTAGATTGGAAGGTGGAGCTGATTTCAGAGCTGGGAAAAAACCTGAAGTGCTGTTAAAGATGATACTTGAGTATTTTAGCAATGAAAATGATATTGTTTTAGATAGCTTCTTAGGTTCTGGGTCAACAATAGCTGTTGCTCATAAATTAAAAAGAAAATATATAGGTATAGAAATGGGAGCTCAAGCTATAACTCATTGCGTGCCTAGAATGAAACAAATTATTTCTAATAATGACAATACGGGAATTTCACGAGTTATAAATTGGCAAGGCGGAGGGGGTTACACTTTCTATGATTTAGGAGAAACCATATTTGACGAGAATGGTAACATTAACAAAGATGTTGATTTTAGGACCTTAGCAAGTCATGTATGGCTTACTGAAACCAAAACACCTTTATCTAACTTTGAAAAATCTCCATTATTAGGAATACATAATGGAATAGCTTATTATCTCTTATTTAATGGGATTTTAGGAGACAAGAAACCAGATGGAGGTAATGTATTAACTCAGAAAGTACTAGAAACACTACCAACCTTTGACGGCAAAAAAGTAATATACGGTGAAGCTACTAGAATGAATGCAGAGAAACTTAAAACAAATAATATTGTATTTAAGCAAACTCCATATGACATAAAGGCAAGATAGAATATGAATAATATTGTGTTAGAAATAATATCTATATTAATATCATCAACGATTGTTTCATTTACTTGTTGGTATTATACACCTGATTCTGTTATTCCTGCAAAAATTTTTCTACCTATTTTAATTACTATATTAATTATTTTATATGGTGTTATTAAATATTGTTTTTATTTACAGGAAAAAATTTCAACATTAAACGCTTTTTCAATTCCTAAGTTAAAAACAGTAGAGAATGATGTATTTATTTTTAGTCCATCCGAATTATTTGCAACTAATTCTGTTGCTTCAATATGGTTTATTGATGATATAGAAAAAAATATTGGATATGGTTACGTTGAAACTGTAAATTCTAAAAAGTACTTACAAGTAAAGATTAACTATTATTGTAAAGGTTATAATTCTAATTTTATTAAGAAAAATAAAAATAAAATTATTTTAAAACCAACAATTTTAGCAGATGCTGTAACATTAAATTTGTCACAAAAGGAGGGAAATCATGCCTAATAATACATTTCCTGCAAAAGTTGTAGCATACCAAGACTCACAACTAGAAATGGGTGATTACAACCAAGTTATAATTAATAAAGGTAAAGATGACGGAATAAAACGAGGGCAACGCTTTATAGTATATTCTATTGGTGATGAATTGTTTGACCCCGATACAAATGAAAGTTTAGGCTGTTTGGAAATTGTAAAAGGAACTGGCATTGCTTCGCATGTACAAGATAGAATGACTACGATTACTACAGATAACTATAAAAAAGTACCAAAACGAGTACCCAAAAATTCCTTGTATAATTTATTAACTGGTATTCCTTCCACAAATCAAGAATATATTGAGGAATTTGTAGAAACTAAAATACCATTTAAAGATGTTAAAAAAGGTGACTATGTAAGACCTATATGATAGGAGATACTAATGTTTGAACTTAAAGAATATCAAAAGAAAACATTAAATACATTAAAAGCTTACCTAGAACAAGTTAGATATAACGGTGCAGAAGGTGCGTATCACAAGTTAAAAGAATGCACTGCATATAACAAGATTAAAAATCTTGAGCAAGTGCCGTATGTGTGTTTAAGACTTCCAACAGGTGGTGGTAAAACTTACCTTGCTTCACATACAATTCCTATTGTTGCTCATACATATCTTGAGACAGAAACTCCAATGGTGCTATGGTTCTGTCCTACAAATACAATTAAGACTCAAACCATAGAAACATTAAAGAATCCTAGACACCCTAATAGAGAGGTGTTAGAGCATGCTTTTGCTGGAGATATTCTTGTTTATGATATTGAAGATTATGCTAATGTAAGAGCTCAAGATATTGAAGGTAAGTGTTGTGTATTTGTTTCAACATTCCAAACATTTAAAATTACTGATACTAATGCAAGAAGAATATATGCTCATAATGAAAACTTAGAACCACATTTTAGTAAGATTCAGAACTTGCAAAACATTGAAGAGTTAGAGCGTATTGAAGAAGGTGAAGATAAAGGTAAGGTAAAATATTCTTTTGCTAACTTATTAAATATTCATAGACCTATTGTAATTGCTGATGAAGCTCATAATAATTCAACAAAGTTAGCTTATGAAATGCTAAAAAGGGTTAATCCATCTTGTATAGTTGAATATACTGCAACGCCAGCAAGCAATTCAAACATACTTCATCATGTGTGTGCGATGGAACTTAAAGTAGAAGAAATGATTAAGTTACCCATTATTCTTACTGTTCACCAAACTTGGGAACAGTCTATTGCTGGTGCTATACAAGCAAGAAAAGGTTTAGCTGAACTTGCACAAAATGATAGTAGTTATATTAGACCTATAATGCTTATTCAAGCTGAAAGTAAGGAAAAAGAAGTTACAGTAGATGTAATTAAGAAATATCTTGTAGAACAAGAAAATATTGATGAATACAAAATTGCTATTGCAACTGGAGACCAAAGAGAATTAGATGGTATCAATATCTTAGACCCTAAGTGTCCGATAGAATATGTAATTACTGTTGAAGCCTTAAAAGAGGGTTGGGATTGTTCTTTTGCTTATGTATTCTGTTCCGTAGCAAGCAGACATTCTACTAAAGATATTGAGCAATTATTAGGTAGGGTTTTAAGAATGCCTTATGCTAAAACAAGAGAACAAGAAGAATTAAATAAAGCCTATGCGTTTGTTTCTAATACAACTTGGCAAGATGGAGTAGCTCAACTTAAAGATAGACTTGTTGAAATGGGCTTTGAAGAAACAGAAATACCAGATACTATTCAAGGTAAATTACCGGTTTTATTAGGTGGTAATGAAGAGAAGAAAACTATAACGCTTAATGTATCTGAATTTGATTTAAAATTATTTACACCAGAAGAACAGACTAAAATAGAGGTTAAAGAAACAGCTATTGGTAAAGTTGTTTCAATAAAAGATGATGTTGATATAACACCAGAACTTGAAGAAAAGATTATTCAAGCTACACCAAAACAAGAAAGAAAATCTGTGGAAGTTAGTTTAAAGGTTGAACTAAGAAACCGTGTTGTATATGAGAGAAGATACCCTTCTCAAGAAGGTAAGCCATTTAAGGTTCCACAATTACAATTATTTGTTGATGATGATTGGACTAAAGATTATGATGAATACTTTATAGACCGCAGTGGTAAATGGTTGCTTGAATATCCAGCCACACTTACAGAGGGTGAATTTAGAATTAGAAGTACAGGAGCTTCAATTTCAATAGATATTAATGGTAATCACATTGAAGATAGATATATTCAAGAAACTCTTGCTTTAAACTTTGGTGATACGCAAACAGATTGGACTATTCCTAAGTTAGCAATATGGGTTACTCAACAAATTCCAGATAACTCTATAGCTCAACAAGTGCAAGTTCATTTCGTTAGACAGTTGCTTGAAAACTTATGTATTGATAGGGGTATAGCATTAAATGATTTTTTAAGAACAAAATTTATTTTAAAAGATGCTATAAGAGATAAGATAATTGAGTATAAACATAAAGCTGAACAAACAGGCATGCAAAGAACTTTGTTTGATACTGGAGCAAAACTACAAACTGATTTTAATTACAGTATAGACTTTACTGGCAAGTATTATGTTCCAACAACTGCATATAGAGGAACTGCATTTAATAAGCATTATTTCCCTCAAGTAGGTGATATGAATAAAGAAGAAGTTGAATGTGCAAGAATTATAGATAATCTACCTGAAGTTGAATATTGGGTTAGAAATATAGAAAAACACTCATACTCTTTCTTCTTACCAATGGCTAATGGAAATTTCTATCCAGACTTTGTTGCTTTATTAAAAGATGGTAGAGTTCTTGTTGTTGAATATAAAGGTGAGCATTTAGTTACAAACGAAGATTCTAAAAATAAAGATGCGATTGGGCAACTATGGGAAAAATCTAGTAATGGTAAATGTTTGTTCGTAATGGCTACCAAGAAAGATGAAAAAGGTTTAACCTTGCCAGAACAGATACAGAAAAAAACAATTTTGATTTAAATTGGAGAGATGAATTTATTCGTAAAATAGTATAAACATTATTATTATGCTATACTCAAAACATGCAAAATACTTATACTTTCGAACAATTTCAAAAATTAAATGAAGTTCTTTCAATGGTAAAAGAATGTTTAAAAGATTTTGACAATCAAAACAATTTCGAAAGTCGTTGTCAATTGCGAAGAACTGTTGGAAGCTTATTATTCTTTAATGTTTTATGGAAGTATTTTATCTAAAAATTCTTTTATTTCGTCTTGTTCTGTAATTCCAGCGGTTATGCCGGCAGCATAGGTTGCATTGTCTGCTCTTTGTAATTTAACCGACTCTTGAAATTTAGAAAAATATGCATCTTTTTGATATATTTTACTAGCGGCTTCATTGGCTGCGCTGTGTGCTTCTTCTGCTGTTTTGCCTAGACTTATGCTTTCTTTATATACGGCATTATAGCTATTTTCTATAGCTGCCCAAGTGTCATCAGCAAATTTGGTGGCTTTTATTGCGTCAACACCAGTTTTTATTTGCTTTGCTCCGGCTGCTAATAATATAGCATCTTCTAGTCCATCTTCAAGATTGCCACCGATATTATACAGAGCTTCTTTGATTTCTTCATCATCTCCATTGGCATCTTTGATGTTGTCGATTTCTTCGCCAATTTCTTTTGCTTGGTTATATAGTCCAACGCCTCCCATTGTGGCTAAAATTCCACCAGAAATAAAAGGACCGATGTATGGTATCATTCCTATGGCAACTACGCCTAAACCCAGCGTTACTCCTGCTCCAACTGTTAAAGCGCCTTTAACGGGGTCGTTTTTAAACATTTCTATGCTATCTTTGACTTTATTAACTAAATTGTCTTTTGCGCCTTGAAAAACAATTTCTGCACCTTGCGCAAAACCAATACCTGTTTCAGTGCTGTTTACTTGTTTGTTATTTGAATTAAAAGATAAAAGTGGCTCATCTGTGTTTTGAGGTTTTTTGGTTCCTGTATCGTATTTGTTATATACAATTTGGGGTTCTCGTGTTTGTAAAGTTGGTTTTTGTGTCATTTTCATACTCTTTCAATAACGTCTTCTATTGTATATAAAGTATATAAATGATATATAATTGTTTTTTTTGAAAAAATAGCTTAATAAAAGTTAATAATATAAATATTGAAAACTATCTTACAAACAATTGTGGTCGCAATTTGCGACCACAATGAACTGTTTAATTATGTTGAGAACTATATTCCATCAATTCTTCTTCTAAAAACATTGCCTGCATATAAGCATCAGAATCGTTTATTCCACTTTCAACTAAATCATTATAAATTGAATTAAGAGCACCCTCACCACGTGGTAGTGTTTGAGGTTGTGTGGTTAAAATAAGTCTATCGCCATCAGGGCTTTGAGTTAAGGTATAAGGTTCTTTTGTGCGCTCAATTAATTCATTTACTTGTTTATCACGTGTTGCAGCGTGTTCTTCATAAGCAATATCTAAAAAATCGCAAGCGCCATAATATTCTCCTGCTCTAATATTTGCATCATCCCATTGTGCAACAAATTCGTATGCTTCTTTTGCTTCTTTTCCAGATAAAACATAAAAGCCGTTTTTTGTTTCCCAATATGTTACTTTTTCATCCCAAGGAGAAGTAGATGTTGCATCATCAAAAATTTCTCTAACTTGTCTTTTAAAGCTATCGCTGATTGGTTCTTTAGTGTATACGCCATTTGCAGCAACTTCGATTTTCTTTGCAAGTTTTTCGTTTTGTACTTTTATTGTTTTTCCAAAACTAATAGGATTTATTTTCATTTTCACCTCACAACATTTATTATACATTAATTAAATTTTACCCTAAAATATCCTTAACCAAATTTGGCGGTAGGGGCATAGTTTCATCTTTATTTATTATAAATTTCTTTTCAAAATCAGATAAATCATCACGCTCAAATAAACCATTTAACCAGCTTGTGGTTGAAGCGCTCCAAGAGCTAAATTGTTCAAAAAATAGTGATATAATTTTTTCTTGATATTCAAAATATTTTCTTTCTTCAGTTGATAAATCTGCATAATTTAAAACGTTATTAATAAAATCAAGCTGGCTTTTTGCTTTTTGAACAGTTAAATCCCAGTTTCTTATAGCTGCACTAGGAATATTTCTATAATTTACTGCAGTATCGGAATGCTCAAAAGTATAAAGGCAGTCAATTCTTCTTGCTTCGTTTTCTATAACTAAATCAGATGGATTTTTTAACACTTTTGAATAATTTTTCTCAAAATCAATTGCACTTAACGAGTCTTTCTTCTGTGTTTCTAAAAATTGCGCATGGCGCTTATAATATTCACCTTTTGCAACTAAGTAATTTTTAAAATATTTTTTTGGATTTTCGCTGCTTTTAGCCCAAGTTTGAATGCAATCAGGAATGCCATTATGTTCAAGATTTACAACATTACTTTTTAAAACAAATTCAGGATAAATAAAACCATCAAAAGTATCTCCTGTTTTAAAAGCTCCTCCTTCGCCAAAATCAATTAATCCAATGCCTTTTGAGCTAAAAAGACAATTTTGCATATTTAAATCACCATGTAAAACACCTGATTTATCAAGTTCTAGTAATAAATCAAAAAATTGTTTAAAATCTTTAGGATTTTTTAAAACTCTTTTTTCACCATCAACAAATGTTGAAACTAAAATATCGCAATTTGAACTTGGGTGTTGAAAGTATGTTACAAACCTTTGGCAGTTTATTCCTTTTGGAACTTGTTTTAGGGTTTGTGCTTCGTTTTCAAATTTAAATTCAGGATTTCTTGCTACTTTAATAACGTAACTTTTATTATCTTTATCATATTTATAAACTACACCTTTAAAGCCTGCTTCGCTTAGCGGCATAGCTGTTTCAATCGTATTTATAATTTCATTTCTTGATATTTCGTTTTTGCCTGAAAAAGAAACAGTATCTTTTGGGAGAATGTAGTTAAATTTCGCCTGTGCTGGTTTTTTGTTGAAGTTTTTGTGTGCAGAAATTAAACTTACTGAATTTATTAGCATGATTTACCCTTTTGAAAACGTTATTCATATAAAATGCGTAAAGAAAAAATTTTGCTATTGATAATTTTTCTTGTTTTGTGGCATTAAAACATTACAAAATAAGGATATTTTATGATTTTGCCAGCTTCAGGGAATAAAGAAGTAAATCAGATAAACCCTATACAAAATAAAGATAATAATTCAATTGATTATGCTAAAAAAATCGTCCTTGCAAATAAGGGTGAGTCCGGTTATTCGCCTATTTTTGATTTAGATGAAAACGGTATAATTACACTTGATGAATTTAATAAATATTGCGAAGAAAATGGCGTTAGTGATGAAGATAAGCTAAGGCTTATGATGACAATGCAGTGTGCTAAAAACACGCAAGCAATGACAGAAGAAAAGGAAGAGAATAATTCTCAAATATACGCTCGAAAAGGTGATGAAAAATATGTTGAAGAAATGGATGAAAATAGAGATTCTGTTGTAACTCATTATGAATATATGAAATATTGCCAAGATTATGCAAATTCAAAAGAAGATACAAAAGAAAAAACAAAAGATGTAAAGCCAGAATATAAACAAGCGCTTGAAAGCTATTTAAATAATGATAGTGAAATTGAAGCAGAAATAAAAGTAGAAACACAAGCATAAAAATAGCTCCTTATATATTAAGGAGCTATTTTTTATTGATTTATTAATTATTGAAAATATCTTTTTAATAAACCTTTGAATGCTGCGCCGTGACGAGCTTCATCTTTTGCCATTTCATGAACTGTATCATGGATTGCATCATAGCCAAGTTGTTTTGCTCTAACAGCGATATCTAATTTAGCAGCACATGCGCCAGTTTCAGCGTCAACTCTTGCTTGTAGGTTTTCTTTTGTTGAAGCAGAAACCACTTCGCCTAATAATTCAGCAAATTTTGCAGCGTGTTCTGCTTCTTCAAAAGCTATTCTTTTATATGCTTCAGCAACTTCAGGATACCCTTCTCTGTCTGCTACTCTAGACATTGCTAAATACATGCCAACCTCTGTGCATTCACCCATAAAGTGGTCTTTTAAGCCTTTTGTAACTTCTGCATCTTCAACAACGCCGTCACCCACGTGGTGTTCGCAAGCAAAACCAGCGTTTTCTTCCATTTTATTAAATTTAGTTGCTTTACATAATGGACAAATTTCTGGTTGATTTTCTTGTTCAACTGTCCAACCGCAAACTGCACATACCCATTTAGCCATTTTTAATTCTCCTATTAAACTGATAACTTTTTAATTATTTCTTCTTTAAATTCGCTTGTAGTGGAATTCCCACCTAAATCTTTAGTTAAAATCTTTCCTTCTTTGAGGACTTCAAATAATGCATTTTCAATGCTTGAAGCAGCATTGTTTTCGCCAATATAATTTAGCATCATAATTGCACTTCTTAATAACCCTGATGGGTTTGCAATGTTTTGCCCTGCAATATCAGGAGCGGAACCGTGCACTGCTTCAAAAATAGCGCAAGATGTACCAATATTAGCGCTTTGAGCTAGACCAAGTCCGCCAATTAAACCGGCGCAAAGGTCTGAAACGATATCTCCATATAAGTTAGGCATAACCAAAACATCAAATTGACTTGGTTTTTGAACTAGTTGCATGCATAAATTATCAACAAGAATTTCATGGGTTTCAATGTTTTGATAATTTTTAGCAACTTCACGAAATGTGTTTAAAAACATTCCATCAGCAAGCTTTGAAATATTTGCTTTGGTAACTACGCCAACTTTAGTTCTGTTGTTTTTAATTGCATATTGAAATGCAAAATCGCAAATTCTTTCACATCCTTTTTTGGTGATTAATTTAATGCCGTGGATTGTTTCGTCATCTATTTTATGCTCAATTCCAGCATAAATATCTTCTGTGTTTTCCCTGATGATAACTAAATCAACATTAGAAAAAGGTGTTTTAACGTTTGGAAGATTTTTTGATGGTCTAACATTTGCATATAAATCAAAATGACGTCTTAAACCAACATTTACTGATTTAAACCCTGTTCCGATTGGGGTTGTAATTGGCGCTTTTAAACAAATTTTATTTTTTTCAATTGATTTAATTGTAACTTCTGGAATTGTATCTTGATATCTTTCATAAGCTCTTGCACCTGCTAATTGCTTATCCCAATTAATTTTAACTCCTACAGCGTCAATAATTTCAACAACTGCTTGAGTAATTTCAGGACCTATGCCATCGCCATCAATTAAAGTTATATCATATATTTTAGACAAGTTGAAAATCTCCATTTTTATTTAAATGCTCAACTAAACCGCCATCTGCTAATAATTTAATCATAACGTCAGGCAAAGGCGTAATTTCAAGTTCTATATTTTTAGTTAAATCTTTTAAAACACCTTTTTTAATATCAAGTTCAAGCTCATCTCCAGCGTCAATTTCATCTGTATTGCATTCAATTGCAAGTAAACCGATGTTGATTGCGTTTCTGTAAAAAATTCTTGCAAAAGATTTAGCTATAACTGCTCCAACACCTGCTATTTTTATAATCTGAGGAGCATGTTCACGGCTTGAACCTAAGCCAAAATTATTTCCAGCAACAACAAAATCGCCATGACGGACTTTTGAAGCAAAAGTTTCATCAGCGTCTTCTAAAACGTGTTTTGAAAATTCAACTAAATCATTTCTTAAATGAAAAAGTCTGCCTGGGGCGATATGGTCTGTTGAGATATTATCGCCGAATTTAAACGCTTTACCTTTTTTTATATGTTCTTGCGTCATTTTTTACTCCTTAGTTACTAATTTAATTTTATAATATATTTTTTATTGTGTTGTTGTAACTACAACAAATTATCTAACTTTATTTTCTTCGCCTTTAACTAAACGAACAATGTTTTGTCTGTGAAGATAAATAATATAAATTGCTGCAATAGTGCAATATATAACATATCCTATTGGATTTTTAAAGAAATACATTAATATTGGCGAAATCGCAAGAGCAATAATTGAACCTAGGGAAACATATTTTGAAGTGTATGTTATTGTACCCCAAATGGCTGCAATAGCTAAACCAACAAAAAAGTTTAAAGCTAAAATCGTTCCAACTCCGCTAGCTACTGATTTTCCACCTTTAAATTGTAAAAAGATTGGTTTAGAGTGTCCAACGATAACAAAAATTGAAGCTAAAACAGCGTTAATTCCATAAGGGTCATTTGTTAAATATTTTGCTAATAATACTGGGGTTGCGCCTTTTAGGGCATCTAGTAAAAGAACAATAAAAAACCATTTTTTACCTAAAACCCTTTTAACGTTTGTTGCTCCAGTTGAACCTGAGCCAATTGTTCTAATATCTTGATTTGTTTTTGCTTTAACTATTAAATATCCTGTAGAAATTGAACCAATTAAATATGCTCCAATAATAACTCCTAATGTTATCAAATATTCCATCTATTTATCTCCTTTTTGGCGGTAAGAAACAACAATTGGAGTTCCTTTGAAGCCAAAATTTTCTCTTAATTTTTTAGCTAAATATCTTTTATAATGGTCTTGAATTAAGTCTTTGTTATTAATGAAAATAACAAAAGTTGGAGGATTATTTTTTGCTTGAGTTGAATAATATATTCTTAAATTCTTTCCTTTAATTGATGTTGGAGGATTTAAGTTATATGCTTCATTGATAACTTTGTTTAATAATCCTGTTGAAATTCTTTTTTCACGTTCAGCTTGTGTAACAGTTGCCATAGTGAAGATATTATCTAATCTTTGACCAGTTTTGGCTGAAATAAAGATTTTATGAGCGTAATTTAAAAATGGAACTTCACGTTCAAATTGTTCTTCATATTTATGCGTTTGAACATTTTTAACTAAATCCCATTTATTAAACGCTACAATTAAGCCGCAACCTGCTTCTTCGCAAAGTGAAGCGATTTTTTTATCTTGATCGGATATGCCTTCAGAGGCATCAATTACTAATAGTGCAACGTCACATTCTCTGATTGCTCTGATTGCTCTATCAACTGCAAACATTTCAACGCCATAATCTACTTTTGATTTTTTGCGAATACCTGCTGTGTCAACAAGGCGATAAACTTTATCTTCAAAAACAATTTCTTCATCAATTGAATCTCTTGTAGTTCCAGATACATTTGAAACAATTGCTCTTTGTTTTTTTAATAAATTATTTAAAATTGAGCTTTTGCCTGCATTTGGTTTTCCAACAATTGCGATTTTTAATGGCTTATCGGCTTCATCTTCTTCGTTTTCTTCTTTTTGAGGGGTGATATCTTTTGTGATGATATCTAATAAATCGCCAACTCCGCCATCACCGTGGAGTGCTGACAAAAGATGCATATTTTCAAAGCCTAATGCCCAAAATTCGCTTGCTAAATCCACTTGGGCTTTAGAATCAACTTTATTTACAACCAATAAAACCTCTTTATCAATAGCACGAAGTTTATTAGCTATATCGTAATCATAAGGATTTAAGCCAGTTTTAGCGTCAACTACAAATAAAATCGTATCAGCTTCTTCAATAGCAAGTTCAACTTGAGCGTTGATATTTTTAACAAATTCATCTTCATTACCCTCAACGATACCACCTGTATCAATTAGGATAAAGTTTTTATCTTGCCAAGTTGCATCAATATAAATTCTATCTCTTGTGATATTTGGTTTATCATCAACGATAGAAAATCTTTTACCTGCTATTCTATTTACCAGTGTGGATTTGCCGACATTAGGGCGTCCAATTATTGCAATAACTTTTTCATTCATAAAAAAATTATATTATAAAAAGAGTTTTTAAAAAAGATTTGAATAATTTTAATTTGTCCTTAAAGAAAAAATATGCGTATAATGTTAATAATTAGTTTTTATTGAGGAAATCATGAAAAAGTTTATATTATTGCTGTCGATTTTATTTTTACAATTTGCAAATGCTGAAATAGATGAAGCCTTATATAAAAAATATAAAGATGTCTCAGCTGACGCTAGTATTATTGAAGCGCTTGAAAAATTAGGAGAAACAACTGGTAAATATTCTAAAGATGCAATTTTGGGGAAAAATTTAACAAATAAACCTATCCAAGTTGAATTTCTAAATTTATCAACAATCAGCCCAATGTACACCAATTTTGATGCATTAGGCTGGAAAAAGAAGAAAAATTTATATATTTATATAAATGAAAAACATAAAGATGCCCCAATTGAGGCGCTAAGTGCGATTTTAGCCCATGAAGCAATTCATCAAGACGAGCATAATTCTCTAAATGAGGAAACTTATGCTTGGACTCTGGAGGCTGCTGTTTGGACACAACTATCTGATGATAATCCTGAATTAGAAAAAATCTCACACCCATTAGTTGAGCGTGAGAATGTTATTAAGAAATTATTTGTTAGAGGAGATTACACAAGCAAATATATCCACAAATTTGTGATTACAAATAAAGGATATCAAAATTTGCCTGAGCGTTCTTATGGGTTTGAAGAGTTGCTATAATTTTATTTGCCAAAAGATGTAGTATGAATTGAGCTTAAATGTGCCCAATATGCACTTTTAAATTCTTCTGAAGATAATTTTTCTACAGTAGTTGGTACAATTACTAAAAAAGTATATACAACCAAGCCAAAAAACACTAAACTAAACAATTCTAACATTATATAACCTCGCTATTTCATCCTTATATTTTTAAAGACGGTTTTCCTGTATGTTTTCTTTAGTGAAAACTTGTATATTTTAATAAAAATTAACATATTTTTTATTGCGCTATTGTTTTATAATGACAATAGCGGATTTTACAGGTTTTAAAATGAAAAAAATATTAGTATTAGCTTTATTGTTAACTTCAAGTGTTTTTGCTAGTGATTATTCAATATATTGCTCTTCAAAAACTCCAACAAGAACTTTAGGCGGCGTTGTTTTAAGCACAGTTGGGTTCAACAGTCTTTCAAGAAATATTATAGAAAGCGCTCTAGAAAGAGCAATTTATAAAGAAACAAAATCAAAATTTAAAATAAAAATCGATAGTTTTTATGGAAGTAATTTTTTAAATGGAGAATTTGGCTCTTTGAGCGCTAAAGCTAAAACATATCAAGATGGCGATTTTAGTGCCCATGAGGTAAATGCTCATACGATATGCAACTATAACCATATTTCATATAAAAATGATGAAATTAGCTTTTTAGAAAACATTGTTTTAAAATATAGTGCAAAAGTTAATCAAGATGATGTTGATAAGATGATTAATTCTGGTTCTTATAAAAAAATGATTGATAAAATGAATCAGGATAAGGCAATTTCTTCTTTGGTTAAAATAAATAGTTATGACGTTGAAATTAAAGATAATAAATTATTATTTAGGTATAATTTATCTCCATTGCCAAAATATGGTTTATCGTTATTTATTAAACCGATTGTTTTTGTTTTAAGCGCAGGGTTAGAAGTTGTTGATGGTGAAATTAAGATTTGCGATTTTGGATTAAATTCTGAATCAGTCAAAAGTAGTCCCTTTTCTTCGATAATTGCAAAATTAAACCCAACATTATACAAGTTAAAGATTGATAATAAAAATAAAGCCAAGATTGAAGTAACAAACGTTAAAATTGAAAATAACGAAATTGTTTTTGATGGCTTTATATTAATTAAGAAAACAAAATAATTATTGTTTAGAGCAATCTATACAAGGGAATTTATAGACTTTAGAATATTTTGCAATTTTTTTCATTTTTCTTTTTTCACATCTTTGAAATTTTCTAAAATCTTTTAATTGATTTTTGCAAAGCAATTCTCTAATATCTTCTCTGAAATCCTTCAGGCGTTCTTTTGTTTCTTTTTTGATTTCTTTTAGATTGGATTTATATTCTTTATCGTCGCCGCAACAGCATTCGTAGGTTTTTAAAAGATTATCCCTTTGGCATATATATTTTTCGTGTAGTTTTTCCATATCTAATTTAAAGGTGTGATATATATTATCTGCACATTTTTCTTGACGATTGGTTAAGCAAAGTGCGCGTTTCATTTTTCTATATCTTTTATCAAAAAAGCATTGATTGTATGTGAAATATTCATCATCGTCTATTTCTTTGCTGCAACAAGGGCTTTTGTCTTTTTCACAATTTTTTTGCTTTTCCTGTAAAATTTCACAGTCGTTTTCTTTGTTTTTTGTTTCACAATTGTTTTTGCATCCGCAATTATTAGAAGTATTATTTTTTTGATTAATTTCGCAACCACTTCCCCAACTGACAGAGCATAACATCATTAAAGCGCCAAAAAATAAGAGAGCTTTTTTCATTTTTTTCCTTTCTAAAATATATAGCTAAAATTATCAAGACGTAAAACAGCGTTAAATCGCCAAGTTGGGGAATTTTATAGAGTAATTTTTAAAAATTGTAAAAAAGTATTTGACGTAAAAAAATGTTCTTGTTATATTAAATAAGCAGTCAGAGATGACTGGTTGAAAATTGAATAAAATTCAAACAAAATAAGGTTTGCGTCTGTAGCTCAGCAGGTAGAGCACTCCCCTTTTAAGGGATAGGTCGCGCGTTCGAATCGCGCCAGACGCAAATTTTTTATGCCCAAATCAAGCGAAGCATAGTGCGACGCACTTGCTATCGCGCAGATGCGGGCTTTGGTGTGTGAAGCACTTGCACAGCGCCGTTGAGGCGGTGGGCTAGTGCGGATACCGTACCCCATGTTGGTGACCTTGTATTAAAAAGAGCAGGTAGAGCCCCTCCAAAATACGGCAACAAGTTGCCTACAAAGAGTACGGCTCATTCTTCGCCTACTCCTTGCATACGTTTTGGAGTCCTTCCTTTTAAGGGTATTGTCGCGCGCATCACAATCGCGCAGTAGCGCAAATTTTTTATGCCCAAATCAAGCGAAGCATAGTGCGGATACAGTACCCCATGTTGGTGACCTTGTATTAAAAAGAGCAGGTAGAGCCCCTCCAAAATACAGCAACAAGTTGCTTGAATAGTAAAGCTTATTTACGCTTTATTTCTTTGCATATGTTTTTAGAACAATAGCAAAAAAATATTTTTTTGCGTTTTGTATGGTTGTTAATGCGAAAGGACGGATGAAGATGAATATAAATTCTATTTCAAACAATAATCAACAAAATTTTGGAAAATTATATATAAAAAATGTCAATCAATTTAAAGATGGTGTTAATCATCTACGTTTTATTTCGAGAATGACTCAAATTGATTCTATTAACGAAGCGATGCCAAAATTACAAGAATTGGCTAAAAATTATGATATTTTCATAAAAGGTGGCATTAAATATGATGCTGAAGTTGGTACAGTGTGTGATGCGGTTCTTAATTTTAAAGCAACAAAATTAAATGATTTTTTTGGTCGTTTTATAAAATCCAAACATGGTAAAAGTCAAATTTTATGGGAAACAAACGGCACTAAAGTAGTTGAAAAGGCTCAAGAAGCCATAGCTAATCTTGAAAATAAAATATAATTGCACAATCATTTTGCTATATTGAAAAGCTTATATTTCTTCCTTTAAAACAAATTTATTTTTCTCATAATCGATTAAGCCCTCATTTTTTAGTTTAGACATTTCAAAGCTCATTGCTGAGCGGTCAATGTTTAAATAATCGGCTAATTCTTGGCGGTTAAAGTTGATTTCAAAACTTGATGATTTATGCTTTAAACTTTCATTTGACAAATAGGTTAAAAGCTTATCTCTAATTGATTTTTGAGAAATATTTTCAATTTTTTCCAGTAGTTCAATATTTTCTTTTGATAAAATTTTAAACATGTTTTGAATGAGTGCTGTGTGGTGATTGCAAGCGTTTGTGCACATTGTTGAGCATTTATTAAAATTAAGAGTTAGAATTGTAGATTTTTTGGCGCTAACAGCGCTGATTGTCGATTCAACATTTCTTGAAGCAACAAGCCCAAGGGCGATATTATTTAATTCTGTTAGTTTTTGAACGATTATTCTTCTGCCCCAATATGAGTCTTTTTCAATGTTTACGGAGCCATCTAAAATCATATAAATTTTAGAAATAACATCTCCTTGTCTGATTATCATATCGCCTGTTTCGTATTTTTTTATTGTTGCACCAAAACAAGTGAGCATTTTTGATAGCTCTTCTTGTGTTATGCCTATGAATAGCGGAGATTTTTTAATTTTTAATAAATATTTTTCCATATTTTTATTTTTCCTGCATTTTTGTTGTAATTACAACAGATTTATTATAAAAACCAGTGTATATTAAAATCATAGAAAATACAAACTAACAGAAAGGCAAATGATATGGCAAAATATGTATGTACTACTTGTGGATATGTTTACGATGAAAATTTAGGGGATGAGGAAAACTCAATAAAAGCGGGTACAAAGTTTGAAGAACTTGGGGAGGACTGGCTTTGCCCGCTTTGTTCACTCGGTAAAGAAGTATTTGAAAAAGAATAAAAAGCAACCCGAGTCAAGTGAGCTTAGTGTTTTGCACTTAGCGAACGAAGACGAGCGGCAAAAGGATGTTGAGCAGGAACTCGTCTGCGTTGAGCAGGTGAGAAGTGCGAAAACTGGACTATGGCGACGTAGGATAATCGAGCGAATTTGCGACAACGAAGTGATAGCAAATTATAAGCGAGATACCCACAGGAGCAAAAGCGAAGCCGATGCCAAATCGGCAAGGCGCTGAGCCTTGACGATAGCATTACGATGGCGACGTAGGATAATCGAGCGAATTTGCGACAACGAAGTGATAGCAAATTATAAGCGAGATACCCACAGGAGCAAAAGCGAAGCCGATGCCAAATCGGCAAGGCGCTGATAGGAGGCGAAGTTTTAGTTCTTAAACATCTATAGTTAAAGTACACTTAGTGAAAGATTGTTGCGAAAGGCATGTCTGAGGCACGAAGTGCCGAGTTGCCGAAAGCAACTATCTTGAGCTTAGTGTACCACCAGATGTCAATATTAAACGAAGCCTTGTTTTCTTTTCTTTTTGCTTCATTTTTCTTTTCTTTGGTAGGCGCTTGAAAAAAGAAAAGAAAAATGAAGAAGTCTGAAAGACTTTAAAACAAAAACAACTGAAGTTTTAGCTCCAAACAAAAATTCTTTAAAATAAATAAACACCAAAAAAGGAAAAAATTATGTCTAAACAACAAGAAGATAACCTAATCAACCTACTAGATGGCTACATGGAAAAAGGTGGACACCATTTAAATGTTAATGTTTTTAACCGTGAAACTTTGCTAGACGCACAAAAACATCCGGAAAAATATCCTCAGTTAACAATTAGAGTTTCAGGCTATGCCGTAAACTTTAATAAACTCACCAAAGAACAACAAGATGACGTAATCTCAAGAACATTCCATCAGTGTCTTTGCTGTTAGATAAAAGGGGCTTTTGCCCCTTTAATTTTATTGTTTGGTTGGTTTTAAAAGGTTGTCGTAAGTTAAATTTTGCGCTTTTAAAATAAAATCACAAAGCTCTCGAACAGCGCCTTTCCCGCCATTGAATTTTGAAACAAAATTACAATTTTCGATTACTTCTTTTATAGCATCTTTAGGACAACACGCCAAACCAACCTTTTGAAGAACGCAAATGTCAGGTAAATCATCACCCATATAAGCAATTTGACTCAAATCTAATTCATATTTTTTTAAAAGTTCAATTAGTGCTTGAACTTTGTTTTTTTGTCCCATATAAAGTTCTTTAATGTCAATTTGTCCTGCTCTAATTTTTACAACATTATTATCTCTTGCAGTAATAATTGAAGTGATTATTCCTGCTTTTGATAACATAACAACACCAAGACCGTCTTTAGCGTTGTAGGTTTTAATTTCTCTGCCATCTTCTAAAAAAGTCAAAGACCCGTCTGTCATTACTCCATCAACATCAAAAGCAACAAGCTTAATTTTAGAAGCGATTTCAATTAATTCAGGATTATAATTCATAATTTCTCCAAAAAGTTATATTTTAATCATACTCCAAAAGTATTAGTTTTTAAAATTTTAAATCAAAATTAATTGGCTAATGTCGATTATAAAAAAGTAACTTAAAAAAAGAAAAATTATGAACAACATTAGAAATATAAAAGTTTCCAATGACAGCTTTGTTGTCGAGTTGGAAAAATCCTCATTAAAATTTAACTGCAAAGATTTAAATGATAAATATATCATTGATATTAGCGATATGAATTTAATAAATGCAACAAAAACGGCGATTTTCTGTTCTACTTTTTGCTTTATTAAAAATATTCAAAAAAAGCTTTGCTGGCTTGTTAAAGACGAAGAAATTAAACGAGCAATTTCAATTCTTCGTCTTCGTAATGTTGAACAAATTGTTAAAGAAAAAACAGAAGAAAAAAGAGTTATTCTTGCGTCATGAAGCTTTTAGATGTTATTAAACAAGAAAAAATATACGGCATTATAAGAGAAGACGACCCTAAAAAAGCTCTTGAATTGGCAAGCGCTTATATTGAGGGCGGAATTAAAATTTTAGAACTTAATTGCCCAACTGAAGTTACTAAAACTTTAGCAAAAACAGAAGCCGTTATTGCTCAAGGCGGCATAATTACCACCCAGCAAGCACATCTTGCGTTGGAAAACGGTGCTAAAATCATTTCAAGTCCAATATTTCAAACAAATCTAACTCGTTTTGCTTCTTGTTATCAAGCATTTTTAATTCCATCGGTTACAACTCCAAACGAAGCGTATAATGCTTGGAGAGCTAGAATGCCATTGATTAAAATTTACCCTGTGGCCGAAATGGGCGGAGTTGAATATATTAAAGAAATGGTTAAACCAATGCCATTTTTAAATTTGTTGCCTTGCGGGTTTGTAAAAATTGACGAAGTTGTTGAATATCTAAAAGCGGGAGCAAAGGCGGTTGGCGTTGGGCGTGAATTATATGCAAAAGAAAATTATAGCGATATCGTTCAAACCGCGAAAGAACTTGTTCAAATCGTAAAAAAAGTTTAGGTCAATGCGGGCTTCTGCCCGCTTATTTTTTATATAATCATCTATTTTTAATCAAACTTTTAAAAAATTCTAAACTGCACCAATAACCAATTCTTTCAAAAGGTTTTGGAAATTTTTTAGTAAGAAAATTGAAAAATAGATTAAGAAAAAATGCTGGTAAAACAAAGAAGCAAGTTAAAATAATTGTTTCATTGTTGCTATCTAAGTAAAAATTATCAAATATTTTAAAATTTTTAAAATCAAACATTGCAACAGGATAAATTAAGATACTTAGCAAAGAAAAAATTAAAAACTTTTGCCAAAATCTATATTTTTCAAAGAGCTTGTACAATCCACAAAGTTTTGCGTAGAAGTAGGCAAAGAATAGCGCATTAAAGCTTAACAACAAAAAAGTTATACTGCTTGAAATTGTGCTAGAAATATTTGTTTTAAATGAAAATAAAATATCTAATACGAACATATCTGAAAGGATTTTTATAAAAGAGATATCAGATATACCGCTAAAAGATGGACTCATGTTGAATGCTCTACTAAACACAAAAACATATATACCACACCTTAAAATTATATTTACAATTTTCTTATAATTCATATTCGAATATTGGGGGGGGTATTCAGCCCCCCCCCAATCCTTTCGTTATTTTAAAATTTCTTCAATCTTATCTTTTGGTATGATTATATCATGTATTGAAAAATATGGTTTTAAATTTCCTGCCTCCATTTCGTGCCTACCTGCTTTGTTTAAAAAATCATCAGCATTTTTGTTAAAGTCATATGTATCATAAACTTTTAAATGCAAATTTCCTTCGCTGTCAAATTCTGGATTTCTAACATCGAATCCACCAATGGCATTTTTTAAATCGTTATTGTTAAAAATTCCAATTGGACCATGTTTTTGAAATCTTCCTGAAAAATTTTCATTATTTAAAATTTTATCTTTGTTGTTTTTTAAAATTTCTTTAAAATCTTCATTTTCAGATATTCTTTTTGAAGGTTTTGAATTACTTTTAAAATAGTATCCTTTTATTTCTTCTTTATTAAAACCATAGTCTTTGAATTGTTGTTCAATTTTCTTTTCTAAATATTCTTTATCTTCTTGGATAAACGAGTCATCATAATTTTTTAATTCTATAGCGTTTTCAAGATAACTTTTATCATTCATTTTATCACCATGGGCTAAATCGAGCATCCCTGCTGTATCTTCGCCTACGCCAAGTTTTATTAAATTGTGACGTAAATTATTATATTCTTTACCAATATTTTTTTGTGTTTTTCTTTGAAGCCATTCATTTTTTTTAATTTTTTCTTCAAAATTGTTTTTAATTTTTTCTAACTCATCAACATTTGAATATAAAATTTCTTTGGGAGTTAATTTATTACCTAGTTTAAAAATCAACCTATCTCTTTGTTTTTTGTTTGCATTTTCTTTTTGAGTTGCTCCGTTTTTATACAAAATGTCAGCAGGGGATTCCTTTGAATTTTTTATATTAGGTAAAGTTGGTTTTGTTTCATTATATTCAACCCCAAGTTTGAATGGCGTCATGTAATCATTTTTTTGATTTTTCTTATCTTTATTTTGATTTTCTTCTTTGTTCTCATTTGTATCTTCTCCTCCGTTTTTAAAAGTAAATCTTCCTATAGAATCACGTGGGTGTTCGCTTTCATCCCAAGACATAATTTTCTCCTATTTATACTCAGCCATTTACAATATAACATATTTGATAACTAAGTCAAGTAACGGTGTATATAATAAATAAACAATTTATCAATTGAAATGTAAAATATATTTAATTTTTAGGCAATTTTTTAGCTTGATTGGTTTTATTATTTTGCTAGTGTGTTTATGGGTGGCAAATGAAAATTAATTCTATCGGTACAAGAAATTATTCGCCTAATTTTGGTGACGCTTTATCAACAAAGCAAGAAAAAAGGTATCTTGAATTGATGAACAAATTAAAAGAAGTTCAGGGTCATCAAGACGGAATGAGAATTGTTAAAATTTATACTCCGTCAATCCCATCAGATTCTAAAACCGATACGGGAATTGGTAAGCCATCATCAAAGGAAGCCGTTAGAATGTACGAACTAGCTCGAATTTATGGCGGTGCTACTGCGATTAAATTTATGCCAATGGGTCAATTAACAGATAAGCAAGGATATTCTAATGGTTATGCTGGAGCTTACCAAAGAAGTGCGCTAACAATCGGAGAAGATATAATCGATTTATCTCAATTGGCAAGTGAAAAGTATGGAAATATTTTAGCAAAAAGTGACGTTGAAGAATTTGTTAAAAAACATAATAAAACCTCAAAAAGTCAAAATTTGGTTGATTTTAAAACGACTTTAGGCTGGAAAAACCAAGAAGATTATCCAATTAATCAACCATTAAGAGCTGCTTTTGAAAATTTTAAAAATATTCAAAATCCAACTGCCGCACTAAGTGCTCTAAGAGCAGAGTTTGAAGCATTTAAAATTCAAAAAGAGCCGGTTGATTATGATGATATTTATACAAGGCTTGCACTTTTCCCTTATATTAAAGACTTAGGAACTGCAAAAACAGACTTTTTTGTTGGGTTTGATTCTAATCCTGAAATCAGAGCTAAAAAAATGCCTGAGTATAATAGATTAAAAGAAAAATATAAAAACGAAATCGAATTTTTTAAATTTAAACAATTTTTGGCTCATAAAGCTCTCTCGGATGCTAAAAAAGAAATTAATGCTCTTGGAATGGATTTAGCTTCAGATTGTGCAATTACTTTTTCTTGGGTTGAAGAGCAAGTTTTCCCAGATGCATTTTTAAAAGACGAATGGGGAAGAACAGCACAGCTTGGCTGGGGAATAGACGCAATTAATTATCTTGATTTAATTCATAAACAGGATAGTGCAGCCCATAAACTATTTAGAGCAAAAATTGCTCATAACTTAGCAAACTACGATTCAATTCGTTTTGATGTTGGTTGGGCTTATATGAATCCTGCTTTTCATTTTGGTGATAATCGAATGATAAGAATTAATGCTGGAACAAAAATCACTGATTTTATCGAGCAAGTTGCACGAGAAATCAAAGGAGAAGATTTTGACCAAAGAAAATTGATGTATGAGTGCGACGCAAGCGGTATGGACTTTAATCTTTGGGAAAATAAAAGCAAGTTAGACAAAGTTAAAGGGCTTGCAATTTTAACAACAGAAGAAGAAAAAAATGACAATGCTAATATTGGTTGGGGAAGCTTACCATTTTTTAAATATAACATTGGTTTAGGTGATGATGATTTTATAATTGGTACAAATAACCACGATAAAGAGGGCGTTTTGAGATGTGCTAAAAATAAAGATAAATCATCTGAACAGGTTGGAGCGCTACAAAGAGTATTTAATAGACGTCCTCAGGATGGTCATCCTGACGGCTGGAGAGAATTTAAGGATGATGAAAATCCGAAAGAACATATACAAAAATATACTCGTGGGCGCTTTGCTGAAATTGACCTTGCAAAACATAGTTTTATAATGCATACAGATTTGTTTGGAAGAAGTGAAAAAGTTGATTACCATGGAACCGATTCAACTCATGATTATAAAACACGTCTAGAGCGCCAATATGAGGCAAATTATCATAGAGCGCTTCAAGATGGAGTTGGTTATAATGCAGCAGATGTTAAAGCTTTCAGAATGGAGATGGATGGTACATCTTCGCAATATTTAAAATTGTACGAAACAGCAAAAAAATATGCGCTTTATTTAAAGCAAAAAGGCGGAATTTTAACACGTGAGCAAGCAGACAATTCCTTGAGGGCTAATTTAAATATTGAAGAATTAACCTTGGGCGAAATTAAACGTCTTAGCGCTTTATGTTAGAATATTTTTAAATGAAAAAGCAAGATGTAAAGTTAAATAATCAAAGAGTAAGTTTTTCTAAAAAAATCAAAAGAAAAATACTTTTAGAATTGGCAAAAGGCAAAAAGCCTAAGGATGTTTTGCTTGAATATGCGTTTAATTCTTTAAGCAATATTACAAATGATGAAAAATATTCTTCAAAACTGCTACATAAATGGAGAAAAGAACTTTATTGCAACAAAACGCTTATTCATTTTTTAAATAATCAGGTTGATGATAATGTGCTAAATTACGAGATTGAAAATATTGATACAAGCGACACAATGAGCGCAAATGAGCCTGTTATAGTTGGAAATGTAAAAGATGAATTTGTAAAAATGATAAATAGAACATAGCTTTAAAGGTGATATTTACACTCAATATATTAATTTATTTTAAGTTAATTTAAAAAATGAGTTTGACAAAAAAATATTTTTTTGGTTTTATAATATTACAGTGTCGGTCGAGGCAAAGTAGAAGGAGTTGCTTAATGCAAGAAAATGAATTACCAAAGAATATGGGTAAAAAAATAGTGGACGCACTAAAGCAACAAGATTTTGAAGCAGCGACTGAGTTGGATAATGATAATTCAATAGAAGAATTTGCTGATAATGAAGATGTTTCTTTAGATTCATTTGAGGATGAAGCAGAAGTAGATGCTTTTGATTTTGGTTCAAACTCAAAAGAATATCAACCAATTTTTTCTGTTAATAAGGAAGAAGTTGCTGCAGATCCAGATATGAAATTATCTATTGAAAACGATGAAGATATTGAAGAATTTGAAATGCCAAACAATATCAACGTTTTGAAAAGATTAATTTCACAACTTCCAACAGGAGTTCCAAGACAAACTGGTGCTCAAATTATCCGTCAAACAATTGAAGCTCTTGGTATTCCAATGAAGACAGTTCTTCAAGATGCTCAAAGAGTAAGAGATTGCTTGAATAGTTCAATTAAAGATTGCAACTATACAATTCAAGAATATAAAAGTAATATTAGAACTCTTGAAAAACAAGCTGCAAGCTATCAAAAACAACTAAACAAATTAAACGATATTATCGGTTTGTTTGTTTTCTCTGAAAGAAAGTAAATAGGCCCCCATCGTCTAGAGGCCTAGGACAACACCCTTTCACGGTGTAGACAGGGATTCGAATTCCCTTGGGGGTACCATATAAAATATAGGAGCCATTAAGGCTCCTTTTTTAATGTCAAACCAAGGGTTTGAACCAGTTCGAAAACCAGTTTCTTCATATATTAAACCGCTTGGAAAAATTAGCTTTTGTAATTTTTGTTTTGTTTCTAAATCATTGTCTAACCATAGGTTTTCAAGGTTTTCTAATGAGTTCAAAACATAATCTAAACAAGAATTAAAATTAGCTTTTGGAGTTTTAAGTTCATTAATTGTTATACTAATTTCATTTTCTTCTTTTTTAATTGAATCAAGTTTAGATTGATATATACCATCATCAATTTTACCTTGAATGTATAAATCAACTAGTTTATCTTTTGTTGATTTTAATTCAGTTAATTTTTTAGTTAAATCATTATGATTTTTATTGAATTCTTTACTTATAGAGCTATATTGCTCTTTTAAAGACTTTTTAACCGTTTCAATACACTCTTTATTTGGTTTTACTGTGCTTAAAAACTCTATAAACATCTTTTCAAGCGTATTCTTAGGAATTCTTGCTTTTGTTTTGCAGCTAGAATTATAACAATGATAGTAAGCATATTTTTTATTTTTACTACCAGTTGATTTACTTGCAGTTAGTGGAGTGCCACAAAACGGGCACAACACAAACTGTCTCAATGGAAATTCTGCACTATTTATTCGATTAGTTAAAGCTTGAAATCTATTACCACCAAGCATAGATTGAACTTTTGCAAATAATTCATCTGATACTATTGCTTCAAATTTTCCTTTAACTACTTCTTTATGCAATGAAGGGCAATACATTTTTCCGCAATATACCAAGTTTTTAAGCATTGAATATAAACTAACAGTTGGTATTTCATAGTTATAATGCTTTTTAATGTATTTATTAATACAAGAATGTTTATATAAACCGCTTGCGTACAATTCAAAGATTTTTCTAACCATAGGTGCTTTTTCTTCATCTATTAGTAATTCACCATCTATTAATTTATAACCTAATGGTGCACGCCATAGCCATTTACCTTCTATTAAAGCTTGTTTCATACCTGCTATTACACGTTCAGACTTTTGGTCATTTTCAAATTGTGAAAAAGCTTGTAACATATTTCTTGTTAGTTTACCAACTGCATCATTTTGGTTATTTTCTGTAGCTGATAGAATATCTATATCTAACTTGCCTAAAAAAGCACTTAGTGCATAATGGTCATTCATATTTCTAGATAATC
>SUTT01000042.1 GCA_015152565.1 Cyanobacteria bacterium SIG27
ACTTCCATTTTCTAAGCTTCGCAAAAGCTCAGCAAGAAAATTTAGGGCGTACCCCAAGGGCACTTCCATTTTCTAAGCTTCGCAAAAGCTCAGCAAGAAAATTTAGGGCGTCGGCAAATTTTTATCTCTTATTCCATAATTAAAATACGAGAAAGATGTCCAGGGCAAGACCTTGTCTTGCCCTCTCGCAAAAAGATAATCAAACTTTTTACTTGGCAGAGTGGCCATCGGTAAGTTATTATATATTTATGACAATAATTCCATCAGAACTTGAAATTCATAAACCTAAAAAAGAGCTCATTAAAAAGCTTGAAAACAATGAAATACAAGAAACAATTCTTGCTGAATTTGACTCCGATTTTCATACAGTTTCAATTGCTGAAAGCTCCGTTGGAAGATTTTTAAAATACGATGACACCTATCAGGCAGGATATATTAAAACCCCTTACTATAAAGGAAATTTGCCTTATATAAACTATTTTTTAATTCCTGCTTTAATGAATAAAAATATTCAAAACATTCTTCTTGTTGGATTTGGTTCAGGGATTTTAATTAATCAATTAGAGCAAATTTTACCTATTAAAAATATTGATATAGTTGATATTGAAGAAAATATATTTTCAATAGCAAAACAATATTTTAACTTTAAAGAAAATGAAAAACAAAATTTCTATCTTCAGATGCGATAATTTATCTTAAAACAACCAAGAAAAAATATGATTTAATTATAGTTGATGTTGCTGGGGATGAGGGGATTGACGAAAGATTTTGCGGTGGTGAATATCTTTCTTTAATTAAAAAATGTCTTAAGAAAGATGGAATTTTTGTTGCTAATATGCCATCCAGTAGAGATATTTTAAACAAAAAAAATAAATTTGCTCTTAATTTAATTGATTTATACCGTCAAAATTTTAACCAAGTTGATGTTTATAGTGGCGAAACATCAAATAAAATCTTTTATAAAACATTTTTTAATTTAGATGAAATTGTGTATGACGTTACAAATATGATTTTAATTTCATCTGATAAAAAGTATGAAATAAAAAATAATGGCTCAATAGATAAAATTATCAATCTTGAGCCTTATTTAAATGACATTGTGTGTATATAAATTATTTCTTCTTATGCCAAATGTCGGCATATTCTTTTTCTTCGCCATTTTGAATAAACGTTGCACCCTCTTGTTTCATTAATTGATTACCTCTATTATCAAAGTTATTAATTAATGTTGTTTCTTCTGTTTGAGCTAAATTTATTTGTGTAATTCCTAAATCAAGTAATGATTGAGCTTCAGAGTTATATCCATTAGCTTTAATTTTAAAACCTTTAGTTTCTTCTAAAAATCTAATATCATTTTCATCAAGCATATTATCATCTAATCCATTAATTAGACCTTCTTTTTTAGCTAAAGCTTTTAAGGCTGCAAACCCATCTTTATAACCATCTTTTTTATTATCACCATCAATATCTGTGTTATCTCCAAAGCATTCTGAGCCATCTTCACCAGATATTCCGTCGCCATCACCATCAAAAACCAATACAGCGTCGGCTGAATCATTGATTCTATCCATAAATCCATCACCATCAATATCAAAATTGATTACAGATTGAGATGTTTTCACACCATCATTGTTGAGGTCAAAAGATAGAGGAGAAATAGTAGAATAATTTTTGAAAGAATTTCCAAATATAGCTTTGCTTAAATCATCTGAATTTGTTGTGTAATAAATTTCGTTATGATTTTCTTTACATGTGTCAGATTCTGCAAGAACAGTTAAATATCCATTACCATTGTCGCACATATCCCAGTTTGGAACACAATCATAAAATCTTGCAATGCATATACTTATATTATCTTGTATCCAAGCGGGACCACCACCTGAAGCAGGTAATTTTGCTAGTTGTTCATTATTTAAAGTATACGATCTTTGATAAATATGGAATTTATCATCACCTTTTCCTTTAGCAATAAAATATTTTGGATAATATTTTCCATCTTTTTCAACCACTTCATCTAAATCGATATTGTATTTTTCAACAAGAGCAAGTTCTTGTGAATTTATCATTTCTTTTAAGTTGAGTGCTGTTGGATTGGTATTTCCACTTTCTGTTTTTGCAAAAACTACTCCATTTGCTTCTCTTGTTGCAATTACTTCCGGGTTTTTATTGTATGCAATATTTTGGAGCGCTTCCTTGTTATTTTCAATAAACGCAACATCTGCTGCTTTTTGTTCTAGTGCACCAAGTTCTGTTTGAACTTGTTGAATATTGTTTGTTAAACCTGTCATTTGGCTTTGTTTGTTTTTGTGTTCAGTTTCAAGATTTAATAAATTATTTTGTAATCTATTAACTGCCATTGTTTGATTGTCAAATTTCTTTTGAGCATTGTTTACTCCGCTTGCTGCGTCGTCAAGCACTGTTTGAGCACTTGATGTTGCTGAATTTGTTGTTGAAACGTCATCCATTTGATTTTCGTAGAATATATTAAAATCAAGCACATTTTCACTCGAAAAATCTTGTGCATCATATTCTTTTTGTGCTTTTTTGTACGCTTCATTTTGAGCTTGCTCATTAGCACTGGCATCTTCTTTTATTGCTTTTTCATAAGCATTTTGTGCTGCTTTTTCGTCTTTTTGAGCGTCAGCTAAATTATCTTGTGCTTCTTTTTGTTCTGTTTGAGCATGTTCAACTTGAGCTACAAGAGTTTTCATTTGAGATTCAATGTTTTTAATTTCATCTTGTAATGCTTTAAATTGTTGAACATATTGAGAATAGAGTTGTTTTTGTTTTTGAATAGCTTCTTGAACTTCGTCTGAACTTTCTGCTGTTTTTAAAAGCTTTTCAATATCTTCTTCTGACATTTCAAGGATTTTATCCATGGTTAAAGTGCTCTTAGCTAGGATATTTCCTTTTGAACTGTTAAAAATTCCATCATCAAGATAATCAGCATCAAGTCCATCAAACCCAGAGTCAACAACTTTAAACATGCCTTGCGCTTTTGTTATTTGACTTGTTATATCACTGCTTCTTGCTTCCAATGATGAACTAATTGCACCTAAATCAACAGAGTTCGTTCTTATTCCCATGCCAACTCCTTATTTTTTTCATGTTTTTTAATGGTAACGGATATTTAAGAAGGAAACTTAAGGAATTATTCTTGTTTATTAAGAAAAATTTACAATTAGATTAGCTGATTTAATTTAATTTGAGGATATTTTCTTAAAACTTCTTGTCCAAAATCGTGTGCTTTTTCATCTTTAAATCTTATATCTTCTAAAAATTCGATACTTTTTCTAAATTCATATTTATCTAGTGGGTTTTGAGAGTTGGCGTTTCTTGCAAAACGATTTTGTAACGGCATCCTTGATGATGCTCTTAATTCATCTTGAAGTTCTTGAATGGCTGCTTCGATTTTTCTTTTTGGAACAAATCTTTCATATTCTTTTTTGGCTTCAGAAACTGTCATTGCTTTATTAAGCCAACCATCCAGAACAACCGTTTTATTAATTTCTACCCTATTCGGGTTGTTCATGGTAGATAAAACTGTTGTGTGGTCAATTGGAATAATCTTTGTTGCGATACATTTTCCGCTTGTTTTGTCGTAGGCTCCAATTTCCATTTCTAATCCGATTTTCATAGCGTTATCATAACCATTTGCAAATAAAGTTCCAAGCGTTATAAATGCTTTTTCATTGCAATTACAAATCTTTCTTGATTTAACTTTGTCAAATAAATCAAGGTAAAAAGTAGGATGTTGTTCTGAATATGAGTGATATTGATTTCGCATTGCAAAAATTAATTTTTTAAATTTTTCTTCAAAATAGAATTTTTTGAGTGGGCTTTTTTGAAAAATTTTCCAATTTTCAGCTGCATAGTTTGGATTGAAGGCAGGTATAACTCTATTGGCATGACGCACAATATCGTCTGCACGTCTAATATCAATATTTCTTGAAGTAAAATTTGTTGTTGAATTTGTTATTTGCATAATTATATAAAACATCTAAAGAAAAAAATTGCCATGCTTTAAAGTAATTTTATTTTTTCAATGTTTATGTTAAAATTTGGAAACTTGTTAGGAAAAAAAATTTATTTACGAACGTTGTAGAAATAGATTGTGTAAATTAGGGGTAAGGTATGATAATTAATTCATTAAATTCAAATTTAGCTTTCGGTCGTGCGCTAACAACTAACGAAAAAAAAGATTTTGAACAAATTACTTCGCAAGCTCGTCAAGCTTTAAGATTAGATAAAACTACTGCAACTATTTTTGATTTTAGTGTTCCGACTAAAGAACATGATACTGGTATTGGGACTAGTTTTTCAGCTGACGCACAAGAACTAGCTTCAATGTTAAAAACAATGTGTGGTGTTAATTCAATTCAATTAGGTCCACAGGGTGAAATTTCAAACTATGTTCGCTCACCTTATTCTGGAACCAATTTTTCACTTGGAAGCCACTTAATTGATTTAACAAAATTAAAAAACGAAGAATATGGAAAACTATTAACTTCTTGGGAATTTTCTGACCCTTACTTTAAAAATGTAAAAGATTCAAACAAAGTTGACTATGGAAATGTATTTTCTGAATATGGTCAAGATAAAATGCTTAAAATTGCCTTTTCTCGCTTTGAACTTTTAGAACCTACAAATCCTTTAAAGCAAGAATTTGAACAATTTCAAAAAGAAAATGCTTATTGGCTAGAGCGTGATGCTTTATTTGAAGCGGCAGCAGTTGCAAACGGTACGCCTGATGTATCAAAATGGTCTTATAGAGATCAAAATGTTTTTGCTACGCCACAAGGAGATAGTCAAAGAATTTATGAATTAAAACAAGTAAACGATGAAGAAACAGGTTTGAATATTGTTGAATATAATAAATTTGTACAATTTATTGCAGATAAACAACAAAAAGAATCAAAAGCAAAATTCAATCAACAAGGCATTAAAATTTATGGCGATTCTCAAATTGGTTTTTCTCAAAAAGATTTTTGGGCTCATAAATCAGCGTTTTCTAAAACTTATGAATTTGGCTGTGATATAGGTGATGAAAAATATTCTTGCTGGTCACCTGCGATTGATTTCTCTAAATTAAATGGCGAAGCAGGAAAACTTTTATATAATAAATTTAACTTGTTCTTTAAAAGATATGATGGCGCAAGAATTGACGCTGCTTGGCAATATGTTAAACCATTAGTTTGTGAACCACAAAAAGATAGACATGGGAATAATGTTTTTGATAACAATGGTAATAAACTAGGCAATGCAGTTAAACATCAACCACAAGTTCCAAACCACGGCGAATTTATCATGAAAAATATCATCTTAAAAGCAGCAGATGATAACGGCATTCCGCATAATCAAATTTTCTTAGAATTATTGGGTGGTAATTCTTATGATTCACTTGATGCTGTTAAAAATACAGGTATGACTTTAATCCACATTTCAAGATATGCAAATGATGGCTGGGGCAGAGTTAAATATTACGAATCTTATGCTCCAGATAGCAAATATCAAAATATGCGCCCAGGGGATTATACGTTTGGTCCTGGTACCCATGATGATATAACTGCAATTGAACAAGCTCAAAATCCAGATAGAGCAGGGTTATTTGCAAAAGATTTAAGATTAAATGAACAAGAACTAAAACAAAGTCCAAAAGCAAGGTTGAAAGCAATGTTTGCAGAAATGTTTACTACAAAAAATCAATTTGCAACAATTAGTGATATTTTTGGTTCAACTAAACGTATCAATACTCCAAACACAACTCTAGGCAATTGGGAATATAGAACAGGAAACAACTACGAAGAAACTTATCATAAAGCACTAAGACAAGGTAAAGGCTTAAATTATGCTGATGCACTAGCAAAAGCCTTAAAAGCAAAACATGGTCCACAACATTTAATTAGTAAACTGGAACATTATGCTCACGTTTTAGAACAAAATGGACCAATGACAACTAAAGAAGCTGATAAATTATATGCATAGATTAAAAGCCCTCTTTTAGAGGGCTTTTAAATGCGCAACAAAATTAATTTAGCAGTTTTATAACTATAGATTATGAAAATTTCCCCCATTAAAAATATATCAGCTTTTCAAATACAAAAGAAAAATAATGAAAAATTAGAAAGAAATTATAAAAACGATTTTTCATTTTCGTATGCTGTTTCATGTGCTCTTAAAAATTATAATATTTCTTTTAAGGGTTGTTTATCAGATGAGGAATTTCGACAAAAATATAATGAAGTTAAAGAGGGGCTTTTAAAAAGTAAAGTACCAAGACCAAGAATTGATAAAGTTTTATCTAAAATAAAAATGTTTAATTGCGTAGCGGCTGCTAAAATTGCGCAAGACGAAAATGAAGAATTTAAAGAACACAAAGCTGACGCAATTTTAGCACTTAATCCTTATAATTGTGATTTAGCAATTGAACTTTTAGAAGATAAGGATTTTCCAAGAGGAAATTTTTTGTGTTTATTAAACCATGCAGAAAATAAAAAAAATGCAAATGCTATACAAGGCTTTTATAGATATTTATCAAACAATCCCAATAATCCAAAAGTAGATATTGAAGATGCTTTAACGTTGGTTAACGCTGAAAACGAAAGTTTTCTAAGAGAATTTTATCAGTTTTTTGAGCAAGATGGTAAATTTAATTTAGAACAAATTAATTCTGCGTTTGGAAGTGTTATAACTACAAAATATTGTGCGCAAGAAAAAATTAAAGCGTATAAGGCTATTATTGGGCAAGAGGATTTTGCAGCAGAAGAATTGAGCTATATTATTAAAAATACTATTTCGGGCAGCGGTTGGGCGGAAATTGGCTTGAAATTTTTAAAAGATCATCCTGATTATCCCAAAGAATTAAGAGCCTTTCTTTTAGGGGACATCTCTTCTTTATCTATGTTGCATTTTTCTTCTGATAATAATGATTTTTATAATGGCTCAAAAGAATTTGGTGCTGTTTATAGAAAATTGATGGCAAATCCTGAAATATATATTAACGGTGAAGCAGATTCCAAAGAAGAAGCACAAAAAGAAATTAATGAATTTATAGAAACAAAATTTAATCAATTGGTTTTATTGTCTAATCTATTTAAACAAAATGCGATGGAGCAACTTTTCAGAAAAAGAATTGAAGTAGTTGACGAATTTATGGATATGTATGACAAATTGGATTGCGAGTATGTTTCGCTTTTAGAAAAACTTTTAAATTTGAAAAATATTGATGATAGGGAATTTTCACCTAATGAAAGATTATCTTTGTTTGATATTGTATGTGCTTTTAGCGCTTGTAATACTAAAATAAGTAAAATTGAAGAAAAAATAAAAGATGAAAAAATTGATCTGGAAGAGCTAAAAAGATTTTTATTGAACGAAACGTTTTTATCTTGCGGGATGAGCCAAGATGAAATTGATAAAATTCCAAAAGAAACACTAGAAAGATGGAATTTAGAATATATTCCACTTTTGGCTATTTTAAAACAACAAATGGAAACAGAAGAAAGTGATAGTGCTTTGAATCAGTTAATTAAATTTGCTAATTCTGGTATTGATTTTAAAACTTTAATTTCTGATGATAATGAATATGGTATTGCAAATTCGACCACAAAAGAATTGTTTATAAAAAGTGGTTTAGATTATGATAAATGGTTCAATCCTCCTAAAAATTGCGAAGTTCAGTTTAAATATATTGATTTAAATGAAGAAAGATTGGCTCAGATTGTTTCTCAAATCGAAGAAGATATTAAGACTTTAAGGAAAACGCCAGCCAGGGGGTTTATTGATAAACATTTTAGTGATTGTATCGTTGATGGTGAATTTAAAATTAATGAAAAATATTCTAAAAACAAGCAAACGCTTGCTGTTTTTGCAAAAAATATGTTTGAACTTTTAGATAGGAATATTTTTTCTCGAGCTCAAGCAAATCTAGAAAATCCCGATAAAAAGAAAAATGCACAGTTGACTTTAACTATTAAAAATCACCTAGAACAAAGATTGAAAGACATTTCTCAATGCGAAACTAAAAGAAAAGAAAAACCAATTGATTTAACAATTAAAATGTGGGACAGAAATCCAATCCATGACATATTCCAAGGAAACTATTCAACTTGCTGCATATCCTTGGATGGTGAAAATAGCTCCGCTATGCCGCATTATCTATTAAACACTGCTTTTAATATGATAGAGCTTATTGACAATTCAACAGGTGAGACAATAGGAAACGCACTTTGTTATTTTATAACTAATGAATTTGATGAGCCTATTTTTGTAATTGATAATATTGAAATAGCTAATAAACATAAAATGTCTGATAAAGCTTCTGATAAATTATTAAACCAAATTACAGCCTATTGTATTAATCTTTGTAGAGAAATTTCAAATCGCAACATCCAAATTGCTATGGGAACAAGTTACAACGATGTATATGATGAAGAGTTGTATGCAATTGAACTAGAAAAAGCCAATCTTCTTGGCAAAATAGATTGTGAAGAAATTTATATGGATGTTTTTGATGGTTGGGATGATGGGGAATATTCTTTTGATAAAACCAAAGATGAAGATAAAATGGAAGTTTTTTATCTAGCAGACTCATGGCAAGGTGAAGTTTTTGATAATGAAAATGTAGATGATTGGTATTAAAATATTCGTTTTTTCCATGATTTTTATTCGTGCTAAAATTAAACTATATCTATATAAAAAGGAGGAAGAATGAAAAAGTATAGAATTGGGGTAGATATAGGTGGAACTAACGTTAAAATTGCGTTAGTAGATTTTGATGGAAAAATTATTTATTCAAACACTGTTCCAACTCGTGCTGAAATGGGTTATGAAGCAGGTGTTAATAATATAAAACAAGCTATTAAAGAATTAATGCAAGAAACCGGCGAAGACGCTAAAACAATTGAAGCAATCGGTTTTGGGCTTCCAGGGCAAATTGACTATAAAGCTGGAATTGTTAAAAATCTTCCAAACATCCCTGGTTGGGTTAATATTCCATTAGCAAAAATCATTGAAGATGAATTTTCTATTCCAACTCGCCTAGATAATGATGTTAGATGTGCTGCGTTGGGTGAGCTAAACTTCGGTGCCGGCAAAGGCTGCGAAAATTTAATTTGTATTACAGTGGGAACTGGTATTGGTTCTGGCATTGTATTAAACGGCAAATTAGTTCGTGGTGCAAGTAATGCAGCTGGTGAAATCGGACATATTAAAATGGATATGACAGGTGGACCTTTATGTGGTTGCGGAGATTATGGTTGTTTTGAAGCTTATGCATCAGGTCCTGCAATTGTTACTATGGCAAAAGAATACATTAGTGGCGGAAAATCTGCTAAATACAAAGAAATGGCAACTGATGGTATTATCACTCCTTACATTGTAGCTCAAGCAGCATTACAGGGAGATGCTGTTTCAATTCAAATCTTTAAACAAATGGGTAAAATCATCGGTACTGGTTTAGCTTCTGTTATTAACCTTTTAAATCCTGAAAAAATTATTATCGGTGGTGGTGTAGCTGATGCTGGTGATATTTTATTAAATCCAATTAAAGAAACAATTATTGATAGAGCTATGCCAATTCAAGGTTCTACTGTACAAGTTGTACCTGCGCAATTAGCAAATACCGCAGGTGTGATTGGCGCAAGTTTATTAATCAACAGTTAATTTTAAAAGGAAAAATATTGCCAATTCATTTTTTATGGGGCGATGAAGATTTTTTAATCGAAAAAGCCACAAATAAAATAAAAAAAGAAATATTAGGAGATGATGTCAACGAGCTTAACTATAGAGCCGTTGACAATCCTAATTTTTCAGCATTTTCTGAATTGATTAGAACAAATGCTATGATGTTTGGCGATATTGTTATTCAAATTAAATGTCAAAAATATTTTCTTGAAACAAAATCAAAAGAAAAACTTGACGATAAGCAAGTGGCGGAACTTGTTAACGGATTAAATAATGTTTCAGATAGAGTTCATTTGATTTTAATTTGCCCTACCCCAAGAGGTGAAAAGAAAAAACCAGATTCAAGAAAAAAACTATACAAAGAATTAATTAAACTAACAAAACCCGAGGAATTCCCTAGCTATAGAAGTTATGAAGAATATAAATTAATTCCAATAATTAAAAAAATGGCTGATGAGTTGGGTTTGAAAATCGGACAACAGGAAAGCTCTTTATTAATTCAAACGGTAGGTTCATCGCTTCGTGATATTTCAGTTCAACTAGAAAAATTGAAGCTATATGCCCATCCACAAAACACGATAACAGAACAGATGATAAAAGATGTTGTATCTTCAAATAGCGATATTTTTAGTCTAGTTGATTTAATTTTAGCTAAAAAATGGGCAGATGTTATGCAATTAATCAATGAAATTCTTCAAAAAGAACATTTTCTACCCTCTTTAGCATTTTTGCAAACTACAATAACAAATCTTTTAAAAACAAAGCTCTATGCAGGTTCTATGTCAACATTTGACCTTGCGATTAAGCTAAATCAAAACGAGTTTGTTTTAAAGAAAAATATTGAAAAGTTGGCTAGAGTAAATCTTGAAGATTTAATCAATTTAAAAATTAATCTATCAAATGCTGAATACAACCTAAAAACAGGTACTATAAAAGACCCGATGACAGCTTATGAGATAGCTTTTTTAGGAGGTGAAAATTGCTAAACCCTCTTTTTAAGGAAAAATTTGAATTTGCACATAATTACTTTTTAGAGTTATTAAATCTTGTTTTTGAAAACAAAAGAAAGTTCCCGCAAGCTTTGATTTTTGAAGGAGCGGATACTAAAACACAATATCTTTTTGCACTTGAATTAGCCCGAATTTTAAATTGTGAAAAAGATAGAAGCATTGATTGTGATTGCATTAACTGTAAATGGATTAGAACTCATTCGCATCCTGCAATAAATAATGTTAGCGAAATTCATTTTAAGGGAGAGGGTGATGAATCAAAAACTGTAATTTCAGCTAAGCAAGCTCGTGAAGTTGAAAAAAGTTTGTTGTTATCATCTGATTATCATAGGTTTTTTATTTTCTTTTCATCAGGCGAAAAAGAATATGACCCTTTTGAGCTTAAAATATTTCAAGATTTAAATTATTCAACAGATATTAATTTTGAAATTAAACCTCTAAATTATTCAACGTTTCATACGACAACTCCAAATGCTCTTTTAAAATCAATTGAAGAACCGCCTCAAAGAACAACGTTTGTATTTTTAACAAAATCAAGGGAAGAGATTTTACCTACTATTGTTTCTCGTTGTCAAATCTTTAAATTGAGTGGTTTAAAAGAAAAGCTCGATTATGGTGATATTTTGCCTCTAATTTCGTCTTATCCAAATATTGATTATAAAACTACATTTGACATTTCAGATAATATTCAAAAATATATTAAAGAAAATGAAATAAAACTTGAATTGGTTTTGAATAAAATTCTTGAATATCTAAAAGATTTATTGAAACAAAATCCACAAATGACCCTTAAAATTAATCAAGATATAAAAATAATAAATGATGCAATTAAGCAAAATAGGGCAAATATGTCTGATAAAATTATTTTAGATACAATGTTTTTAAGATTAGCAAGGGGTTATTAAGATGGATAAACCCGTTATTGCAATTTCCATTCCAACAGGAATTGGAGCTGATATTGGTGGATATGCTGGTGATTTTGGCTATATTGCTCGAGAATTTGCAAAAAATTTCCATGTTGTAATAAATCCAAATGCTGTAAATGGTGGAATTTTGAGTGCTATTAATTATGATATGAGCTATCTTGAAGGATATTTATTTGATGAATTTTTAAAAGGAAAAATTTCGTTTACTCCCAAAAAATCTTATGAAACAAATAAAATCGGGGTTATTTTTGATTGCGATATTCCTCAAAATGTAATTAATGTTCACTTAAATACAATTTCAGCTCTTAAAATGGTTCAAGGAATTGAAACAGTAGCAATTGAATATACAACATCTCCTGTTGGAGTTGAATTAGAAGTTCAAAATGGTGTTTCCGTTGGTAAATTAAAAAATCCCGACACTCTTTTAAGGGCTGCTTCAAATTTAATCAAAAAAGGAGCGCAAGCAATTGCTGTTATTTGTTATTTTAAAGAAGACTCAGAAGATGAAAATTATTCATCTGGTAATGGCATTGACCCAATTGGAGGAATTGAGGCGGTTATTTCTCATTTAATAGCAAAAGAATTTAATATTCCAACAGCCCATGCTCCGGCGTTTTTTGATATTGATATATCTCAAAAAATTGAAAATCCTAAAGTTGCTTCTGAATTAATTAGTTCAACTTATCTTCCTTGCGTTATGCAAGGGCTTTCAATTGCTCCTAAAATCGGAATGTGTGAAAAAATTACAAAAGATAATATTAAATATTTAATAATTCCGTATGATGCTTTAGGCTCAAGTGCCGTGTTATCATCAATTGGAAGTAATATTAAAATTATAACCATTAAAAATGAAACAGTATTAGACGTTACCGCAACAAAGTTGAAAATTCAACCTTTTGCACATTTTAGGAATTATGAAGAATGTCTAGCCCATATCAAATCAGAAAGAAAAAACAAAAAGAATTAGAAAGCATTTTAAGAATAGCTCGTGCTGTTGGTTATGCAATTGGGATTATTTTAGTTCTTTGGTTTTTTAAATGGGCATATTTTGATATATATAAACCAGAAGAAAAATTGTATATTAAAAATTCAAAATATGCATATCAATTAATTCAAAGTGAGCTTACGGAATTATATAAACAAAAAGGATATGTTTACGAATCTTTGACGCAAGATAATGACCCATTGTGTGAAGCATTAAAAGATAAATACGACAATCTTGGTTCTTGTAATGTGGGAGTTATTAGTGCTCAAGGAAATATTAAATTGCCAAAAGGTATAACATTACATGGCTTTGAAAATAGACCTCGTAATGGTGATGGCGGTTTAATTAAAGATATTATAATTGATGTAAATGGAGAAAAAGGTGAAAATACTCTTAGTGTCGACAGAGCTCCTATTAGAATATATTCGTCTGGCAGAATGGGTGGAATGATTTCTCCCGTAAATTGCAAAGCTTCTGACCAGCGTGATTATGAATTGGATTATTCTCCAATTTGTACTGCTGGCATTGATATTAATTTTATGGATTCAAAAATCCCTTTTAGTTTTAGCATCTTCCAAGTTGGAGGAAAAAAGGGCGAATCGAGATATATTGCAAAAAATGTCACTTTTTTAAGAGCTGACTGCATGGCATTTGGCGGAGAATTAATTGGGGCAATGGAATTTTGCGAAACAAGAGGTTATCATTGGACAACTGCTTGTTACCATGATTATTATTGCGCTATTGAGTTGAAAAAGAAATAAAATTTCACTACGAAAGGAATATATATGAAATTAAAAGCTTGGACAATGGCAGAATTAACAATTGCAGTTATAGTGATAATCATTTTAAGTGCAATTTCGATGTCGGTGACTAAAAATAATAATATTAATAAGGCTAGAATATTTGTGTATGCTGCTTTAAGGAATTTAAATCTTGGAAATGTTGCAATTTTAGAGGCAAATGACTATAATCTTTATCCAGGCGCCGCAAAAGACTCAGATGACAGTGCGTCAGTTACAGATGATTGGTATTGTTTGCATTTAGTTGATAATTTTACCTTAAAAGGTTCTCCTGATTGTACTAAAAAATATAGTAATTCTAAAGATGCAACAGTTAATTTTACATTTACTAATGGTGTAACTTTTCAAGGTTTTGGTACAAAATGGGAAGAAGCATACGAAGGTTTAGATTATAAAAATGTTGTCATTGATATTGATGGCGAGGGCGGATCTAACAAAGTTGGCGTAGATAGATTTCCGATTAGAATTTTTAAGGGAAAAACACATAATGGTGACAATGCTAATGGTATGATTTTCCCTGTAAATTGTGATACAGATAGAACAAAAGATGCTATAACTAAATCTGATGGAACATTATTTCAATTTCCTTTAAGTCCATATTGCAATGATAAATTTGACGCAAGTGGCAGCAATAAAAAAGCAAATTTAGCTCTTGATACTGAAATTATTACGAATAATATTTATAGGGTTACAAATGCAGAAAAAGCAACGAGCGCACAAACAATGGCGGCAGGACGCTCCACAATTGAAGCGGATTGTATGGCGCATGGACCTAAAGGTTTTTATGGAGCTAAGGTTTGTTCAAATAATGGCTTTAAATTAAGCGAAAAATGCGCTCATACTTTTGTATGCGGTGGCTGTAAAGATAGCGTTAATGTTTGTCCTGATTTAGATGAATCTGGAACAGAGGGTTCGGAAGAAAAATGTAATGAAATGGCAAGCAAAAACGAAGAAGCAGCAGGCGGAGCATATAGATGTGTTGTATTTTTAGGCAAACCAACATCTGGACTTGGAATGATTGGCTCTGCGATTATGCAAGAAATGGGAATGTAGTCTAATAGAAATAACAAAAAATTGTATTATAATTAAAATATGGAACTTAGTATATTAATATTATTTGCAATATTATTCTCTTGTGCAATTATGCTATTTATGGGGTTAGCTGTATATTTTATTCCTGTAATTGTGGCATATATTAGAAAGCATTGCGATATTATACCGATAACCATTTTAACAATTATGTTTGGCTGGACTTTTTTAGGTTGGCTTGCAGCACTCTTATGGGCGCTAAATTCCGATGTTCAAGAAGAAGATTGATTTCTTAGCTTTTTCAATTCTTCTTTTTGAAGTTTGTCTAGCCTTAATGATTCAATTGCTTTTGTTATTCCCTTTTTAAAGACCCAAGGATGAATTTTAAGCGTTTTTAAGTCATTCAAACATTGAGTATAGTTTTTAATTATGCAAATTGAAAGGCACCATGCAGCTGCCATTTTAGCGTAATATTGTTCATTATCAAATTTTGAAATCTTATCAATTACATAATTATAATCATTATCAATAAAATAATTTAGTAAAACAACAAAAGCAAAACGAAGCTCATATTCTTTATCTGAATTAAAATATTTTTCAAAAATTATTTTGTTTTTATTTGTTTTAAAATATTTTAACCCCGAGCAAAAGCAATCACAAACCGCCCAGTTGTTGATTTTTGGGATAAAATTTTCAATATATTTTATTTGTTCTTTAATCGGTAAATATCCGATAATCATGGCTTCAAGCATTGTTAATTCCATAAATTCATCATCATTCAATTTGAAAAAATCTTGATAATTTTCTTTTGAAATTCTTTTAGCGATTTTTCTTAAAAGTGGTAATCTAACGCCTAAAATGTTATGGACATTAGGAGTTAATTTTGAGCTAAAAGCTTGATATTTTTTATCTAATAAATTCAATAATTCTTTTTTGATTTTTTCTATCATAATAAATCAACAATAACTACACCATCTCGACCCTCGGCTTCTTCGCCGTAGCGGAATTTTGAAACATAAGGAGAAGTTTTAAGATAATCATTTACTGCACTTTTTAATGCGCCTGTACCATAACCATGGATAACTGTAATTTGCCCAAGTCCTCTTAAACTTGCTTTGTCTAGCTTTTCATCCAAATATTCAATAGCTTCTAAAACTCTCATTCCCCTTAGATCCAACCTTGATAATAAGTTGTCTGAATTATCAAATGATACTTGAATTTTTTTAAGATGAGGAGCAACTTTTTTATCTGTTTTAGCTAATTTTGAAATATGTATTTTTGATTTAATGTTTCCAATTCTAATTTCAACATTACCTTTTTTATCCGGCAAGCTGTCTAAAATTACAACTTGTTCAAGTTTTTTAACTAATACATTTTGTCCGACTTTAAGTTCATTTGGGTTTAAATCTATAAATTTATTAGCTAATTTATCGTCATTTGCACTAAACTCTTCCCTTATGGCGTTTTCAATTTTGTTTAGTCTGTTGTATGAGCGCATTGCGACTTTTAAACTTTTTTCTTTTCTTATTTCATCAACAATTTCTTTGATTTCATTTCTTGCGCTATCAAGTTGAATTTGAAATTTCTTTTTGAAATTTTCGAGTGATTTTTTCTTGTTTTGTTTTAATTCTTTTAATTTTGTATCAAATTCGTCTTTTGTTTTTTTTGCTTTGTCCAGATTTTGTGTTGCTTCTTGTTCTTTTTTTATTTTGATTTTGTTTTTTTTT
>SUTT01000002.1 GCA_015152565.1 Cyanobacteria bacterium SIG27
GGTTGCGTTTTCTTTTTCTTTTATCGGCGATTGAGAAAAGAAAAAGAAAATGAACTAGGGCGAAAGCCCTAAAAAGAAAATAAACTTTGTAAGACCCTGAAACAAGTTCAGGGTGACGTTTTGTATAAAATAATACATTTTATTCAATTTTCAAAGTACAAATTAAAAGAATAAACTCTTATTCTTCATTAACATCTCTTTCAAGCCATTGAAGAGCTCTTTCGCCAGCCAATATTCTTCCATCATATCTAACTCCATATCCAAATGGATTTTCGTCTTTATTTATTCCATCTATATCAATACATAAAATTTTATAATAATCTGTAAAACCAGTTTTTGGATCAACTTGTCTTGTAATAAAGCGCCTGCCGCCAATATTGTAATCAGTATCGATTTTTCCAAAAGGCTCATTTACGCCTGTTTCGTAAAATATAGTTCCATTTTCTAAAATTATCCCTTTGCCATCCACAATAGAATGAGAATGGGTTTGAGATACTAAACATGCTTTATCAAGCTCTTTTCCAAAATCTTCAGGATTAGCATCATATTGATGTGACCAACCACCGCCATAATCTGTATTGACAGGCATATCCTTGACACAATCTACAGTTTTTGCATTTATAATTTCAGCCATGGTTTTACATAAATAATCTTGATTGTTTACTTCATCAACCAAACTATCATCTGGCTTTACTCCTAAATCCCCATCTTTATAATATTTATCAGATGTCACAAGTTCACGTATAACAGTTCCAAGTGTATTATGAGCTTTTTTAAATTTCATTAGGTTTTCATCTGGCATACTTTGTCTTGCAACAGGTAAAAGAATGGCAGTTAATACACCAATAACAGTTAAGACAATCATAACTTCTGCTAGTGTAAAAGCTTTTTTCATATATTAGAACTCCTCTAGATTCTTCGCTGACGCTCAGAATGACGATTATGTTACTTTGTCATTCTGAGGCTTTAGCCGAAGAATCTATTGCAACAAAGAATGCTTATTCTATTAGATTCTTCGGTCGTTTCACTCTCTCAGAATGACGTATAGTAAAGATGATTTTCAGTATCTTTATCCAAATGAAATTCTAATATATATATATATATTACAAGTCCTATACTGAAATTGATGGAGAGGGTTGATAAAATTATTTCAATATTTTGTTTTACGAAAAATATTTATACTTTATGGCAAAAGAAAAAAGCAATAAATGCTAATTTAACTTTTTTGTGCCATAATTAAATCAAGTTAAATTTAAAGGAGATTTAAGATGAGAGAAATTTCACCTCTTCAAAAAGAAAGATTGAATTATCAACCAAAATTAGCTGGTGCTTTAGCTAATGGTATTAATTCAGTTAAACTATCACTTGGCGAAGCAACAAGTGCCGTTGCTGATATGGAAGATATTAAAAATCTTTTCCCAAATGTTTTTGGTAAACCAATCGCAAAATTTGCTAGCGCTGGCGCTGATTTATCAACAGAAAAGAAAAATGTTGGCGTTATTTTATCAGGTGGTCAAGCTCCTGGCGGACACAATGTTATCGCTGGTTTATATGACGCACTTAAAACTGCCAACAAAGAAAATAAACTTTATGGTTTCTTGGGTGGTCCATCAGGTATCGTTGATGGCGAATATATGGAATTAACTGATGAAATTATGAACAAATATAGAAACACAGGTGGCTTCGATATCATTGGTTCAGGAAGAACAAAACTTGAAACAGAAGACCAATTCAAAAAAGCTCTTGAAGTTTGCAAAAGCTTAAACATTGGTGCAATCGTTATTATTGGCGGAGACGACTCTAATACTAACGCTTGTTTATTGGCTGAATGGATGGCTGCAAATAACACTGGCATTAACGTTATCGGTTGTCCTAAAACAATTGATGGCGACTTAAAAAATGACCAAATTGAAATTTCATTTGGTTTTGATACAGCTACAAAAACTTATGCTGAATTAATTGGAAATATCCAACGTGACGCAAATTCAGCTAAAAAATATTGGCACTTTATTAAATTAATGGGTCGTAGCGCATCTCACGTTTGCCTTGAAGTTGCACTTCAAACTCAACCAAACATCACTTTAATCGGCGAAGAAGTAGAAGCTAAAAAACAATCTTTAGAAGAAATTGTTAGCTATATGGCTAATGTTATTGCTGAGCGTGGTAACAGAGGTAAAAACTTTGGTATCGCATTAATTCCAGAAGGTTTAATCGAATTTATTCCTGAAATGAAAGTTATGATTGCAGGTTTAAATGATTTAATGGCTCATCTAGAAAATGATGCAACATATCAAGAATCAGACCAAATTGAAAAATATGAAATTATTACTTCAAAACTAGACGCTGCAAGCGCAAAATTATTCAATTCACTTCCTGCTGCAATCAAAGCTCAATTATTAATGGATAGAGATCCACACGGAAACGTTCAAGTTTCTAAAATCGAAACTGAAAAACTTTTAATTGAAATGATTGCACAAAGATTAAAAGAAATGAAAGCTCAAGGCTTATACAACGGCAAATTTGCAGACCAAGCTCACTTCTTTGGCTACGAAGGAAGATGCGCAATGCCATCTAACTTTGATGCAGATTATTGCTATTCATTAGGCTACAATGCTTTTGCTTTAATTCAATCAGGTTTAACTGGTTACCTTTCATCAATTAAAAATACAACAAAACCAGCATCCGAATGGGTTGCAGGCGGCGTTCCTCTAACTATGATGATGAACATGGAAAGACGTCATGGCGCTATGAAACCTGTAATTAAAAAAGCATTAGTTGAACTTGATGGTCCTGTATTTAGAGCTCTTGAAACAAACAGAGAAAAATGGGCTCAAAATGATTGCTACATTTTCCCAGGCGCTGTTCAATACTTTGGACCAAGCTCAGTTTGCGATGTGACTACCATCACACTTCAACTAGAACAAGAAAAATCTTTAGTTAACGTATAATTAAAGCTAAATACTAAAAAGCTCCCAAATCGGGAGCTTTTTTATTTTATTATTCAAACCTTTTAAAAATAGCTTCAATATTTTTTAGATATTTTTCTTGATTAAAACAATCGTTAATTTCATTTTCACTAAGATGTTTTTTCATATTTTCTCTAAAATCACCATTGTTATGAAATGCATCTAATGCTTCAGCTTGAACAACTTTATAAGCTTCTTCACGAGTCATATTATGATCTAAAAGCTTCAATAAACAGCTTTGTGAATAAATTATTCCACCATATTTATTTGCGTTATTAATCATATTTTTTTCTTTAATCACTAGATTTTCAACTACATTTAAAAATCTATTCAACATATAATCAATTAAGATGGTAGAATCTGGGAAAATCACTCTTTCTACTGATGAATGAGAAATATCTCTTTCATGCCAAAGAGCAATATTTTCCATTGCGGCAATTGTATTGCTTCTTAAAATTCTAGCTAAACCAGACATATTCTCGCTTGCGATTGGATTTTTCTTATGAGGCATAGCAGATGAACCTTTTTGCCCGTTTGAAAAACCTTCTTCAATTTCAGCAACTTCAAAACGTTGAAGATGACGAATTTCAATTGAAAAATTTTCTATCACAGCTCCAATTAAAGCAATTGCTTGAATATAACTTGCGTGCCTATCTCGAGCTATAACTTGGGTTGAAATTTGAGCTGGTTTTAGTCCTAAAATTTCACAAGTTTTTTCTTCAACTATTGGTTCAATATTAGAATACGTGCCAACAGGACCTGAAATTTGCCCAACTAAAACATCATCAAGTGCCTGATTAAAACGCTTTTTAGCACGATAGAGCATATCTAAAAGATTTAATAATTTAAAACCAAAAGTTATAACTTCAGCACCAATTCCATGGCTTCTTCCAAGACAAACCGTGTTTTTGTGCTTAAAAGCAAGGTTTTTAACTGCATCAGTTAACTTATCTAAATCTTCATTAATTATTTTTGAAGCATCTTTAATTTGAAGCGCAAAAGCAGTGTCTATAACATCTGAACTGGTTAAGCCTTTATGAATATATGGAGAAAACTCCCTACCAACATTTTCATTAACACATTCTAAAAATGCGATAACATCATGACGAGTTATAGCTTCAATTTCATCTATTCTTTTTAAATCGAACTTAGCACGCTTTTTAATCTCGTCATAAACATTACTTTTAAAATTTCCGAGTTCAACCTGTGCTTTAATAACTGCAAGCTCAACATCTAAGTAATAAGAAAATTTTTGCTCTAAATCCCATATATGCGCCATTTGCGCACGTGAATATCTTTCAATCATAAATCAATTATACTCTAAAATTAAAAAATTAACTATTTAATCCCACGCTTACCAAGCGCAAGTATATATTGGTCATAACCCAGTTGATTTGGGCTGTTTTCAGCGTTTATATCAATAAATATTATGCCGCAAGTATTCTTTTTGTTTCTTAATTCTGGGGTAGATGGGTCATAAATATATGTTATTTCGGTTGTACAATTGCCATTTAATTTCACCCCAAAATATGCACCGTTTTTCAAGGTGAAGCCTTTAAAGCTTGAAGCACTTAAACTGCTTAGAGTTGTAGTACCGTCAGTTAATTTTAAAGCCGCATAGCTTGAATTAAGTGTTGTATTTCTTAAACCTATAAGATTTTTTTTATATAACGCAAGCACTCTATCTAAAGAGCTCGTTGAAGCTATTGAAAACTCACCACTTGCATCAACCATTCTTGTCAAAGTATTGTTTCTTGCGTTTCTTGCAACCATTTGTTTTGTAGCAAACTCCACTTGAACAAATAAACTTTTCCCTGCTTTTTTAAGAGCTTCATTGCTAATATTGGCCGGACGAACTACAACAGTAACTGCTGACGCAATTATGCCAACCAATATTAAAACAATCATTTGTTCAGCTAAAGTGAATGCGTGCTTTTTCATAGCAAACTATATATCGTACATAATGCCTTCATTGCCAATTGGTAAAATAAATCTATCTTTTCCAATTGTATTTGGTTCTTCTTGACCATTAGTATCAAAAAGAATTAAACCTTGTGCAGGTTTAACATTATAATTGCCACTTTCTCCAGGGAACCTTGTTACAGTATTGGCAGTAAACGCTTGAGATTTAATACCAAAGCAAGCACCATCTTTCAAGTATACTGCTTTTGCTGCCATAGAAGTTGATTGACCGCCTGTAATACAGAAAGAATTTGACTCAACTGTTGTTCTTAGGGTAGTTAAATATTTTTTATAAAAATTCATTGTGTTTGTTGCGTTGCTCAAAAATTGAGTCTCAGTTGCATTATCCATAACCAACGAGCTAAATGAACCAAGTTTTGTATTATTGATAATAATTTGAGTTGTTGCAGTATCAATTTCTGATAAAACTTTTTTAGCTAATACTTGTAAACCTTTTTCTTTAAATTGCGCAGGCTTCAAAGTTGTAATCATAATTGTTGCAATGATGCCTAAAATAGTCATTACAAGAATTGCTTCTGCCATTGTGAATGCTTTTTTATGATTCATTTTAAATAACATATTTATCTCCTTAGTCATTATCTTCAAATTTAATTCCACGTTTTCCAATTGGAATAATATATTGGTCAGAACCCAGTTTGTTGGGTTTCGCTTGTGCATTTATATCCATAAATATTGAGCCACAAACATTATTGATTGTTTGAGTTTCTCTAAATGTTGGCAAATTAATAATTGATTCAGAACTATTACACGCTCCATTTGTCTTAAAACCGACTATAACTCCATCATTAGTATATAAAAATGACCCATAAGTATCTTTTAAGACTTTGCCTGTTGAAACTCTTTTATAATTTACGATTTCTTTTGCAAAATATTCATCATCCAGCTTAATTTTGCCTGCAACATGTTGAATATATTTAGAATATAATTTAGCCATTTTTGGAGCAGAATCAGCATCTTCGATTGAAAAAGTTCCACCATCTAAAGATAATTTTGTAAAATCATCTAATCCGGAATTAAATAACAAAATTTCAGTTGACGCTTGAATAAAATAGCCAATCATTTTTTCTGCTTTTGTATCCCATCCCTTTTTAGATGGGTCTTCAGTTAGCAATTGAGGAATGGTAATTGCAGCAATTACCCCTAAAAGAACCAACACTAAAAGTGCTTCTGTAAATGTAAAACCTTTTTTCTTTTCCATAACTTTATTATACAAGCTTTGCATCTTTATTCAATTTAAAGTCGTATGAATAGAGGATGAAAAACTTAAAAAGAAAATGTCAAAAAAACTTAACAAAAAATAAAATATAGCACACAATAAGTAAAAAATGTGCTTTAATATGGTTATGAAACATTTGACTCTGGATGATATAAAAATATCTAAACCTGATTTTGATGCTTCAAAAAAAGTGCCAAAAGGTCAATTGGTGACCGAATGGTTAATTAGTTGGATAAAACATTCTCTTGAATTTGGCTTAGCAGATATTGGCGATTTTATTCCAACAAAAGAAATTTTAGCAAATTTTTTAAATGTTTCAAGCGCAACGATACAAAATTCAATTCGTCAAATTAAAGATATGGGCTATGTTCAATCTAAGCAATCTTTAGGAACTTATATTGCGGATTTTTATTCCAAAGATATTAAAGCTCAAGATGAACTTTACCACGGTACGATAACTGAATGTAAAATTAAAAAAATTGTTTTAGATGATAAAGTGGAGCTAAATAATCCAATTCCATCCATTGCTGAATTAGCATATAGAACAAACATTTCCCAAAACACAATTCGTTTTTGTTTGATAAATTTAGCTCAAAAAGGATATCTTGAAAAAATTCATCTAAAAGGGAATAAATATTCTTGGATTTATAGAAAAGAGTTTAACCTCACGCAAGAAGAGATAAACAACGGAATTAAAGATGAAAACTTTACTCTAACTCATCAACTTGTTGAAAAAATTCAAAAATATATCGAAAAAACATACAAGCAAGGAGATAAAATTCTTCCTAATTCATCTATTTCAAATATGTTTGATGTTAGCATTAAAACCGTTAATGATGCTATGAAAATTTTAAATGCAAGAAAGATAGTTCTATCAAGACGAGGAAGATATGGAACAATTTATCTTGGAAATAGTCAAAATTCAAAAATGAATTTTGTATCAAGCGAAAGAAGAAAACCAACTCAAACGCAAAATTATACTTATTCTTGGCAAAAAGCTTTAACTCATCTTAAAAAATATATTGTAGAAAATTACGAAGCTGGAGATAAAATCGCACCAATTAGAGAACTGGGAACGATTTTAAACGTTAGTCCGAATACAATAAGAAGAGCACTAAAAGATTTGGTTAAGTCTGGAAACTTAGTTTGTCAAAGAGGGAAAACAGGAGGAATATTTATCATGGAAATGCCTGAAATTGAAGGAGATTCATATAGATGGTTAGCGATAAATCCTGATGCGATAAGTTTTAAAAATTAACTATTAATTTTATAGGTTTCATTGTATAATTTAGCTTGTAAAAAGGTATTGGTCCTCAAATTATCGGAGAATAAATGTTTGATTTTAATTGTGATGTAGCTCAAAGCTATGGAGTATATAAAAACGATGTTGAACTTGAAATAGCAAAATATGCAAGCTCAATCAATGTTTCAGCAGGTTTTCATGCAGGTGACACTACAAGCATTAGAAATGCGCTATTGTTTGCTTCAAATAATAATATTGCAATAGGTGCTCATATTGGATATCCGGATATTCAAGGTTTTGGAAAAAGGCACATTGCACTTAATAATGAAGAACTTGAAGCATTGGTTATATATCAAGTTGGTGCAGTTGTAGCTTATGCTAAAACTATGGATTTAGAAGTTGAACAAGTAAGAACCCACGGAGCACTAAAAGAATTTTTAAACGAAAATTTTGAAGCGCTAAAAGTTGTTGCCAATGCTATTAAAAAAGTTAATCCTTGGCTAAATTTAATCGTGCAAAGCCCTGAAGCTAAAGCAATTGTAGAAGAACAAGGTTTAAAAGCAGCTTATGAAGTAGATTTTAGCGAGAATAGCTCAATTCGAGAAATAAGAGAATTGAGCGTTAAACCGGATACAATTCATTTTAAAACTTTAAACGATATCAAAAGAGCTTACGATATCATTAAACCTACCCCAATTAACTACAACAGAGTTCAAAAACAAATATAAAATAAAGGCAAATAAATGAAAATTTTTGATAAAAAAGTAAAAATGCCAAAAGACGCAATATGGCTGGTTCCTGGTCTTAGAGTAAAACGCTGGTTTGCACTTAGCATAATGGGTTCAGTTTTAGCAGTTCTTGGTGTAACATTTATTTTTAAACTTGAACCATTAGAATACATTGTAAAATTTGCAAAAGAATTAGTACATATTGTTCCACCGGAACCTGTTGGCGCTGTTTGCATTTTGCTTGGCGCAGTAGCTTTTGTTCAAGCTTGGAAAAAAACAAATTTTTCAATGATGGGAGCAAATAGTGAAAATGCTCAAAGAGTAAAGCAATCAATGGGCGAAGTTTTATATCGCAAAATGAAATTAGACCATGGTCCAAAAATCGTTGCAATTGGTGGCGGAACAGGTCTTTCCATGCTTCTTCGTGGCATTAAAAAAATCACAACCAATATAACAGCGGTTGTAACCGTTGGAGATGATGGCGGCTCATCAGGCAGATTAAGAGAGCAAATGGGCGTTTTGCCTCCTGGAGATATCAGAAACTGCATTGCAGCGTTAGCTGATGATGATGATATAGTTACAAAATTATTTCAATACCGTTTTAAAACAGGTGAGGGTTTAGAAGGTCATAGCTTTGGAAACTTATTCATTACTGCAATGACAGCAATTTGCGGAAATATGGTAAAAGCTATTCAAGAATCTTCCAAAGTTCTTTTAATTAGGGGAAGGGTTTTACCTGCAACTTGTGATGATATGAAGCTTTATGCCAAAATGGAAGATGATTCAATTGTTAGAGGCGAAAGCAATATTCCGGAAGCTCATAAAAAAATCATGCAACTATGCTCGGAACCAGCAGATTGCAAGGTTACTCCCGATGTAGTTGAAGCAATTATGAATGCCGATTTAATTATCATGGGTCCTGGAAGTCTTTATACATCAATTATTTCAAACTTTTTAGTAAAAGATATTACCCGTGCAGTTTGGAAAGCTAAAGCTAAAAAGATTTACGTTTGTAACGCTATGACGCAAGTTGGCGAAACTGATAATTATTCTGTTTCAGACCACGTTAAGACAATATTTGACCATGTAAGATTAGATGAAATTGATGATAGCAACAAAAACTTCTTTGATGCGGTATTGGTTAACAATTCATTCCCGTCTAATTTAGCTGAAAAATACGAACAAGCAGGCTCTTTGCCTGTTGATATCGATATTACCGAACTTCGCAAACTTGGCGTTGAAGTGGTTGAAAGAGGTCTTTTAGAAGATAATAAAGAGGGCTACGTTCGCCACAATTGCGATAAAGTTGCAAAGGCAATTTATTATTGGTATAAAAGAGTTAGCAAACAAAAATAAGTATTATATTAAATTTTCCGGATAAAAATAGTATTAGGGTAGATGAGAAAAAGTATTCAAAAAATACAAAATTTCAAAAAAGAGGGTAAAAAAATTACCGTCTTGACGGCTTACGACTTTTCTACCGCTAAATATTTAGACCAAGCAGGCGTAGATATGATTCTTGTAGGCGATAGTTTAGCTCAAGTTGCCCTAGGATACGAAAACACAACCGATGTTGGAATGGATGAAATGCTTGTTTTCACTCGTGCGGTTTCTCGTGCGGTTGAAAATGCCCTAGTTATTGCAGATATGCCATTTATGAGCTTTCAAGTAGATAAAGCTCAAACAATGAGAAACGCTTGCGAATTTATAAAAGCAGGAGCAAACGCCGTTAAAATGGAGGGCTGTTCTGATTTTGTAATTGATAATATAAAACATCTTGTTCAAAACGGCATTCCCGTTATGGGGCATTTGGGCTTTACTCCAATGAGCATAAATTCCATAGGCGGTCATAAAGTTCAAGGAAAAGACGCAGATAGAACAATTGACATTTTAAAAGAAGCGCTAAGGCTGCAATCAGCAGGCTGTTTTGCTGTTGTATTAGAACTAATGCCTCTACAATCTAGCCAATTTATAACTCAAAGATTAAGAATACCAACTATTGGAATTGGGGGCGGTAAATTCTGCGATGGGCAAGTTCTTGTTAGCGATGATTTACTTGGAAAATATGACAGATTTAAACCAAAATTTGCAAGACAATATTCAAGTTTAAAAGATATTATTTTTAATGTTGCAAAAGCATTTGTTTCAGATGTTGAAAACGGGGCTTTTCCAAGCATTAAAGAGTCTTTTGTGCTTGAAGATGAGGAGATAGAAAAACTTGAAAATTATAGATAATATTAATGATTTAAAAAACGAGGTCAAAAGCCTAATCGGTCCAATCGGGCTTGTTCCAACCATGGGCGCTCTTCATGACGGACACAAGTCATTAATTGATAGAGCAGTTAAAGAAAATGACAATGTTATTGTTTCGATTTTTGTCAACCCTATTCAATTTGGGGCAAACGAAGATTTAGATAAATATCCAAGAACATTGGAGCAAGACGTAAAATTATGCCAAAATGCAGGAGTTAAAATCGTTTTTGCTCCAAAAGTTGATGAAATGTATGGAACAGATAAAAACAATTTAACTTTAATTTGTCCTCCATATTCTGCTGTTGATAAATTATGCGGCAAATCCAGAGTAGGGCATTTTGATGGAGTATGTTCTGTTGTAGCTAAACTTTTTAATCTTTCAAAAGCGCAAAAAGCCTATTTTGGGCAAAAAGATGCACAACAGCTTTTTATTATTCAAAAAATGGTTAAAGATTTAGATTTTGATATTGAAATCGTTCCTTGCCCTATCGTTCGTGAAGCTGACAATTTAGCACTTTCAAGCAGAAACAGATATTTAAACGAAGAAGAAAGAAAACTTGCGCTAAACATTTCAAAATCATTATTTGAAGCTAAAAAAATGTATGAAATGGGAATTAAAGAAACGAATAAAATCATAGACAATTCTTTAAATTTAATGCAAGGATTAGAAGTTGAATATATCGAATTTGTTGATAAAAACACATTTGAATTTCAACAAAATCTAAATGATAATACAATTATGCTAATTGCTGCAAAAACTCCAATTAGCAATACAAGGCTTATAGATAATATAAATTTATGTACAAATTTTTAACCTTAAAAAACATAAACTGCATAACTTATATTTGTATGTTCTGGAAAGGCATTTGCCCTTTTTTAGGTTTTGCATATTTAATAACTTGGTTAACTCAATTTTTTAATGAACGCTTGTACGCATTAATGAATGAAGCTTTTGGGTTTTTGCCTAATTTAATCAATAAATTAATGCCTATACAAGAGGATTTAATGGGGATGGATGTTCCTATGGGGCATATCCATGCAGCGGCAATTATCATTGTTTCTATGTATTTTGCAACAAAAATCGAAACTTATGTTGCAAAAATAAAAGCAATAAAAGAAAAAGAAATAGCGGATAAGAAAATTAAAATTTTAGAAAAAGAAAAAAGACAAAAAGAAAAGCAATATATTCAAAAACTAACCCATTTTTTTGGTTTATGCGAATTAAAATTGGAATATTCGGAAAAAGACAACACAAAATCTATAGACGATTTAAAAAAATTAAAAAAAGAATATTCTAAAATGATTATTCAAAAAACAAAAGCCAAATTTCCTCAAATTTACTACACCGGAACTGACAAAATATATTTTATCGGCGATGATTACGAAGTAATTGACGTTTTTCTTACTGATGTAATTCAATATTTTAAAATTTTTCAAGAGATTGATAACAAAAAAATGATTAAAACAGATTTGATTTTATCAATTGTTGGTGGCAATCAGCACAATAACCCTAAAATGATTTATAAATTTTTACTTAAAATCAACGAGTTAAAATATCTCAACCAAATTATCGTAAATGACAAATTTGCTACAAGATACAATAAAAATCCAAACAACAAATTTGAAACATATTCACTTGGTTTTTCTCACATAGAAATGAATATCAATAATTTAATTGAAACAGAATTATATAAATTAAAGAAAAAATAACTATTTTAATCTTCTTTTATCAAGAGGAATTACAAAGAAATCTCTTCCCATTGTTCCTGTTGTTTTAATTGGAGCATAAGCGACAAATCCGCAAACATCTTCGACTGCTCTTAAGTTATTATCGTCTTGAAGGTATTCTTTGAGCTGATAAGGTCCATCATCGCAGACTCTATCTAATCTAAATGCAATTAGAATATTTCTACTTGAAACAGCGCACTCCAATCCATCAGTCCTTAAAGTTCCGTTTTGTTTGTAAATAATATTTTTAGTATCATTTGTTACAGGAAATTTTGTGCAAACCTCATCGCTTAAATCCATATAATCAAAGAAATAGTCTTTTAAAATTGGAGTATCGGTTTTTGGGTCAAAATCTCTAGGTAATTTTTTTAAATTAACAACACTAAATCTATTAGATTCTTGAGTGAGAATTAATTGATAGGCGTATTCTGTTTCCATATAAAATGTTTTAGATAAAGCTTTCATCTTTTTTTCTGAAACTACACCATTTTTTAAAGTATTCCCAACTGTAATCGCAGCAATTACGCCAATAACCGTTAATACTGTTATTGTTTCTGTAATCGTAAAAGCTTTAAGTTTTTTGAACATTAAATTCTAATCCTTCTATAATTATTATGCCCATTTTATCAATATATGCAATCCTCCTAAAACTGGATAATACTTTTTGTAAACTTTTTTTACAAATTAAAATAAATCATTAAAGAAATAATATTCGCCTGTCGTAACTAAAAATATAAGGTCGAACAATAAAGGAGCTAGAAATGGCTGAAAACTACAGCTTAAATTCAAAATTTGGTTTTAATGTAACAAAAAATACTCAAAACCAACAAGCTCAACAAACCAATGTTGAAACAAATAAAAATATTGGTGATTTGTTCGCCTCAATGACAAATTTTGTTTCAAAATATGATGACGTATTTAGCGGAAAAGTTGAACACGAAATCAATATGTATTCTCGACAAGCTATGATTGTAGGGATGAATCTTAAAGCAAGTGAAACAAAAAGAAGTTTTGATATGAATATTTAAACTCCCCTATTCGCATATTTGTTATTTTTAAGCAGGTTAATACCTGCTTTTAATTTATTTTAATAAAACTCCAAACAGGCTCTTTTGTATTATCAAATGGAATTTCAGACGCTTCAATAAAACTTGGCAATAAACCTTTTTTGTGAAATTCTTTCCAAGTTTGTTTAAATGCACCCAAATTACCACCACGCTCAACCACTTCAATCAATAAATCAGCCAAAGATTTGTCACATCTTGATAAAATACTTTGAACAATATCCCAATCTACGCTTGATGGTCTAAAATTAATTCCTAATTTGTGGAATTCTTTTTTTAGATAATTAATTCTTTTTTCCAATATTTTTTTATCGGTTCGTTTTACTGTTTCAAAAGGAGTATGCGCTTTTGGAATGAATGTTGAAGTTGAAATTGTTATATCAAAAGCACCACCAATATCTTTTATTTGCTTTTTCATTTTTTTAGTTAATTCAACCAAAGAAACTATATCTTCCTCAGTTTCAGTCGGAAGTCCAATCATAGTATAGATTTTCATTCCTTTTAAACCGTTAGTTTGGGCAATTTTTAAAGTATTTAAAATCTGTTCATCTGAGAGATTTTTATTAATATAATCTCTTAACCTTTGACTGCCAGCTTCAAGAGCAATTGTTGCTGTTTTTTGATTGCATTTTACAAGAGTTTTAACAAGATTTTCATCTGTTAAATCAGCTCTCAAAGATGAAATTGATAGTTCAATATTTCTTTTTTCGAAATAAGATGAAATATGATTAATAATTTTATCAAAATCAGGATGACCTGCAACATAAGCTCCTAAAAGCGCCAATTTATCAGTATATTGAAGTCCAAAATCAATTGCTTTAATTATTTTTTCATACGGAGCAAAACGAGTTGGAATATTTAAATGACTTGCAAGGCAAAACTTGCACATTTTAGGGCAACCTCGCTCCAACTCAACTATAAAGCTATCTTTAAAATAACTGTTATCAGATAAAATTGGAGTATAAGCTATTTCGTCATTTAAATTATCACGAGTAATTTTAACTTCGGATTTTGGATATTTTGGAACGTAAATACCCTCAATTTCGCTTAATTTTTTAAGTTTATCATCTCTTGATAAATTAGTGCATTTCTTTAATTCATCAAGCGCAAGCTTTAAAGAGCATTTTTCTCCAATTGAAATAAAATCAAAAAACTCTTCAAAAGGCTTAGGATTAGCCATTAAAACAGGTCCACCCGCAAAAATCAAGGGGGTATCTTCATCTCTTTCATCTGATTTTAGAGGAATTTGATATTTTTTAAGCATTTTAATTACAGTTAAAATATCAATTTCAAAACTCATCGAAAATCCTGCCACATCAAGGCAATCAAGAGGAATTTCGTAGTTTTTGGTATCAGAATAAATTCGCTCTACATATAATTCAGAATCTAAATCCAACATTTTAAATATTGAAAGATATCCTAATGATGCCATTGCGAAATTTTCAATCGCAGGATACATAAACCAAACGTTGAGTTTTGGGTCTTTTTCTTTTAGCCTTTCATAGAGGAATTTTTCCATATTTATTCTCTGTTGTTTATTTTATTTAAATATAGCTCGTCTACTAAAACGCATATAGCACAAGCAATTGCAGGGGACAATACAACGCCCCAGAAGCCTAAAAATCTTGCTGCAATTAACAAGGCAATAATTATCATTAAAGGGTGCATATTTAATAGTTTTCCAAAAACTATTGGTCTTAAAATCTGATTTTGCGACCATTGAGCTATCATATAAACCGCAAAAACAGATAAAACTAAAATTATTCCACCATCAACATTCGATATAAGCCCAATTGCAATCGCTATTGCAGGACCAACAACAGGAATAATATCAAAAATGCAAGTTAAAAAACCCAATAATAACGCATGAGTTTCAGTGTGAAACAACAATCCTAAAGCCCATAAACCAATAGCAGTAATTGTTCCAACAAATACCATTGCGATACCTTGTGCAAAAACATAATTTCCAACTTTTGAAGCAATATTATCGAAAATGCAAAGCGCTCTTTGTTTGTGTTCTATTGGGAAAAATTCAATAAATTTATCTTTTAATCTTTTTTCATCATAAGCAAAGTAAAACACCATAATTGCTATAGCAAATAACGTTGTAAAGAAGTTTGCAACCCATTTGCCTGCAACAAGCGAATTGCCAATAATTTGTTGCGCTCCTTGAGTTAGAGGTTCTTTTATTGACTCAAAAGTAATATAACTTGCTAAAGATTTTCCAAAAACTTGAAAGCTTAAAAATTTCTCAATATTATCTATTATATTAGGGAAATTACCAATTAATTGAATTGCTTCTTTAGCGCTAATTGTAATTAAAGGAACAATAATTAAAAAACTCGCTAAAATCATTGCAAAAAGTAATATCGTAACGCACCAAACCCTTGGAATTCTTTTTTCCATTTTATTTATAATAGGGCTTATAGCACAAGTTATAACAAATGAACCAAAAAGCATCATTAAAATATCAAGAGAATATATTGATAATACAATGACTGCGACAATTATCATAAAAGTTATAATATTTTTAATGCTTAGGATTTTAACATTTTCCATTTTCATTCCTCTAAAATAATCCGCTTATTTTATGGTATAATCTTTTCTGAAATTTATCAAGAAGAAAGTAGCGTACATTAATGGATAACAACATTTTCCCAAACCAAAGCATTAAACCAATAGATACTAAAATCAACCAAAAAGGAAACATAGAAATTTCAGGTTGTGATTTAGTAGAATTAGCGAAAGAATTTAAAACCCCATTATATGTTATGGATAAAAAGACTTTATTAAAAATGGCGCTTGATTATAAAGAAGCTTTCTCGTCTTATCCTAAAACAAAAATGCTTTTTGCCTCAAAAGCCTTAATGACAGGAGCTATAGCACAAATTTTAAATAGCGTTGGTTTTGGCTTTGATGTTGTTTCAATGGGTGAAATTTATACCCTTTTAAACGCTAAAATAAATTTAAAAAACACATCTTTTAATGGTAATAATAAGTCCATTGAAGAGTTGGAATTTGCTCTTGATAATGACATTGACCATATTAGCGTAGACAATTTTTATGAGCTTAAAATTTTAAATGAAATTGCAAAAAACAAAAATAAAGTCCAAAAAATTCATCTAAGAATTACCCCAGGAATTGAATGTCACACCCACGAATACATTCAAACAGGGCAATTAGATTCTAAATTTGGCTTTGACCTTTCTATGATTGATAGTGCAATTGAGCTAATTTTAAATGAGTATAAAAATTTAAACCTTGTTGGTTTACACGCTCATATCGGCTCTCAGATTTTTGAAACAAAGGTTTATGAAGATGCCGCAAAAATTGTACTTGAAGAAATTAAAAGAATTAAAGATAAATTTAATACAGAACTAAGCGAAATCAACCTTGGCGGAGGCTTAGGAATAACCTATACAAAAGAAGACAACCCCCCAAGTGTTTTTGAAATCGCTAAAATTATTATTAATTCAATTAACTCAAATTGTGAACGCTTAAACCTAGAAAAACCGATGTTATACATAGAACCAGGGCGCTCTTTGGTGTGCAGTGCAGGAGTGAGCTTATACACTATTGGAAGCATTAAAGAAATTGAAAATATAAGAAAATATATCGCAGTAGATGGCGGAATGGCGGACAATCCTCGTCCATCAATGTATAGCGCAAAATATAGCGCCGAAATTGCTAATGGCAAAAAAGAAAATAAACCTGAAGTTGTTACTGTTGCAGGAAAATTTTGCGAATCAGGAGATATTTTAATAAAAGATATTGAGCTTAACCAACCAAACAGCGGAGATATTTTGTGCGTTTATGATACAGGAGCATATTGCTATTCAATGAGCTCTAATTACAATCGTGTACTAAAACCTGCAATGGTTTTAATTGACGATGGCAAAGCAAAATTAATCATCAAAAGACAAACCCTTGAACAATTAGTGCAAAATGATGTAATATAATAAAAAAATAGAGGGTTGATATGAATTTTACAAATTTTGATGTTTTTTTAATGTCGCAATTCGAGCATTTCTTCAAAGAAATGAATAAAGTTGCGCTAACAATTAATATATTTGAAATTTTAGTTTTAGCTTTTGTGCTTTACTATCTATATCGAAGATTTATTAAAGGTACGCAAAGCGAAAACCTTGTTCGAGGTTCTTTGGCTCTTGTTGTAATGTGGGGCATATCAGAACTTTTAATCAAAATCAATTTAAACATTTTTGGCGTATTTTTAAAAACTTTAGTTTCAATCGTTTCAATTGCATTAATTGTAATTTTCCAACCTGAATTGAGAAGATTTTTAGGCTACATTGGTCAGGGAAATCTTTTTGAAAAACTTTTTATGAGCGGAAACGAGCCAATCGGAATTAAAAAATCAGACACCGCAAAAGAATTAATCGAAACAATCAAATATATGTCTAAATCTAAAACAGGTGGACTTATTGTTTTACAAAAAGATGTTACATCACTAGCTCAATCTGATGTTGGAGTTAAATTAAATGCAGATATTTCTCAAGAATTATTATTAACAATCTTTTTTCCTAAAACTCCGCTTCATGATGGTGCTGTTGTAATTAGAGATAATAAAATCATTTCAGCTGGCGTATTATTGCCATTAACAGAAGACCCTAAGCTTTCTTGGAGATATGGAACACGCCACAGAGCAGCAATTGGCGTTTCTGAAGTATATCCAGATTGCGCTTGCATTGTAATATCAGAAGAAACAGGAGATGTTTCTGTTGCAATTGATGGAATTTTAAAGAAATATGATGATCTTGGCAAACTAAAAGCTGATATTACAAGAATTTTAGGCTATAAACAAGAAGAAACAAGTCATCATGAAAAAAGCTTTATAAAATTTGATAATATTTTTGGAAAAAATATGTAAAACTATTCAATTTTATAAACGCACATGTCCTGCGAAGAATTGAAATAGCAAGTATATTTTATTCCTTTTTCTAGAAGTGTAGAAGTAAAAATAACTGCGTTTTTATCTTTTGTTTTTATGTCTTTGATAATATCTGCTGTAGATTTTATGCATTCGCTTTCTTTTTTATAATCTTCCACTTTAAAATAATTAATTTCTTTAGAATATAAATCATCAAGCTTATAGCCTTTTCTTTTGGTAATCACATTTACATTTTTGTTTGGATTATTTTTTTTATAAATATTTGCCATTTTTAAAACATTAACATCAATCAAACATTTCTTTTTAATTTGTGCAACATTAGACGAAGCATTATTTTGTATAAAAAACACCCAAAGAGCAAAAATTAAAATAGAGATTTTTTTAAAATTAAAATTAAAAATTATTGAAATTAAAATAATTTGCAAAGGCAACAAAAATATAAAATATCTTTGTATCATCATTGGTCTAATTATTAAAGAAAAAATCAGCGCCAAAATGAAAACTACAAAAAATGTATAAAATGAATAAATGATAATATTTTTAACTTTTAATTCAATTTCTTTATTTTTTAGCGTTTTAATTGTATACAAAACAAAAAGAATAAGAGAAAAAATCCCCCCGCAAATATATAAGAAAATATTTAAAATTAAACTACTTGATAAAGTAGGCAGTTGTGTATTAAAAGAAGTGTTTAAAAGAGCTTCGTTATATGCACAATAGAAAAAATAAGGCAAAAACGTCAATATTGCAGCAAAATTTAAAATTGAAAAATTTAAAAAAGATTTATATTTTTTTTCTTTTAGTAAAAAGAAACTCAAAAACAAAAAGTTTGATATCATTAAAAATATTTGATAATAATGCGTATTTATAGCACAAATTAACAAAATAAAATACAAAATATAATATTTTTTATTATTATTTTCTAAAATATTAAAAATTAAAAACACAAACCCAACAACAAAACATGCCTGCATAATATAACATCTGATTTCTTGTGAGTAATATATTAAAGGAATATTTATTGCAGATAACAAAAACCCAACGTTTGCAGCTTTTGAATTAACATATTTTTTTAAAAATAAATAGATTAAAATATTACAAACTATTCCAAAAATAACAGATAAAATCTTCATTCCAACAAAATCAAAATGAAAAATTAAATTATAAATTTTTAAAATTAAATAATAAAACCAAGGGTTTCCAGGGTCTTGAAAGATTTTCATTATATCGGCATTAGCTAAAGTCGTATTAATTGAATAAATTTCATCCCACCAAGGTAAATAATAAGAGATATTATTTAATCTTAATAAAATTGCAAGAAATAGAACCGATATAAAAAACGCCTTTTGGCTAAATTTAATTTTAATATCATTTTTGTTATTCAAAAAATATAAAATTGAAATAAATAATAAAATATATGAAAAAAGAAAGACCCATTTTCCTTCAAAAAAGGACATCACGCCTTTTGAAAAAATATCTAATAAGATATTTCGATTAATCATTTTAGAGTTTTTATCATATTTTATTTCATTACTAAATTTATATTTTTTATAATCTCCATCAGATGATTTTTCAAAACTTGAAAAATCAGTGTAATAATTCATTTCAACATCATTGAATAAAACTATGCTTTTAATGGGGTTTTTATGATTTTTATTAATTAAAAGCTCAATATTTTTGCATTTCTTCTTAATGGTTAAATTTAAAACATCATCAAATTGCTTAAAAAGAAAATAATCATCATCCACTTTTAAAACAATATCATCCTGTTTATCGAGCTTTGTTTCAATTGCAATATTAATTAAGTTATATTTTAAATGTCCGCTGTAAATTATCCAACTCAAAATAACGCTAATTACGGATAAAATAATCAACGCATAAAAAATAAAATTTTTTTTAATGTTACCCATCACTTTCCTATTTTATCATGTGGTGCATTTTTTCAATTTTTGTTTCAATATATTTTCTATTATATTCGTTTATTATAGGAACTATTGGCAATCTTTCGTTGATTTCAAGCCCGTAACCTTCTAAGCCAATAATTTTAGTTGGATTATTTGTTAAAAGATTAAACTTGCTAAATCCAAGATTTCTTATAATTTGAGCTCCAATTCCATAATCTCTTAAATCAGGAGCAAAACCAAGCGAAACATTTGCTTGAACGGTGTCTTGACCCATATCTTGTAGGGCATAAGCCTTAATTTTATTGATTAAACCAATTCCACGACCCTCATGACCAATCATATAAATCAAAGCTCCACGACCATAATCATTAATCATTTTAAGAGCGCTATGAAGTTGATAATTGCAATCGCAACGAAGTGAATGGAAAATATCACCTGTTAAGCATTCGCTATGAACTCTAACCATTGGGATTTTAGTTGATTTATCATCTTTAACCAAAGCAACGTATTCAGAATTGTTTAAAATATTTCTATAGCCTTTAATTATAAATTCACCAAATTGCGTTGGAAGTTTCGCACTTGCTTCCATTTTAATTAAAGTTTCTTTTTTAATTCTATATTTAACTAAATCAGCAACAGTAATTACCTTAATCCCCTCTTTTTTGGCAAATTCTAAAATGTAATCTCTTCTTGCCATGTGTCCATCGGGAGTCATTATCTCGCACATTACGCCTGCCGGAGTTAAACCTGTTAATTTCGCTAAATCAACCGTTGCTTCAGTATGCCCGATTCTTTGTAATACGCCACCTTCTCTTGCAACACAAGGGAATAAATGCCCAGGGCGCCTTAAATCAGCAGGAGTAGAATTTTTATCAATTAAAACTTCAATTGTTTTTGCTCTATCATAGGCTGAAATCCCTGTTGTAACGCCAAATTTCTCATCAGCATCAATTGATACAGTAAATGCTGTTTTCATTGATTCTGTGTTTTGTTCTACCATTTGGTTCAATTCCATTTTAGCAGCAATCGTTTTATCAATCGCCACACAAATTAAACCACGGGCATTTTGAGCCATGTAGTTAATGTTTTCGGGCGTTGCAAAATTTGAAGCGCATATCATGTCACCCTCATTTTCACGATTTTCATCATCAACTACAATTACAATTTTGCCATTTCTATAATCAATCAGAGCATCTTCAATTGAACTAAACATATTATCCCTTATCTAGATTAAAATCCGTTTTCTTTTAAAAATTCAAAAGTTAGTTTTGATTCTTTTTTATTTTGAGTAAATTTTTGAATATATTTTGCAAATAAATCATATTCAATATTAACTATATCACCAATTTTCAAGTTTTTTAAGTTTGTATTTCTAATTGTTTCAGGAATGAGTGAAACTTCAAAAAAACCATCTTCAACGCTTGATACGGTTAAGCTTACACCATTAATCGCAACTGAACCTTTTTTAATGATTAAATTTGTATCGCAATTAAAAGATATTCTTTTTGAAAAACCATCTTGAATGATGTTTTTAACGCTTGCTGTTGTATCAATATGCCCCGAAACAATATGCCCATCAAGTCTAGAAGATAATTTCATAGCACGCTCAAGATTTATTTCATCTTGAGGTTTTAAGTTTTTTAAATTAGAAACAGCTAAAGTTTCTTTCATGACATCAGCGCTAAATAAATTACCGTTAATAGAAGTCATGGTTAAACAGACACCATTAATTGCAATAGAATCGCCAATTTTAACATTATCAAAATCAGCAACAAATGATATTCTTGCGCCATCTGAAGTTAATTTAAATTCTTTAACAGTAGAAACTTTTTCAATCAAACCTGTGAACATATAATAAAAATAACACGAAAACGAAAGATATGAAAAAGCCAAAAAATGACAATTTTTTGAGATTTTTCGTATCTGAGCCATGGTGTGTGAAAATAGCGCTGTATGCGAGAGAGCATACAGTGCCATTTGAAACCGTACCAATTTATTGAAAGATATGAAAAAAGCAAAAAATGAAAGGAATTTAAAGATATATCATCTTTGGATATGATAGACAAAAGCTTTTTCAAATAGTATCATTTTGTCAAGAAAGCATGCTTATTTAAGATGGACAATCAGAATTTAGAAAACGAAAATTTTATGGAAGAGGATGGCTTCAGTATTGATGCCACTGTTTCTGACGAATTTAAAAGAGGATGCAAACTCTATAATTTTAGACGTCCCGATAAATTTTCAAAAGAACACTTAAAAGCTCTTCAAGATATTCATAGGGATTTTGTAAGGCATTTGGCTACAATTTTAACTGCTTATCTTCGTATGGAAGTTGAAATTGATGTAATTTCTGTTGACCAATTAACTTATGAAGAATATATCTGCTCTATGCCATCTCATGTTCAAAACATGATTTTCAAACTCAATCCACTATCAGGCGAAATCTCAATGGGAATGAGCCCAGAAGTTCTTGCTGTTGTATTAGATAGAATGCTTGGTGGTTCAGGAGTAATTAATGACACCGGAAAAGAACTAACACAAATTGAAGAACTTTTAACAACAAAATTTGTTGAAAAAATAATCAAAATTTTAGAAGAAGCATGGAGCACAATTCTTCCTGTTAAATCTGAATTTGTTACTTTGGCAAATGGCTATCACTCTGTTCCAATCACAACAAGCGGTGAAATTGTAACATTAATTTCTTTTGAAGTAAGATTAGGGCAAAAGAACTTTGGTTTAATGAACATCTGCTTCCCATATCCTGTATTAGAAACAGTTTTACCAAAATTAACTCCGCAATACATTTATCAACACACAAGTGTTAGCGCTAATGAAATTGGAAAAAATGAAACTTTAGAAAAAATTAAAACAGCGGAAATTGAGCTTCAAGTCATCCTTGGAACTACCAGCATTGAAATTAATGACATCTTAGATTTGAAAGTAGACGACATAATAAAATTAGACCAAAAGTTAGACAAAGAACTTGTTGCTTGCATTAATAAGAAAAACAAATTCTACGTTGTTCCAGGATTAATTCAAAACAAAGTTTGCGTTAAAATAGTTAATCAATATCAGCAAAAGGAATAGCATTGGAAAAAGAACCTAAAAATCTCGATATATCAAAACTAGAAAGTGTTGAACGTCCCAAACATAACGTTGAAGAATCTAAAACATATAATTTATTGTTGGACGTTGAACTTGAATTGTCTGCAATTTTAGGCGAAACCAACATAACATTGCAAAAAGCGCTAGATATCACAAAAGGTTCAATTATCGAACTTGACAACAAAACAGCAGATCCAATCAAACTTCTTGCTAACGGCAGAGAGGTAGCAAGAGGCGAGGTAGTTATTATTGAAGATAATTTTGGTTTAAGAATAACCAACATATCAAAAAACGGCACTGACGAGGAATAATGAGCGACGAAAAAGAACAAAAAGTTGAGATTAATGCAGAAATTTTAAAAGAAGTATTTAAAATTGCAAACATGACACCCCCAAAAGATATTACTGATGAATCTTTATTGGATGCTGTTTTTAAACTTAAACAAGGCGATAATGACATAATGCCTGAACAGACATTTAACCCAACTTCAAACAATATTTTAGTTATTGATGATATTGGCGTTGTAACTTATCAATTAAAAATTTTACTAAGAAATTTAGGATATAACGTACAAGTTGCAAAAGATATTTTTAGCGGTCTAAATACGTTCATTAAGTCAAATTATGCTTTTGTGGTAATGGATTTATTTGTATCAACAGAACAAGAAGGTTTAACTCTTTTAAATGAAACAAAAAAAATAATAACAAAAAACAATCTTAATACTAAAATCATTGTAATCACAGCAGATAATAAAACTGAAAACAGAATGAAATGCCTAAATGGCGGAGCGGATTTATTCTTGAAAAAAGAAACCGGTTGGCAAGATAAACTAATTGAAATGATTGAAAATTTCCGCCCTGAAATAATTTGATTTATAGTTAATTTTTGTAAAAAAATTGCTCTAATTTCTGAATTTATAGAATAAAAATAGCTATAAATTATTTTTTGATACTATAATATGAAGTATGAGAGATAATAGCATATTGAACAAAAAAATAGCTCTTTATCCTGGGAGTTTCGACCCGATTACAAACGGTCATCTTGATGTGCTTGAAAGAGCAAGCGCCATGTTTGACAAGGTTGTGATTGCAGTTTTAAAACATCCTGAAAAAAAATCATTTTTAACAATCGAAAAAAGAGTTGAGCTAATTGAACAGGCAACTAAACACATGGAAAATGTTCAAGTTGACAGTTTTGATGGCTTAACCGTTGAATATGCAAGAAACATTGGAGCAAAATTTTTAATCAGAGGTTTAAGAACAATCACCGATTTTGAATACGAAGTTCAGCTGTGTCAAACAAATCAAGTAATAGCACCTGATATCGACACTGTTTTCTTATCAACAAAACCTCAGCACAACTTCATCTCTTCGAGCATTGTTCGAGAATTATCAAATCATAAAACAGATATTTCTAAATTTGTTCCAAAAAATGTGGTAGAATATTTACAAGATGACATAAGAAAGGTTTCAAAATAAAATGGCAGAAACAGAAGCTAAAATGTTTGATCTGGTTGATGCGCTAGAAGCATTATACGAAGAGGGAATTCCCGTTTTTCCTGGTCGCTCAATTGTAGATTCAAAAAGATTATATAGCATTGCAAAAGCTTTTCCAAATGCAATTTCAAATGAAATTAATGACGCTAGAATTATCCTTAAAAAGAAAGATGAAATTCTTCAAGAAGCTAAACTTAGAGCAGAAAGAATTATTCAAGACGCCGAAAACGAAAGATATAAGCTTTTAAATGAATCAAGTTTGAATAAAGCTATGGAAGAACATGCTGAAAAATTCAGACAAACTGTTTTTGATGAATGCCAACAAATCAAAATGGCGGCGTTCAACGAAGCGCAAGAATTAAGATTGTCTGCCAAAAATGAATCGCTAAAAATGAAAGAAGATTCTCAGCAATATGCTCAACAGCTTCTAAACAATCTTGAACAAGACTTAAATAGACTTTATCAAGTTGTTATGAATGGTCAACAAAGACTTCAAGAAATGAGAAGCGCAGAATCTATTCAACACTTACACGAATAGTTAACAAAAATTAAAATTTTAAGCAATTTTAAATCTTCATAGTATTTATCTTAAAGCAAGGTAATATTATGAAGATTTTTGCCAATATTCAATCCAATAAATCCCTTTTAAGGATTAAAAAGCCGCAAACTTGCCCTATTTTTAAAGGAAATTTTGACGGCATTAAAAGCATACCTGATGGAGATATTTTCATTTCTTCAAGAAATTCAAAAGAAGAAAGAAAATATCTTGACGATAGACTGTTAATGACTGTTCCAAATTATCAAGCTTTTACCCCTGAAGTAATTAAATTAGCAAGAAGAAACTATGTTGCTGCTAATTTGCTTTTAACAAGCACTGATTTTTTAAACCAACTTAAACGAGGAGAAATGGGTTTAGAAAACATTAAAAGAATGGCTTATATAGATTTTAGTCCTCAGGCTGTTGAAGATTTTGATGAAAGCCTTGAACAAACAGGAATAGATTCAGAAGAAAAATTAATCGAGTTAACAACGATAAATAACGCTCTAATTAAAAAGAAATTTTCATATTGCATAAGGGGCAGAGAAGTTATCCATCTTTTTGGTGCATTAAATAATCCGCAAGATATGCTAAATTTTAGTGATATTTTATTTGAAGCAAGTTTTAGCAACACTGCACTTGATTGCGACTATGACTATAATGAAATTATTAATTTTGCCAAAGCAATGGGTGCTAAAAAAGAAGATACTTTATTCAACAAAACATTTGCTCATTTAGCACCTGAATTTAACGATTTTAAAACACCGGATGATAAACTTCAAGCAATTGAATATGCAAGAATAACTTTTGAAATAGATAAGGAAATTTTAAAAACAGTTCAACGTTTATATCCAGAGCTTGAAGATGTTGATATCTATGATTTTTATTCAAGAAATGCAAGTGTTGTTGATTATATTTTCAACCAAGAACAAGAAAAAGTTTTTGAAAGACTTTATCTTGTAATGCAGTTTGATAAACTTTATAATCTTGAATCATATTCTATTAATGCGCTTTCAAGCGTAGTTGACGCTAAAACTCCTCAAGGAAGAATGGAATTATATGAATTTATTGCAAATGATGATATTTCCCCAACAGAACTAGCTCAATTGACAAAACAAAGCTATTATGACGGTATAAGCTGCGCTGATGTTATAATTAACAGACTTGATACCATTAAAGAAATGGTCAAATACTATGATATCCCAATTGAATGGGCAAAAATTTGCTATTTAGAATTAGGGCATACGATAAACGTTGCAAAAAATTCAGATGATGACTTCTATACAGATCCTCTTTTTACTTTGATTTTTGCATCAGACAATTTAGGCTTTAGAACTGATAAAGAATTTAGCGATTTTTACTTAGAGCTAACAAAGGGTAACTCTAAATCTCAAAAAAACAAAAAATCACAACAAAAAATCTCCCAAAAAGATATCGTAAATTTCATCAATCTTTTAAGTTTTCTTGAACCTGATATTGCCTATATGTACAAGCAAAACAAGAAATATCCTCTTTATAGCGAGCTAAAGAAAAGAAAATTAGAATTTGAAAAAGTTCAAGATAAAATTGAATTTTTAATTGATAAACATAATGCCAGACGCTATCTAAAAGACGCATTTTACACTTATAAAGAATATTATGAACATTATCAAACTTCAAAAAATCTCGAAGCTTTTATTTTAGACGCTATTGAAGCAGAAAAAGAAAAAGCAAGAGAATCGTCATCTTTAGAAGAAAAATTCTTATACTATTTAGATGATGAACAAGCTCTTGAAATGTTTTTAATAAAAAATAAAATCTCGCTAGACGAGCAAACTCCACACACAAAATTGTGCTATAAAATATTAGATTGTCTTGTTAAAAATAAAGATGAAAAAACTGCACAAGAACTGTGTAAAAAACTTGCTGAAAGTGATTTTATAGTAAATTCAAAAAATTCTCTTGGTAAATTTGTAAGCTCAAAAAACGATGAAGAGTTGCAAATTTTATTGGAAATAATTTTAAATGAAAACTTCTCTTCAATTCAAGAAATTAACGCTTTAATTAAACCATTTTTAAATAAACAAAACCAAATTATCGGACTTTTGACTCACTTTAAAGCTCAAAACATTGATTTTAGAAACTACATATCAAAAATCACTCAAATTCAAAGAGATTTAAACAATTTTGGTTTATCAATTTCAATTAATAACGATAATATTCAAGCTCTAAATTTAGAAGATTTAAAAAATAATAAATTAAATCTTCAGCAAGCTTGCGAAGTCGCAAAAAGACTCCTTTCCCAAGAAGAAGGCAACTTCATTTTGGGATTAAAAAATTCAACAATAGAAATTCATCCTCCGTACACCGCAGGGCAAATTGCAAAAGAATTAACTTCAAGCCAAACAGGAAGATATAAAGAAAATTATAGCGGATTTTTAAATTTATTCCGCTTAAGAACAAGTGATTTAGGCTTTAAAAATCCAAATCCACAATATGAAGAAACTCTTCAAGAAATAATCAAAAAAGAATTTAGTGATTTAATTTCGTTTTTAAATTCTGATATGTATATGTATGAGCTAGAAAACGGAAAATTACCAAATTTGACTCTTCATGCTAAAATGCGCCTAATTGACAGATTTATTTTGCAAGAAGACAAAGATTTATTCGATGAAAGTTCGTTTGATGAAATAAAGAAAATTTTAGAAATAATTTATACTCAAACTCCACACAAAATGGAAAAAGCAAAAAATGGCTTTAGTGTTTATTTTAAATATGGTGAAAATGAAGAAATAAAAGCGATTTTCACCCAAGATGGTGAAATGCTGACTGTTGCTAAAAATAAACTATAACTTTTCAGGATGGTTTGAATTTGATAAAACTATCTCTTGATATTCATTTTTATCAAAATTTATTCCCCAATTTTTAGTGTTTAGGGTTTTATATTTTGGCTTCTTTTTCTTCTTTGGTTTATTTTCTTTATTATCTTCACTCATTACAACAAAACTTCCATATCCATAGCTGATTTTGTTACTCTAACAAGCATTTTAGTATCATCTACTTTTACAATAAAACGAGCTAAACCATCATCCTTTTCAGAAAGACGATATTTAATATCGTAGTTTTGAAGTTTTGGTGTTTTAAAGTTATAAAGCGCAAAAACATCGTCAAAAATATAACCTAAAAGCCTAATGGTGTCTTTATAAGATACACACATAAACCCTCTTTGAGGAGCTACTTCAACACTTGATAAAACTGTTGGTTCAAGCGGTTTTAGGGGTTCTTCCTCTTGAACAATTTGAGGAATTTCTTCTTTTTTTACTTCTTCCGCAACAGGTTCAGCTTGTGGTTTTAGCGGAACTTGCGCATAGGCTTGCGCTGGAATATCAATAAAAGTATCTTCTTTTAAGATTTTTTGAATAATATCATATTCACTTTCAGGTCTTTTTGAAGTATGCTTTGCAAAAGTGTTATCATTTCTTGAATATTTATTTTTTAATTCAGGTTCATAGCTAGATAATTCATAGTTTCTTTTAATTGCAGATGTTGCAGGGTCGCAAAAACCTGTTTGTTTAACATTTCCATCAAACACAAAATATTGACCATCGTTTTTAACTTCTTCTTTTTTGTTAACTATATTTGGTTTTTTATTGCCATTTTCTTGTGCGTATACTTCATTTGAAGAAATTTTTCTTGGTGTTCTTCTAGCAAATAATAAAACAAGAATAAATAACAAACCTAAAATAACCATTACGCTTGTTAAAACAAAATCAGTTAAATTAATTCCAAAGCGAGCCAAGAAATTAGAAGCTTTGATTTTTAATTCTAATAATTTTGTTTTAGCAATGTAGCTAAAATCAACTTTTGTTTTTTCATCTTTTGCAATAGCTTCTAGTTGAGCAATGTCTTCATCTGATAAAATTGCTTCTTCATCTTCGTTTTGTGCAATTATATCTTTGTTGTTTTGCTCAATTTCTTCTAAAAGTTCGATTTGCTCTTGGCGAACTCTGTTGACTTCTTGTTTAACAACATCTTCAATTTTAACTTGGGGAAGTTCTTTTTCTTTTTTATTTTGCTTTGCATCGTTTTTTAAATTTTCTTTTTCTAGTTTTTCTTTTTTAAAATTTGAAAAATCGGAATTTTTTTTTTCAACTTGCGAATTTTCGCTTAAAGTTTCAGTTTTTGTTTCAGGCGCAACTTGCGCTACTTTTTCTTGTGCTTGCTGAGAAGTTTGCAAAGAGTTTATATTTTTAATATTAACTTTAAAATTCAACGGTTTTGTAGTGTTGATGTCTATTTTTACATAGCCATTGTTAGCAGCTTCCCCTGCATATTGAAATAAATTAGTTGAAACACTTCTGATTTCAGTTCCTGCAGATGTTGTTCTAACGGTTTCGTTTTTTGTTTCAGGAAGCAAAATATAATAATTTAAATCGCTTTTTTTAATTACTTTAACCGGCTCTAAATATTGAGTTTTAGTGTATAAATCGACACTATATAAGCCATCCTGCGCTTTTTTAAGTTCTACTTTAACAAGAGAATTTTTAAATTCAGCATCAATACCAAAAGCTAAATTGGTTGTAAATAATAATCCTACTGCCCCAAGTAAAATTTTATTTGTAAATTTATACACCGTTAACTAATCCTTTTAATTTATAATTTATTATTCATATTATAATATAAATATATCGCAATGTAAAAATGGTTAAGATTATGAACAAAAATGAAAACAATTTTAAATCCGGTTTAGTAACAATTGTTGCCCGTCCTAATGTTGGTAAATCCACTTTATTAAATAAAATATTAGGTCAAAAAGTGGCAATTGCAACCCCTTTGAGGCAAACTACAAGAAAAAATCTTAAAGGAATTTATACTGATTCATCTTGTCAAATTGTTCTGATTGACACCCCTGGAGTTCATAAACCACTTAACGAATTAGGCAAATATTTATCTAACCAATCAAAAGATGCTTTAGTTGATACTGATTTAATTTTATTTATGGTTGATGCGACAGAGCCTTGTGGACTTGGTGATAAATGGATTTGGGATAATTATTTGAAAGATACAAAAACCCCAATTGTTCTTGTATATAATAAAGTTGATTTAGTTAAAAATCTAGAGCAAAGAGAACTAAATGTTTATACCTATAAAAAAACTTTTGAAACAAATCTAGATAGTGTTAAAATTAGCGCAAAAACTGGTCGTAACGTTGATGATTTAATTAAAAAAATCAAAGAGTATCTTCCATTTGGTGAAAAGTTTTATGACGAAGATATGGTTTCAGATACTAATATGCGTGAAATTGCCTCTGAAATCATCAGAGAAAAAATCATTTTAAACACAAAAGATGAAGTTCCGCATTCTGTTGCTGTTTTGATTGATAGCTACAAAGAAGAAGAAGCAATTGATAGAATTAGCGCAAAAATAATTGTGAATAATGATTCTCAAAAAGGAATTCTAATTGGAAAATCTGGCGCAATGCTTAAAAAAATCGGTTCAAGCGCAAGAGTAGAACTAGAAAAAATCCTAGAAAAAAAAGTATTTTTAGAACTTTTCGTTAAAGTTCAAAAAAATTGGTTGAAAGATAAAAACGCTATTAAAGAATTTGGCTTTGAATAAATTTTTTAACTTCTTCAAGTCTTTCTTCTGTTTCAGATTCAATATAAAACCTTAAAAGTGGTTCTGTTCCGCTTTTTCTAATTAAAAGCGTAGTTAAACCGTTATCAAGAAAAAGTTTTAATCCATCAAGCTCTAATCTTTCTTTAATTGAAAGATTAGCAATTGTTGTCATTTTCAAAAAATCATCCATAATGATTTCGGCTTTTTCGTCGCTTTCAAGTTCAATATCAATTCTATCTGTAAAAAATTCACATCCTGCAAAATCTTTAATTTCTTCAACAAGTTGATGAAGGGTTTTATTTTCTTTAGCTAACATTTCAATAATTAAAAGGTTTGCATATAGACCATCTTTTTCTGGAATATGTTCACCTGTGGATAATCCGCCTGAGTCTTCTCCTGCTAAAATGCAGTCATTTTTTCTCATTGCTTCAGAAAGCCATTTAAAGCCAACGGGGGTTGTGATTGTTTTAATTCCAAATTTTTTAGCTACAACATCAACAATATTTGAAACACCCACGGTTTTTATCATACAGCCTGTTTTATTCGCTGAAAAAAGATATTTTAATAATACTGCCATAATGATATTAGGGCTTATATAATTACCCTCTTCATCAATTACGCCATATCTATCAGCATCACCATCATTTGCTAAAGTAATATAGCCTTTTTGTTTGTATTTCATAAATTTTGGCTTTGGTTCAGGCAAACCTCCCCCAAAATCAGAAGAATGATACATATTAAATGAATCATATTTAATATGGTGTTTATCTAAAAGTTTATCAAAATAGCCGATTGAAGAAGAAAAAAGTCCATCAAAAATAATTTTAGGAGGATTATTTTTAATTGCTTCAAAATCGATGATACTCTCTAAATGTTCAAAATATTTTTCTTCTAAACTTTCTTTTATAATTTCGCCATCATCGGTTTTTTCAATTTCAACATCAATATATTTTAAAATTTCATCAGTTATTTCTTTTGTGGCTGGACCAGCGTAATTTGGAATGAATTTAATTCCTTGATATTCTTTTGGATTGTGCGAAGCTGTAAGCATAATCGCCCCAATGGAATCGGGGTAATATTTAGCAAGATAAGCTACAATTGGCGTTGGAACAACTTTGCTTGATAGAATTACTCTAAAACCAAAGCTTTTTAATAATTCTGCGCTAAAAAAAGCAAAATCAGAAGCCATAAACCTTGGGTCATAACCAACAATAATTGTTTTTTGAGGTTGATTTAGGTTTTTAATATATAAGCTAATTGCTTTAATTATTCGCTCTACTGTTTCAAAAGTGAATTCTTTGGCGATAATTCCTCTAAATCCATCTGTTCCAAATTTAATAACTATCTTTTCCATATTGCGTATTATAGCACAAAATCAATATTGATAATATTTTTAAACGATTTAAAAAGTGAAGAATTTTATATAATTGGTTTATAGTTTAAAAAGGAAATAACATGGCAAAAGAATTATCTCCAAAACAAAGCAAATTAGTATTTATAATCGTTGGAATTATTTTCACACTTATTGGGTTTTTTATGATTAAAGCGGATATTAATACAAAAAATCGAATGGATTCTCAAACTTATTCAACCGATGTTACATATAAAACTCACACAAGTCGCAGCGACGGCAAAACAAAAACAATGTATTCTCCGATTTATCATTATTCAGTCAATGGGCAAAATTATGAATGCAAAACTAATTTTTCTTCTAACACAAAACCATCTAAAAAACCTGTTGCTGTGAAGTATATGGCAAATAATCCAAGTGATTGCTATGTAAATATTGCAGGCAAAAACTTCCTAAATTGGTTGTTTTTAATCCTTGGGCTTGTTGCAATATGTGTGCCTTTTTTACCAAAACAAAAGAAATATTAATCTATACACATTTAAAAAGCGAGCTTTCAACCAGCTCGCTTTTTTACAAGAAATTTTTCAATTTAGACCAACCCTAAAACTTTTTTGTACCAACTGAAAGTTTCTAATTCTAATCCATTAAATGTTGTTTTCAAACATTGTTTTTTCAAATAGTTTTGAAATTCATCATTGAATTTAGACCTAACTGTAGGCTGAGTCTTTGGCTTTTGAGTAGAAAGTGACATAAGAACCTCCTAGCGAATATACAACTAACAACACTGATTTTGAACATATTATATCATATAAAAAATATTTTGTAAGTGCAGTATCGAAAAAATAGCACACTTGTAGTAGAACTATTGATTTATCTATATTCTACACCTGTAGCATTTTGTAAATTTTTGTTTTTTTGCTTCATATTTTGTAATATGGCAAACATTTTGTTTCAGAAGTTTTATATCTTTATTAGAATAATATTGGATAAACTATGAAAATTTTAAATGTATCTTTAACAAATTTTTCAACTAATTTAAAAAAACAAAACTCACAAAATAAAAAACAAAACACTACCACAGAAGCTTTAAGTTATCCCAAGTTAACTGCTTCACAATATCTTGCTTTTTGCGGAGGATATAGTATAGATTTAGCTCAAACCTATAGCCAATTAAAAGATGAGCAATATCCAATAGGCATTCAAAAAGCGGTTTTAGAAACACTTGAAAATGAAAACAAAGAAAACAAAACTCTTTATGATATTCATTTTGAAAAATATAAAGGAATTTTAGACTGTTATTCGCTTGATGAACTAAAAGAAAAATTCCCTGAATTTAGCGACGTAATTAGTGCTAATGATGTTGAAACAACCCCTGAAAGCTTCATTGGGAAATTTCAAAATAATGAATTAGAGCTATTCTCTCAAGATGAAGATTTAACTCTGCAATTAATTAAATTATACTGGGGTCAAGGCTTTTCATTAACTGATTTATCAGATTACATTGCAAGAAATGATGAAAACAATCAAGGAATTAATTTATACTATGCAATGACTAAAAAGCTAAATATTCCTATAATGAATCGTCGTTATGCTTTAGTTTTAAAACTTTCAAACAAAGAATACAATGAAAAATTCACTTCCGAAATGTCAATTCGCTTAAAAGAAGCAAAGGAAGCTAAACTTCAAAAAGCGCAAGGAGAGCCCGTTGTAATTCCAAGAGGAGAATTAAGCGAAGCGCACAAAGAACACATTTCAAGAGGATTGAAAAAATATTATTTAGAAAATCCAAATAAAATCTATGAAATGTCACAAAGACAAAAAAGATTTTATGAAGAAAACCCGCAAAAAAGAGAAGAATTGTCCCAGGTTGCTTCTCGTGCTTGGAGAGAAACCACAGAGGGCGCAAGCGTTTTAAGAGCTTTAATTAAATTTGCCAAAAAAGATGGCACTATAATTACTGCTGAAGAAATAGAAAATCCTTTCAAATTAGACAGCAAAAAGAATAACCTTTTAGCGGCTTTTTGGAAAAGAAATGTTTGGGCAAAAGACAAATTTTCAACTGCAATGAAAAAATCTTGGGCAGTTCAAAAAGAAAATCCTGCTATAAAAGACGAACCTAAAATAGAAGATTTTTTCAAAACAGTTGAGGGTGAAAAAATGAAATTTAGTTTAATGCCTTCAAAAATAAGAAAAGAAGTTTACGCTTGGGCAAAAGAAAGAGGTTATAATACAGATGGGCTTCTTATAAATGAAGCTATAATCCACAAAGGAGAAAACGTTGAATGTGACAAATTAATTCAACAAAGCATAAATCGTGCCCGCAAAATTACAAATGAATTTTTAATAACTAATGAAAAATTAGCTAATGATACTGTAACTTGTCTTTTAAGAGCAATTATTAAACTTCAAACAGCCTTAAAAGAAAGCAAAAAATTGCCAGAAAGTTTGCAAAATGATTTAAATAAAGCAAATGTTATGGATTTTAAATTAAATTTCTTATGTCATTGTTATGATTTACCAACGCCAGATAATACGACTTTAAAAGCGCATACAAAAGAGCACACGTTTGAAGAAATAGAACAAATTTATAGTGCTTTAATGGAACAAGCAATAGCTTTAGATTGCTATGATTTTGGTGAATATATGGATAAATTATTAGACAAATCTTATATGGAATTAAAAGCACACGGCAAGATCTAGATTATATTTGCCATTTTTTCCAGATATTTTCCATAACCATTTTGCTTATATTTTTTAGATAGTTCAACTAATTGTTCTTTTGAAATGTAGCCCATTCTGCAAGCCACTTCTTCAATTGAAGCAATTTTCATGCCAGTATTTATTTCCATAGATTGAACAAAATTGGCTGCTTGTAATAAGCTTTCAAACGTTCCAGTATCAAGCCAAGCAAAGCCACGACCCAAAATCTCAACAGTTAAAGCGTTATTTTCTAAATAAATTTTGTTTAAATCAGTTATTTCAAGCTCTCCACGAGCAGATGGTTTTAAGCTTTTTGCATATTCCACAACATTTTTATCATAGAAATATAAACCAGTTACAGCATAGTTTGATTTTGGAGCTATTGGTTTTTCTTCGATTGAAATAGCTCTATTATTTTTATCAAACTCGACAACACCAAACCTTTCAGGGTCTTGAACTTGATAGCCAAAAACGGTTGCTCCGGTTGTTCTTTTTCCAACTTCTTTTAACATTGAAGAAAAACCAAAACCATGGAAAATATTATCCCCTAAAATCAGCGCTACTGGCTCATTTTGAATAAAATCCTCTGCTATAATAAAGCTTTCTGCTATTCCTCTTGGAACTTCTTGAATAGCATAAGAAAATTTAACCCCAATATCAGAACCGTCACCCAATACCTTTTTAAAATTATCAATGTCTGAGCGGTTTGTGATAATTAAAATATCTCTAATTCCAGCTAATAATAATGTCGTAATCGGATAATAAATCATCGGTTTATCATAAACCGGAAGTAAAATCTTCGATATAGGTAAACTTGCAGGATATAAGCGAGAGCCAGCGCCTGCTGCCAGAATTATGCCTTTCATAATTTTCCTTTAACTATCTTTTCTTTTTTAAAATAATGATAAATTTATCAATTAATTCATTTAACATTAAAGACATTCTACGATAGTCTAATATTGTAAAATTAATCGTTTCAGTTTCAAAAAGTCTTTTTTGTTCATTATCAGTGATTGTTAAACGAATTAGCGCATGTTCAATTCCATCGTATTCAATCGCCATAGAAGCGCAAACTTCACCCGATGAAACACTAAATAATGATTTATTTCCAGTGTATGAATTAATTGCAAAATCTTGTTTTTTGATTTTTAAAATATTTTCATATTTTTTAAATACAGGATTAACAACAACTTTAAGCTTTCTTAAATATGCTTGGTTGAATAATTTAATGCTGTTTTTATCAAATGCGGATTTAACTTCAGAATTTAGCGGAACTTTTTGCTCTTCAACATCTTGCGTATTTTGGCGATTTATAATATCACTAGATTTTTGAAGATTGATTGTTGGTTTCTTCTCTTTAACGTAAAAATCAGAAGCAACAATTAAAGAATTAGTATTTTCGCTTGCTTTTTCTAAAGCGGCATTCAGTGCATCTTTAATATCATCAAAATCTTGATCTTGAACTTCCACCACTCCTGCGTTTGCACCTGATTCTGTTCCAAGATTATTATTAATTCTTTCAAATACGCTATATGCACCGTTTAATTTTGTTTTTTGCAAATAAACATAAAACTGATCAACATCTTTTATAATTATCGAATCATTAACACGAATTGATTTTTTAATAATTGAAATAAATTCTTTTGGACTTTTATAATTTGGATATTTTTTATCAGGAGAAATTAACAATATGCAAGCTTTTTGCGAATATTTTTTTGATTGAGCAATTTCATTTTTAAGAAAATCATCGCAATATTTTTGAGTATAAACTCCGGTTTCTGCTTGAACTATTCCAAGATTAGTTAAAAATGCAATTCGAGATTCGATGTTTAAATTCATTTCATTTTTTTGTAAACACCAAATAACACGAATTAAAAGCTCATAATCAATAATCGGCATAAATAAAACATCGCTAATGCCGTTATCAAACGCCTCAATTATCGTTTCTCTTGAACAATTTTCATTAATTAAAAGAATTGGAAGATTTTGGTAAATATCTTGTTTTTTAAGTTTTTTAATTAAATTGATAGCTCTTGGATTGTTATTATCACAGTGCAATACAAGAATATTAGGACTAAACCCATCAAACATATTTTGGGCTTCTTCAATTGAGCAAGATTTAATTTTATCCAAATTTCTTAACAAAACAAGCTTTTGTGAAATTTGATTAACCAGCTCCTGTCTATCACTAACTATTACAACCGTATTCACGTCAGCCATTGACTTAAATTACTCCCAAAATCTATATATTATAACGATACTACAAAACTTTATTTTTGTAAAAAAAATTTACAAAATAATAATGCATAAAGGCAAATAAAGCATATTTAAAAAGCGCAAAAATTTTTTTTCACAAGTTTTAAAGCTATAAAGTATATTGTTTTTTATAAGAAAAAATGATATATTACAAAACAAACAAAGGGAGAGAAAATGGTCGATAATCGAGGTATATCACCAATAGCTATGACCGGCTTTAAGGCTGATAACGCATCAGCTAATAAAATGTCTGAAGAAAAATACGGACAAGGTGGCGAATATTTCGTAAACGAGATGCAAGAAGAAGAGCAAGCTCCTCAGCAAGTTTATCAAGACCGCTCTGCGCAATTGAGAGCTTCGCTAGATAGCCTTGCTATGGCAAACGCTGGTTCCATGATGTTGATTAAATCTCTCAAAGAAAAAGAAGAAAAAAGATTAAAAGAAAAAAATAAAATCAAAAACGAACAAAAATCTGACCAAGAAGTTGAAGAAGAAGAGGTTTTTGAAGATTAATCATAAATAATAGTAACGCCAGCTTTACCTGAGTTTGAGCCTAAATCTCTTTTCATTTGCCCGTTATTATAATACATCTCATCACCGGACGGAGCTGAAAACAAATCTGTATCGCAATTTACAGATTTTGAATTTTGCTTTGAACCCATTGGAGCAATGCCCATCTTTTTATAAATATCTTCATTAATTGATGGAGAATATCCTGTTAAACTTCCGCCCTTAAAAGGATTTTTGGAATTATCCCAAGATAAAAAATTATTTTTAATTCGATTCAATTGGCGAATGCGATTAATTCTTTGTATTCTTTTAATGTTATTGTAATTAGTGTTTCTATAGCGATATGGGCTATAGTATGGATTTATATAAGGATTATACATTTGTCTTCTAATTAGTTGGTTTGTATAATATGGCGTTTGCTCTTGAAGATATATTTTTTCAACCGCAAATGCTTGCGCTACAAAGAAAATCAACCCTAAAACAATAAAATAATTTTTCATAGTACAAATATAAATTACTTTAAAAGTTAACACATTCGTTTGGTGGCTAATAGCTTAATGTTTAAGTTTTGTAAAAAATATTAAAGTTAACCTTAAAATGGTCGAATAAAGAAATTAAATAAGTGTGTATTATTTAGGTTTATATGTTTAGCGAATCATTACAAAAGCTTATCTTAGCGCAAGCACAAATAGATTTAGAAAATTTAAACAGGGCAAAACGAAATAGAGAAGAGCAAATCTTAAAAGAAAATTCTGAGCTGGTTAATATGCTCTCAAATATGAGAACTTCTGAGGGAAAGCCAAGATTTAATAAAGATGAGATTAAATATATTGTACTAAGATGCGCCAAATCTCGAAATCCACGCAATTTTGATTTTATTTTAACTGCAAAAAATAAAGATGGCACATATCGTTTTGAAGCAAATGAGATTGAAAATTTAATCGATAGTTTTAGTGAACTTCCACCAACGTTTTATATCTTAAAAAATATGGAAAATCCTGATGGGAATTATAGATTTAATGGCTCCGATTTAATTGCTTTAGTAAAAAGTTTTAAAGCGCATCATGACGCTAGCGAAGCTCTTGTAGATATGAAAAATCCAGATGGAACTTATGCGCTTAATTGCAATGATATAGAAAGACTTGCTCCTTTATATGATAGACACAAAGACGAAATAACAGATTTAGTCAATATAAAAAATAACAAAGGCAAATGCCGTTTTCAAGGATATCAAATTGCAATGCTATTGCCAATTGCAAAAGAATGCAAGGAACAAATAGAAGAGCTTGCTCAGATGAAAAATAAAAAAGGAGAAAATCTTTTTGAGGCAAGTGCTATTGAAGCAATTGCACCTTGTTTAAAAAAATATCCTTTCCAAGTTAGGACACTATTCCATGCGAAAGATAAAAGATTTCAACCGCTATTTAGTGCTTCGGATATAAAATATCTAGCGCCAGTTGCAGGTGAAAACTTAAATGAAATTTTTAAATTAATGAATATGAAAGATGAAAACGGCGAAAAACGATTTAATGCTTATCAAATACAAGCAATTGCTCCTTTTGCTAAAGATAATTACGATAAAATTGAATTTTTAGATAATATCAGAACTTATGAAAAAAGTATTTTTGGCGGACAACTTATTGAAACTCCGATATTTAACTATGTGAACATTGCAACAATTTTACCTACTTTTGAAGAAAGAAAAAAAGATATTGAAAAATTTTTAAAAGAAATTGACCCTAATTTTGATGTTAACCATAAGGGTGTACAAATATTAGATAATAAATATCAAATTGAGGCTAAAAAACTCCAAAACAATGCTGGTTATGTCTTAAAAGCAACAAAATCAAGCAAAACCGCCCCTCCCGTTATTAAAGAAATTATTTTAGATGAAAACGGTAATTTACTAAAAAGTACAACTTGCGAATATGAGGGTAAAAGTTATCTGGATAAAGAATTTGAAACTTGGTATTATCAAGGAAATTCTACAATTTTAATTAACTATAATGACCCACATAATAAAAATGATATTAATTTTCAAATTGAAATCATAAATGATGAAAATAATTCTCCAAGTGAAATCTTATATACTAAAAAATCGGATAAATTAACAGGAGCCTTTGAAACAACAAGATACATTCTTTCAGATTATCCAGAGGATTTTGATATTTTATATGCAATTAAAACAGGAGTTGCTGATGAAATAATTGAACAAAAAGGCTATCCAAAAGGAGAAAAACTATCTAAAGTTGAAACTTTTGGCGCTTTTAGTGCTTATAGCGAAAGATATCAAAAAGATGGCATAACGACAAAAAGAAGTTATTCTTTTAAGGTGGATGATTTTAATCAGCCCATTTATAAAAAATATTCTTATAAAATTAAAGATGAAAATAATAATACTCTAACTTCAATCAAAAGAACTTGGCAAAAAAATTCCTCTAATTCAACAACAACAGTAGTAAACGGAAAAAAATATCAAGCAAATTTTGATGATGAAAATATGGCAATTGAAATAGTTGATGACTCAGGAAATATAACAAAATTTTCAATCGAAGATAAAACAGTAGATATTGAAACTTATTTCAGTAGATTAGGCTTTTTTGGAGCGGATGAATACAACTATATTAAACATAAATTTGGAAATAAATTTAACATGCAAAAAGCTTTTTATGAATTTTGCAAAACTTTAGGTGCTGATACTTTATTGGTTTTTGCAAAAAACGTAAAAGGTTATTATGTTGTAGGCTCTGGTTCTGGTGTTACTCGAAGTAAAATACTAAGTATCGAACTAGATGAAGGCACTATGGCGCATGAGCTTGCTCATACAATTGATTTTAATACTGATAATAAAAAAGTAAGAAGCGGAGTAATAAGCTCTAATAAAGAATTAATTGAAATTTATAATAAAGAAATGGACGAATTTAAAAAGAACTACCCACATTTAGCCCAGGAGTTTGTTGATTATTTCTCCCAAGAAGACGGAGATTCCTTTGGCACGGGCTTATCTGAATTTGTTGCAGAAGTTAATATGCTTAATACAACTTACAATATTAATACACCAATGCTTCATACAAGGTCACAATATCTTGTGAGAAATTTTCCTTTAACAATTGCTAAAATAATTAGTTTATTAAAAGAAAACCAACCGTAAACTTTTGTAAAATTTATTAAAGTTTTTCCATAAAACTCTCGTAAATATTATTGTGTGTATATTTATGGGTAATTTATGGTCGATAAAAATCAAATAGAAATTAAAATAACCCCTCTTAGTGTGTCTGATTTGAACGTAGGTAAGGTTGAAATTAAACCAAGCGAATCAACTAAACCCATTAGTTTTGATACACCAAAAACTCCAAGTTCAGAAGCTTACAAGCAAGATTGCTTTAATTTAAATGAAGATGATATGTTCATTTTAGAGGCTTTAAGTTTTGAGAGCGCTTGTCCAGAGGTAAGCGATACCCCTTATAATGATTTTGAATACACCTCGCACAGCGCTCCTGATATATCCGATTCTGATAACGAAGTAAATGATGAAGCAAATGAAACTCAAGCAGAAGAAAATTCTTCGCAAGAAAATTATGATTCAGAAATAAATAAATTAACTCAGCAATATTTACGAAAACCCATGAGTGAATGCTCTATTCAAGAAATTAACCAAGCCCAAACTCTTTCAATGCTTGAAACAAGTCTTGAAACAATCAAAGAGGGTTTAAAAGCGCAAAGCGATTCTGATGGATTAGTGAGCGAAGCTTTTGATTTAATGAAATACCTTACAGGTTTGGGAATTGACCAAAAAGATGTAGAAGCGGCAATTTTAAAACAAGAACAAACAATTGAAGCTCTAAAAAAAGCAGCACAAAAAGGAAACTTTGAAGAAGTCTTCAAACAAGCCACAGGAGTCGAATATGACCCTGTTAAAATAAGCGAATATCAGCAAAAAGAAGCAGAAATTAAATTTATTGAAATGGAAGTTGCAAGAAGCCAAGCTTTTTGTGAAGCTTTGAGCGATGAAGACACAATGTATGATGCACAAGCGACGTTTGACAAATTTATTGAATTTTACGGAAAAGAAAAAGGTGAAAAAGAGTTTCTTGAAGCCTTAAAATATGGCTTTAATAATACGATTGATTCAGGCTTTTACGACCCAACAAATCCAATTGAGAGTATAAATTTTGATAAAAATGGAAATATTGTTTTAAAATTCCAGGATAAAACAACAGCCCAATTGGGAGATATCAGCACAATTAATCCTAATAACTTAACACCAATATATTCAGAAAAATTCAAAAACTCTTTGGTTGAAAATAACCTTGAAACTTTTGAACAAACAACAGGTTTAAACTATGAGCAGCTAGTTCAAGAATATACTGCGTTATCTCAAGAAACTTTAGGAAATGCCAATGCTGTAAGTAATACTTTAAATGAATATATTCAAAGCCAAGAGGGTTTTATTGATAAATTTGCTGGTCTTGTTCAACTTGGCGGCATTGGCTTAATGGGGCTTGGAAGCGCTGTTGTATTTTTTAGCGGAGGAACGGCAGGGCTTGGAATGATTAAAACAGGGCAGTGGATGGCTCTTGGAGGGACGTTTGGAGATGAAGCCTTAGAATTAACTGATACTTTCACAAATAACAACTTTTTAACTGATAAAGACAAAGCAAAATATAGAGAGATTTTCAAAGACGCTTTAACGGACGCTGCTTTACTTGGTGCAGGTTATATTGCCGGAAGCGCGGCAAATAGCTTTGGAAATTGGGTCTTAAGCGAAACCGGAAATGAAATTGCAAAATTTATAGCAGACCACGGAACAGACGTTGCACTAAGTTTGCTTGGTGATATGGTAATTACAGGCGAAGTTGATTTTAAAGGCGAAGGTTTTAGCCAATTATTAGGCATTATAACCGGTTCTGCTTTTTCAAGAATTAACGCTATGCATCAATCAAATTTTGAAGCTGCGGATGTTTTTTATAAAAGCGGAGATTATGATAACGCATATAAATCATTAATTGAAAAGGGCTATAAAGATTCTGATATTCAAAAATATTATGGCAAACAAGAAATCCAAAGATTTAACGAAATGTATGAAAAAACAGGAGATTTCACTTCTGTTTTGGCTCTTGCTCAAAAATCCAAGCTTTTAAATGATAATCAAATTAAAAATCTTGAAGTTACAATGATGCTTAAAAGCTTAAAACAAGATGGAATTGAAGCCGCAAAATATATGGGCTATGATTTTTCTTGCCCACAAGGAAAATTAATTGCTGATGATATTAAAATGCTCTATGATGCAAAAACAACTGGTGTTAATGTTAATGATTTAATGGTGCCAACAAAAGCTAATTTTGAAATTGGAAAATCAGAAACAAAAGTTGGTGGACTTTTTGAAAGTAACGGAAAACTATATTTAAAAACAGATGAAAATAATTGCACAGAATTAAATATTAGCAAAGAAACATACTGTCATCTTTTCCCACCACTTGATAGATATTCATCAGGTCAACAAAATTCAGGAGATTGCTATTTGGTTTCAGCGCTAAATGCAATGATGATTAATCCAAAAGCACAAGAAAAACTATTATCTTGTTTTTCTGAAAGTGTTGATGAAAACGGAGTAAAAACAATCACACTTGCTTTGCCTGATTCTGACATGAAAATTGAAATCCTAGATTGGGAAACAATTGATGATTTAGGGGTAAACCCTAAAAAGGCAGTGACAGGTGCTTTAGGCATGCAATTATTAGAATATGGATATAAGAAAAATTTAGAATATAAAGAAATTAAAGATTTAACAGATGAAATTACTTCTATTGAAGAAAATATACTTACTGATTGGGAAATGCGAAAAGAATATTTAACAAGTCTTGGAATAGAAAACTATGAGGTTTTTTGCGAAAAAATTAAAAAACCTAATTTAATTTCAAATTACAAAAAAGATATAGAAGCTAAGTTCAATATAGAAATAGATGATTTAACATTTGAATCTCTTAATTATGATTTTATACTGGCTTATGACAATGGAAAGTTGTATCCTGCTTGTCGAGATTTAATAATGGATAAACTTGGTGTAGATGCGAAAACAGCCCAAGATATTTACGACAATGGCTTAAAAGAAGCTTTAGCATTATTTAACGTTAATAAAAATGCTTTAAGGCTTGAAGAATACAAAGCAAAACTTGAAAAAATAAACAATAATCCTCAATATTTTGAAAAATTGGGAGGAAAAGGCGGACAATCTAGTGAAGTATTTAAAGCTTTTGGACTTAAAGGGTCTTGTTGGGGCATTGGGTCAGATGTTCAACGTCCAATATATTTAGATATGATTGAAAACCCAGAAAAATATAAAGATTGCGTTATAACTGCTGGAACTATGGCTACAAAAGCAACTTACATAAATGAATATAATGATCCTGATTCTTCATCATATAGTTATTGGCATGAAAACCCTGAAATATATCAAAAAACACTTAATGACGCACCTGATAGTTTGCCATTAGATTATTTGGTTGCAAATCATGCTTATAGTTTTAAAATAGTTCAAAATGGAAATGGCGAAATAATGTTTGAAGTAATTAATCCTTGGGCGGTTCATTCGTCTGGCGACAAAAGAAGTTTCCTTTTAACGTTAGATGAGTTTAAAGCTTGTTTTAGTAATATTTATATTGGCAAATTGGAGTAAAATTGTGAATTTTAATAAAGTTAATCAAGAAAATATAAATAAAGTAATTCAACCCCTAAAGGGTAAAATTACAATGTTTGATATCACAAAACAAAATTATCAAAATTTTATTTCAAAAATGGAAAAATCAGATTTTAAAAATTCATCAACAAGATATTTAAGTGAAATTTCTTTACTTGAACAAATGAAAAAACATGCACAAAAAGACGGCTTTTTAGATGAAATTTCTTCAATTGATGAAAAAATTGTTGCGGTTAGAAAAATCTTAAAAGAAAATTTTGGTATTTCTTTTAAATAATTGTAAATAATTGTAACAATATATCTTTTTTGTTCTTTTTAACTTAAAGCTTTTAACTGATTTTGCCGATAAATTAACTGTTAGACAATAAAGCTTTAAGGAGAATAACCATGGGGCTTTCAGCAAGCCAAGCTAGATTTCTGCAATTAACCGCTAGACGTGGTGATATTGAGTATGAAGCGCAACAAATTAACTTTCAAAGATTACAATTATCTAACAAGTTAGCTGATGCTTCTGAAAAATATCAAAATTCTACTGCAAATCGTAAAATGGTTTTTACTTTTAATAACGGCACTGAAAGACAAAAAGTTGACTTGTCTTATTCAAATTATAAAACCTATATGAATCAACAAGAGGGTTCTGCTGGTATTGCAACCGATAGATATTATCTTGTTTCTTCTTCTGGAAATAAGCTTGTTGTAGGCTCGCAAGAAGAAATGGATAAAATTATACAAAATGGAACCGATAGATATTCTCAAAGTTCCGTTGATGCTGCTAAAGCAAAATACGAAGCTGCCAAAGCAAACGATACCTTGTCTGAATTAACTGCTCAAGAAATTGAATTGGCAAATTTAGATACTTCCAAAATGCAAATTGAATTTACCAGAGATGAAAATGGCAATGTTTATAGCGATTATGTTAGTCGCAAATTCACAGAAAAAGATTTTATGATTGTTCCAGATTTAGACGACACAACTAATTTCCAAACAGCAATTCAAAATGGTACATATTATTTTGCAAAATATGAACAAAACTCTGTGACTGGCGAAATGGAACTAAGAACAGAGGGTTGGGACGTTCTTGGCGGCGGAGCAATTGCCGAAGAATACGATAAATCAGATGATGCTCAAGCAGAAGCAGAATATAACACTGCGCAAGATAGAATTCAAGCACAAGATAAAAAACTTGAATTAAGACTAGACCAGCTTGAAAGTGACAGAAACGCAATTCAAACAGAAATGGAATCAGTTAAAAAAGTAATGGAAGATAACATTGATTCTACATTTAAAATATTTAGCTAAAACTTAGTAATAACTTATAAACACGAAAAATGAGCCTATATAGGCTCATTTTCTTTTCTACATTATTTATTGTATTGGGCTTGTAATATATATATATATATTAGAATTTCATTTGGGTAAAGATACCAAAACATCTTTACCATACGTCATTCTGAGGGAATAAAATGACGAAAAATCTATTAAACAATTGCACCTTATCGCAATAGATTCTTCGCTTACGCTCAGAATAACAATTATATCACTTTGTCATTCTGAGGCTTTAGCCGAAGAATCTAGAGGAGTTCTGATATATGAAAAAAGCTTTTACTTTGGCTGAAGTTATGATTGTCTTAACCGTCATTGGCGTATTAACTGCAATTCTTTTGCCTGTTGCAAGGCAAAGTATGCCTGATGAAAATCTGATGAAATTTAAAAAAGCCCATAATACACTTGGGACCGTTATAAGAGAGCTTGTAACATCAAATAAATACTATCTTGATGGGGATTTAGGAACAAAAATAAACGGTGATCAAATTGATGGCACACATGATGGAGATTATGCTTACTTTTGCGAAACAATGGCAGATATTTTAAATCTTAAAAATAAAGATTGTAATTTTAATAATAAAATCAAAACTTCTGCTTCAATGGTGCAAACTGCATATAAAGATGCAGATTGCGCAACACCAAGCAAAGTGGATGAACTTTTTGAATGGGCAAAAGAGCAACTGGATAATCATTGCAAAGCAAATTCAATAAGCAAACATGTAAATATTGAAATCGAAAAAGATGTTTTTATATTTGAATCAAATTGTTTTAGTCCTTTTGGTATTTCTAATGGTGGTGAATTTAGAAAAAATGCCGGTGATGATTGCGAAGCTATACATGGTAGCACTTGCAACGATGATACTCATAGATATTACGCAAGTCCAAACGGAAAAATTTTACATCTTGGTTGTAATGGGTTCGATAGAATATATAAAGTTTTTTGCATTGATATAGATGGAACTCCAAATGGTGCCACATCTAATAATTGTGTTAATGAATGCCCTTTTGGTTACGGAATTAGAGCTGATGGGAAAATTTTAACCGGCAAAAGAGCTGATGAGTGGCTTGCAAGAGAGGTTAATGAAGAGTAGGTTTGTTTTTTGTACTTTAAAAAGTGAATATAAGAAGCTGAGGGACATAGTGTCATTCTGAGGGAGTAAAACGACCGAAGAATTTAATTGTTTTAAATTAGAATTGCCAGAGGTAGATTCTTCGCTTCGCTCAGAATGACGAGTTAAAAACAACTTTAAATTACGCAAATTTTTAACCGAGGGCGCATGCCCTCTTTCTTTTGCGTAAAATTCCAACTACAAACCTATTAAAAAGCCCCTGAAACAACTTTTGAGGGGCTTTTAATTTATTTACATTGCAGTTTTTAGTGCTTTTTTTGCTAAATAGAATGTTGTAACTGTGTCTTTTAAGAAAAATTCGCCGTTCTTTGGTTTCAAGCAACCTTCTACGATTTCAAAAATTTCGTTTGGCGCACCAAATCTTCTTAGTTCGTAGCCCTCTGGAATATATACAGGACATCTGCCATTTTTATCTTTTAGCTCAATGCTTCCTGTTATAATTTTATGTGGTTTAATTTCTTTTGCACTTTCGCTATCTTTAAATGAAGCTTCGCCATAAGGCAAACCAAGGTTTGTTACGATACTAAGAGTTTGTGAGCCTGTGCTATCTTTTTTAAATACTGGCCAGATGATAGTTTTGTCTGCGTTTTCAAGTTTTTCATCTAATACAATTTTTTCATCCAGTGTTTGTCTTACTATTTCAATATTTTTTGCAAATGTTTCATGGTTTTTATTGTTTGCATCTGAATCAATTTTTAAAGTATCTTTTAAGAATTTATTTAAAGCTTCAGTATTAGAACTTAATTTTGCCAATTCTTTAAATAACTCTTCAACACTCATTGCATCTTTTTCTTTAAGATAATTTTGAATTTGACCAACAAAATATCCTAAAGCACCATCATTGATTTCTTTTGTTGCATATTTTTTATTTAATTCTGAAAGTTCTTTTTTAATTGGCAAAGTATCGCCAATTGCTTCGCAAGAAATTGGAGCACCGTTTCTTAGGGCGCTTAATCCTGGGTTTTGATACAAGCCTGAAGTTTCTTGCATTTTAGTGTAATATGGCTTATAACGTGGATCATCTTTTAATTGGTGTTGAATTTGGTTTCTAATTCCAAGATACATATTTTTAGAAGACGATTCATAACCCGTTTGAGCAAATTCGCCGCCGCCATATAGTGTTGGGATACCAACGCAAGCATTCATAACTTGCCATAATCTTTCATTATATATCATCGCATCTTTTAACATAGTGCTATGGAAGTTTAAAAGATTATCTTCGCTATCCATATCAGCACCTTTCAAAACATCTCTGATTGTTATTTCATAAGGTTTTACACCGAAACTTTCAGCACGTTTGAAACTAGGTGCAGAATTAGCATCTTTTTTACCATTAACAAGATTTTCTAAAGATTTATATAATTTTTCTCTAATTGTTTTATTTTTCTTTGTTGCTTTTGCGTCATCTTTAACATCTGGATATAATTCATCGATTGTTTTTCTCATCGCTAATCCAACTGCTACAGCTTTAGGACAAAGTTTATCTAAGTCTTTTCTGCCTGTTAATTCTATTATTTGTTTAGTGTCTTTTAATTTACTTAAATCACCTGATAGGAACACTGACATATCTAGTGGAAAACAATGCATAACCGTTGGTTTGTCGTGGTTATTATAGAACATATGAGAATAAATTGCAGCATTTGGCTGATTGTATATCATCAATTCTTCCATTGCATTTTTAAGCTCACACAAATTACCAGCTTGTCCTGAAACATCACTACCCCATTCAGGGTCAACTCCAGCAAATTTAGAAAATGCATTAAAGCCTTTTGCATATTCAGAAACTGTTGTTGAATTTGTTTTGTTTATGAAATTAACCTGTTGAAGATAAACTGGTCTTTCTTCATATTTTGTAGGTCTACCTGCTTGAATCCAAGCTTCGGTCATTTTGGCATCGAAAGGTCTATAAACTTTCTCTGCAAAATCAGCATCTTCCCAAGTACCATCAGGGAATGAAGTAAATTCGCCCATTGCAGTTAATTCATTGATAATATATGGAGCTTTGTTATATTTTCTGATATTTGCAATAAATCTATCAAAAAAGTCCATAATGCCAGGGTTATATTTTTCACCGTTAAAAATGATGTCTAATTGAGCTTTTTTATCTCTAACGGCATCAAGGTCGCCAATATCTTTTGCAGCGTCAAAACGCCAGTTTAAACCGCCTTTACCTTGTATTACAACGGCTTCTGCTAGTTTAAACTTATCAAGTGAAATTCCTGATAATTCTTTTTTCATTCTATCTTGCAAAGTTGCAGTAGATTTATCGCTTAAGCCAGCTTTAATTTTAGAAACAACTTGTTTAACTTCGTCTTGTGGATCGATTGATTTGTGTGATTCAAGAGATTTTAAAGTAACTTGTTTTAATTTTTCAATATCAATTTTTCCACCGCTAACTGCATCAGGATTAAGTGCTGAAGCGTAAATATGTCTTAGGATTTCAACACCATAAGTTTTTTCTACGTATGTACGATAATCTTCGTTGCCTTTGAATTGAGCAGGAATTGCACCCTCAATTGTATCATTAAAGATTTTTAAAACTTTTTCACTTGTTTCAGGGGTTAAAAGTGCTTTAGTAAATTCTTTTTGAGCAAAAATTGCACTTAATTCTTCGCTAGTTTCTAAAGATTGCAAAGGAAATTCGGCAACATAATCTTTAGCAGTTTTCTTATCTTCGCCTAAAACCATTGATTCTAGCTTAGATAAAACATTTTTAATTTTTCCAAATCTTTCGTTATCAACGCCATTTGCTTCGGCAACTTTTTTCAATTCTTCTTCAGGTAATTTTGCTGATTCTAAGATTAAATGAGATTGGAAAGTTTCAGCCCAATAAGAAGCAACGCCATATAGATAATCACGTGCGTCAATAAAACCTTTAACGTTTGCAGGATTTTGCCTATCAGGATTAGATAGATTCATTTTAATGATATCAACGTTTCCATCCCAGAATGTCGCACCGCCAACTTTGTTTTTGGCAACAATTCTGTAATTAGGGAATGTAAGAAAATCGTCAACAGCATCAAGTTCGGTTAATAAAACAGCATTTTTATTTTTAAATACTTTTAATTTTGCATCATTAGCATCAACTTCAAAAGCATAAGGCTGAACAGAGTCTTGATGAGTTGTTATTTCGTAGTGGTCAGCTGGCGCTTTATCATAAGTGAAATGTAATTTTCCATCAACTTGACTTGTTTCTTCTAGTAATCTGTCATCGTAAAATTGAATATATGTTGGTTTATTTTCATCATATTCTGCTGTACCTTTTTTATTAACTACACGAACACCAATGTGTTTATAAACTTCTTTGGTTTCTTCAGAAGTCATATCAGGTAAAACACCAAGAGATAATGTGCTATTTGGGTCGATTTTAAGCATATTATAGTATGGAGATTTTTTGCCCCATTTTAAAACGTGCTGTACTAATGGTGATTGTAGACCTTGCGATGTAAAAGCACCATCTGCAACATAGCCTTTACCTTTTTTGAATAATTCAAAAACAAATTCTTTAAAATCATCCAAATTACTGCATTGATAGTGGTTAGCAGGCCAGTAACCATGGCTTGATATTTGGTCGTCACTGATATCTGGAGTTGTCATACAATATCCATAATTATCAAGCTCATTGGTATTTTTTAATAGCCAAGTTAAACCTTTAATGTTTCCGCCAATTTTATTAAAGTGATTTCTAACAAAGTCTTTTTTAATGTCAATTCCATCTTGCGAAGTTTTTAAAACAACGTCACTATCAAGAAAACTATGGCGCATAGAGCCACCTTTAGGTGAAACACCATAAAAACGACCTTGTTCAATTACATTCATCTTATCGCTATTAACAATTAAGCCGTTTTCGTCGATTTCGCCTGCAAGCCCAATTGTTTTAAACGAATCAACTTCATATCTTAAAAATTTACCGTCTTTATCTTCAATTCTATATCTATAAGCAAAGCCTGAAGAAACATCTCTAAAAGCTTTTTGACTAACTTGCAATGTATCATCTGTTTTAAAAGGAAGAGAATTAATATGTTCTATTTTAGGTTTTTTGTAGCCATCTGTTTTTTCATCAGGATGTAAAAATACAAATTCAAGAAAAACTTTCTCATCTTTTGAATGAGGCGGAGCAATAAACTTAAAAACAGGGGTGTTTTTAATGCTATAAGCACCTTCCATACCTTTAAAATTAATATTTTTATTAGTTGCTTTAATGTTATTAATTGAGAAATCCATAGCTCTTCCTTATATTAATATTCTTCCCTATTTGAGGCTTTCTTTAACTTTTACACATATTTTTGTTGCATTACATTTTGAGGATTTGATAATTTTTCAATATCGGCGTTGTCGATTTCAAACACGCAAGCTCTGCTTGAACCAAGTTCAACTGTCACAGAACCATCTTTATTGTTTTGGAATTTACAATTATCACCATAGCTTGGCATTAAGTTATTGAATTTTTGTTCAGCTTTTAAGCCCGGGATTTCAATTCTTCCGCCAACTTTTTGATTTACATTTCTATTACCTATGAACAACAGTGTTTTTCCGTCTTTATGTCTTGCAAAAGCAACAATTTCAGGATTGTTTGTAGGTAATACTATAAATGAACCTCTGGTGATAACATCTTGGGCGTCATTCATTTGAAGTTTAGTTTTTCTTCCTACAACTTCGTTATATTTATTGTTTCTTAGTGCGAATGCGGCTTTAACCGTATTTGAAATTTCAGGAGAGTCGCCACCTGGTCTTCTTGATTTATTGAAGATGTCCATTCTTCCTGTATGAACTGTGCATTCGTGATTGTCAGTTTGAGTTTCTTTAACTAATGCATGGTCATAAGGGAAAATGTAGTAATCGCCCGTTTGAACACCGTCTGTCATATATGGATTAACTTGTGGCAACATTGCTTGAAGCGTTGTTGTAAACATTACCCAAGGAGCTCCGCCGTATAACATTGGAGAGCGGTCATCGTGAGTTGCAAAAGAACCGATTAATGATTTAGGCTTTCCAATTTCGTTGTTCATTTCAATATTTTCACGAACATAGTCATATAAATCTTGTGCTTTTAGCCAATCTGAATAGATATGATATTGACCATAATAGCTATCAAAACCAACCTCAAGAAGCTCTTGTGGTCTATCGTATGGCATATTAAGCTGTGGTGAAGCGTCTTCATGGGTGTATGTTTCAGCTAACCAACCAAATTCTGGGTCTTTTGCTCTTGAATAGTTAATAATAACATTCCAAAACTCAACTGGTTTTGCTCTACCTACGTCAGCTCTGATACCATCAATTCCAAGTTCAATACAAGCATCAACATATTGTTTGTGCATATCTAATAATGGTTTATTTAGTTCACGAGTTTGTTCATTAACAAAAACTTTGAACATTCTGATATCTTGCCAGCCTTGAGGAACTTTTTCTTTTCCGTCAGCGCCAATTGCCATCATTTCAGGATGAGCTTTTGCAAAATCAACCGAAGCACAAGACGGCAAGTCTAACATAACTTTTTGTCCACGTTTGTGACATTCTTCAATATAATATGCAAATTGTGAAAAACGAACATTTACGTCATTTTTGTCCATTTTTTCAAGCTTTTTGCCTGTTCTTTTTTCGTAAATTTCTTCAATTCTTTTTCTTGCTTCTGCTGGTGGATTTTCATCAACAAGTTCTGGGTCAATTGCTAAAGAACCATCGCTTTCAACAAACAACGCTGGAGCGTATAGCGAACCTGCTGTCCCCATAGCTTTAGATTTTCCAGGTGGATGAACAGGTAAAACGTGTTGAGTGTTAAATCCTAAATTAGAAAATTCATCTAATCTTTCAACTGCGTTAACAAAAGTCCCAACTTTTTCATCCCCTTGAATTAATTCGTTGCCGTCTTTGTCTTGAGAATTCATAATTCTTGGAATAACAGCAATTATGTTAGCTTCGTTATGAGTTAACATGCTTTTTAGAGTGTTTCTGTAACCTGGAACATTTTTTTGTGCATCAGTTAGATTAACGTTTACTAGCGCATTTGGTGCTAAAATTTGCTTGTTTTGAGCTAAAAGAGTTTGCGCTAAAAGAGGCGAAAACGCAACAACACTTTGAATTTGAGGTTGTGCTTCAACTTGCTTTTCTTGTGGTTTAGCTTGTTGCACATTCGCATATTTAACTAGCATTGGACTGATTGCTTGAATGTTGCTCATTATTTAGCACCTCCGTTTTCATCTTGTGGAAATTCTTTTTTGATATTTCCAAAGAATGGTTGAACTAGCAGTGTAACTGCAATTAGCGCTCCTGTCATTGGAACAAATATACTCTTCCAAGCTTTGTTGTTTCCGAATGCTTTAGCACATTTTTTAGCTATATCCATAAATGAACCACAAGCCAAATAATCCATTGTTGGTGCAGCTTGACTGCTGTTTTTGAATATTGTTTTTAAATTATCAACAATTGCTTCAATGTTTGGCATTATTTCTTTTTCATTTGCAAACACATTGCCTTTGAAGATTTTTTCTAATACCGCATTATATTCATTAGAATTTGGATTGTATCCATTACATTTTGCAACAGAAATTGTTCCATCGTATAGAATTTTTCTTGCAAGAATTAAATCATCAGCTGATAAAGCGTCTTTTAAATCACCTTTTGCAAGTCTTCTTTCAAAGTTAGCGCAAATCAAAGCTTTTGATTTAATAGCGTTAGTATCGATTTCTTTAACTTCAATAAAGCTGCGTATAATGTTTAATAGATTTGGCTCTGTTTCGCCACCGCCCATAACAGCTTTCATAAGGGTTTCAACATCAGCTTTATCAAAACCTTCAAGTTCTAAATCAGCAATAATTGATTTAAGATTGTCTGCATCTTTTAATTTTGCAACAACTTCTTCTACGCCTTCAAGATTTTGTTTTGGCATTAGACTTTGTAAGAATTTTTTGTACTCATCATCTGATAAATCTTTAACTTTGTCTGATATTGTTTTGGATAAGATATCAATTACAGCGTCGTCATCTTTCTTTCTGATTTCGAGAAGTTGTTTTCTGTTGTATCCTAAAACTTCAAAAAGTTTTGCTGTTGATTTATTAAAGCTTGAAGTGTAAACTGATTCTGCTTTTGAACCAACTACAGGATTAACCATATCAACATAAGCACGAGCTCTGGCTCTCATTGTGGCTAATGGACCTTGATTGAAAGATTTAATAAATTCAAAGAATTTTTCATCGTTTGTTTTTGCAACAGCTTGAATATGTTTTTTGCTTTCAGAAGCAAGTGCATATTGTGGATCTTCCAGAACTGAAAGCACTTTTTTGAAGCTTAAATCATCGCCAATTGCGCCCATAATCTTCTTAACATCAGCGTCACTTAAAAGCGCACTTGTTTGTTTAGCTACTTGTTCAACTTCATCATCGTCCACAACAAACTGAGCAACAGGGTCAGAAGCTACAATTGATAATGATTTTCTTAAAAGCGTTTCTAATTCATCTTTATCAAATTCAGAGAATTTGCCAGATTTTCTTAAATCTTGCAAAGTTTCTGCCATTCTTGTTGGATTATAGCCTTTGAATACTTTTTTATCGTCAGCATCTTTAAAAGCACCCAAAAAGTCGCTTGGAACAAGAATATCTGACAATTGTTTAAAGAAATCATCATCAAGCGCTTTGCCTTCATAATTTTTAATTAAGGCATCAATTGCACTATTATCAACGTCCATTGGGCTAACGTTTTTGATATGGTCAGAAATTCCTGAATTTGTTATATTTTTAACTTTGTTGAAATCGTTTTTAATAACGGCATCTTGAATTTTTGGCTCAATAAAGTCACCAAACAAAGCGGTTAATAACGGTGTTGCGCCGCCTGCTGTTGCCATCCATAGAGTTCTATTTTGAAGAGCTGTTTTTCTTTCTTTTTCTTCGATTTTTTCTCTACCATTTTTAGAATCGTAATCAATTCCAGCTCTTTTAGCTTCTGCTCTAAGTTCTTTTTCATCTCTAGCATCTTTTACGATAAATTGGTTATCTAACCAATAATCTTTTTTATCGCCTTGAGCTGAGATATATTTTCTATCAATTCTAAAACCATGAACTAATCTTGCAGGAATATTGATAAAGATTTTTGGCCATAATGACATTACGCTTAGGAATGTTGCGCCACCAACAAAACGCATGATTGATTCTGTTTTTGTTTTAGAATGCGCTGCAAGATATGTTGCGATAATTCCTGAGCCAAGAACCAAGCCAAGGTCATTAATTCTTCCAAGGCTGTTATCGCCCATTTTTCCTGTTTTAACTGCTGTGAAGAAATTTCCGGCATCTTTTATGCTGTCTTTAACAGCAGTAATTGGGTTTCCGAGCATTCCCTCCTTAACCATAACTGCTTTTGCTTCGTTTGGTTTAACTTCATTTGCTCTTTTTTGCAAATCTTGATAAATTTTTTCGTGGCGATTGTTTGGTTTTTGAGCGCCTGTTTGGGTTTGAGATTGAATTGGAGTTTTAGCTCCGCCTATTCTATTTTGTAAAAGTGGGCTTAGAGTAGTCATTAGCACACCTCGTATTCTTTATTTGTATCAACTTTGGTTTTAACAGTATCGGGTTTATGTTTAAATCCAATTGTTGGAATTAACCAAGTTAAGAATGTTGCAACAGCGGAACCGATAATCAAAGCTTTTCCGCCAAATTTAGTTAAGATATTTCTTTCATTGCCGTCCCATAATTGAATAGCTGCTTTTTTGAGTGTTTGAACCCAGCTTCTTGGGCTTTTTAGGTTCATATCCCCAAATGCTTCTTGGAAACCATAAGCAACACCAGTTGCAGCAACGATATATTTGCCGATATTTTCTAGGGCTGTTGTTCTTGCTTTAACGCCTCTGATTTTTTCGCTTGAAGTTTGGTTTGAAGCATTTAATTTATTTTTAAAACCTGCTTTTTTAACGATTTTATCGTCATGATAGTAAGCATTTCCGTGGTTTAGCTCAGCGTCTTTTGTTAATAAGTCAGAACGATAGAACTGAACTGAATCATAAACTCCTGGGTATTGGGTTCTAACAAGTCCTTTTTCTTGTCCTGGTTCAGGAAGTTCGTTTACTTTTTTAACATAACGCATATCGAGGTCAATGCCTGTTGAGCCATATATTCCAGCTCTTGCTAGTCTTTGATATGCCCATTTTCCAAGTCCATAAAAAATAACGCCAGCGCCCATTTTTTTAGCTACAGAATTAGCTGCTGATTTATCCATAATATTGAAAGCTTTGTTTGCTCCGCAATATAAACCAATCATAAGAGCGCTACCGACTAAATATGGGACTTTACCCATTGCTAAGTATTCGTAAAAATCGCTATTTTTTGAACCAGCAAAACCTTTTGGAAAATATGTAAAAACATCATTATAAAGTTGATGTGCGTCGGCTTTTAAGCCAGTCAAAAGAGTTTGCTTATGAATATGTGATTCGTTTTTGTAATATTTTTCTTTCTTTTCCTCGTTAGATACTAAATATCCAACTTTAGGCAGATTTTCAACACTCGGACTTGTAATTTGTTGCATAGTGACCCCAAACAAATACCCACAATTATATAAACAACACTAAATTTGAAATTTTGCCATTTCATTTAAATATTCTTAACAATTATTAATAACGTAAAATGTACACCCAATCTGTTTTTGAGGTCATGACAATCATTAACTACAACACCATTAACGAATATTTATTTGTTGCAAATAATACTGAAAATTTTGTACAATATTATTATGACGCAAGGCTTTTTTCAATTTAATAACTCTATTATAAACGAAATAAGAAATTTTGCTACATCTTCTTTTGACTTACTTTTCATGAGTGGACCAAAGGGGAGCACAAAAAGCGAAACGATTGAAAAAGTTATTCCAGAATTAGAAGAAGATAATCTTGTTTTTCAGCATTTTTGTTTTGAAAACACTGTGATTGATGATTTTCTTTTAAATTTTTATGATGCATTAAGAAATTTCTCGATTATTCAAAAAATATATTTAAAAAAATTCACATCAGATAATTTTAAAGAAAAAGTTAGTCACTATTTTAAAACAATTGATGCTAACTGTATTATCATTGTTGAAAACTTTGAAAAAGTAGATTCAAATATTGAAATCGTAGATTTTTTATCTCACTTGGCAAGTTATACAAACGTTAAAATCATTATTGTTACAAGAAATGGCGAAAAAAATCTTTTTAGATTTAAAAAAATAAGAACTCAAAATCTTGAATTAAATCAAATCAAAAAAGACGATTTTAAATCTAAGTTATCAATTTTATCTGAACCAATGGACATTGATACAAAAGAAAAATTTTACGACATAACTTCAGGTCTTGAATTATATCTTAAAATGAGCGTTAAATATTGCACAACCGCTAACACAACAATAGCAGATATGATTAATGAGTTTGAGCGCAAAAATATTAGCTCTCATGTATCTTATGAAGAATTTTTAGTTACAAAATTTGTTTCTTTAGTTCCTGCAATTTATAAAAATCTTTTAAAAATTTTAAGTGCAATTTCTCACCCTGTAAGTATTGAATTTTTAAATGTTTATAAACTTGGAAATCTATCTTATGTTGAATATTTAACTAAAAATTGTCTTGTTAATAACTTCAAAAAAGAATATTATGTAAAAGATTATTTTAGACAATACATAACAAAATCATTTTCAATTCAAGAACGTGTTACATATTATAAAAATTTAGTTGAAATTTACGAAAATGAACTTACAAAAAGCCCTAAAGATAGACTTTTAAGGCTTTCAAGAGAATCAATAAGAAAAGAAATTGAAAATTTTAAATCAAAAATCCCATCAATTAATTCAAATGAAAAAGGACAAAAGTTTTCATATTTAGGAATTGCAGCCTCTGCTTGGAACAGCGAAAAAGCTATTCAAAAAAGCAAATTGAGTGAAAAATTAAATAAAATCAAAGAAAGAAAAATATTTTTAACAAAAGAACAATCAAATGTCGTTGAAATTGATAAAGACACTTTAAAACAAAACAAAGATGAAAGAGAAAAAAATAAAAGGTTTATTATTGATTTAATTAATTCTTCAAGAGATTACACTAAAAACTATAAATATCAAGAAGCGATAATTGAGCTTACAAGAGCACAAGAAGTTGATTATGAAAATGAATTTCAAATTGAAATTTTAATTTTAATGGCAAAAAATAACGAATTTTTAAATAAATATTCTTTGGTTAAAGAATATTATGAAAAAGCTTATGAATTAGCCAAACAGACCAATGATTCAAGAACTTGCGAAATTGAATTTTCAGTTGCAATGTTGCAAAAAAATTCATTTAATATTGAACAAGCAAAACAAAAATTTAACTCAATTATAGAAAAAGAACAAAATCCAAAAACATACGTTGCAAAAGCTCACCTTGAACTAGGAGAAATTGAAGAAGCAAATTCTAATATTGAAATCGCTGCTCGTCATTATAAAAAAGCTCTTGATTTAATGCTTGGGAAAGATAAAAGCCTTGTGTGCAGAGCATATTATCGCCTTGCTGTTTTGTATGATGAACATCAAGACTATGAAAATGCACTAAAATATTATCAAAAAAATTATTCAACAAGTTCTGAAAGAAGCGAAAATCGCTATTATTCAACTTCTTTGACAAATGCTGCTTTAATTTTTAACGAACAAAAAAAATTCAAAGACGCTTCGGAATTATTAAAACTTGCTCTAATTTACGATAGCGAAATTGACGATTTTGAAAACATGTATTTTTCTCAAAAAGAATTAGCTAAAATTTATTCTCGTTTTGATGAAACAAGTTCAATTGGCTATTATAAACAAGCGCTAAATAGTGCCAGAAAAATGAATGATATTTTTAAAGAGGCATTAGTTCATTTTGAACTTGGCGAATTTTTCTATGATAGACTTGAAGATGAAAAGGCATTGGTTAATTTTTACAATGCAAAAGTAATTCTAAAAAAAGCATCAGATAGTGAAAATATTCAAAGAGTTGAATCTCGAATTAAAGATATTAAAATGAGATTGGATGACATTGCATTTAATTTAATTTCAGAAAAATATGAAAAACAAAATTAAAATTTTAAATGAAAAACTTAATTTTTTCCCAAGTGACGAAATAATTGAAAAATTAATTCTTTGGGAAAAGATTTTTATTGAATATAATTCTCATACAAATTTAATGAGCAAAAACGACGTTGAAGTATTATTTGAAAAACATGTTTTTGATTCATTAGCAATTTTAAATTGGGATGAATTTTTAAACCATAAAAAAGTGCTTGATGTTGGCTGCGGGGGCGGTTTTCCAAGTGTAATTTTGGCAATTTGTTTTCCTGAAATTAAAATAATTGCAAATGATTCAAGAATTAAAAAAATCAATTTTATTAAAGAAATTAAAGAAAAATTAGAACTTAATAATTTAGAAATTTGCTATTCTCGAATTGAAGATGTTGCGCCATTAGAAGTTGATTTAATTGTTTCAAGAGCAGTTGGAAAAATGATTGATGTTTATGAATTATCTAAAAAACATCTTTGCGCTGGTGGAGATTTTTTAATTTACAAAGCAAAATTATTAGATGAAGAAATTACTGACTTTAAGAAGAAATATAAAAAAGCTGAATTTAATATAATTCCTTATAAACTTCCATTAGCTGAAAATTTTAATCGCAATCTTTTAGTTTTAAAATAATTTCATCAATTCGATTTTTATATTTTTGCGCACCAACAAATTCTACATCAATAAAATCAAGCTTTTCAATTGATAAATAGCGCATTTTTATTTTTTCACTGTTAAAAATTTTACTCGCACAATAAAGATAAACTACACTTTGTAAGTCATCTTCTGGGTTTTTAGGCAAATTCAAAGTTTTCCAATCGTAAATGATATATTCATCATCTTCTTTATAAATAGCGTCATAACGCCCAGTTAGATAATAATTCCAACCGTTTAAAATATCCTTAATCAAAAAAGGATATTCTGTGTGAATAAAATTGCTTTTTTTATCTTTCAGGATATTTTCCAAATTTTTCCAAATTATTTGCTCTTTTTCATCTAGCTCTTTAATAACATTTGAAACGTCAAAATCATTAATAAAATAACAAATTAAGCTGTGAAACTTTTGCCCTAGCGTTGCACGGGGGTCTTTTTTAAATAATGCAAGATTATAAATGAATTTATTTTTAAATTCATCAAGGTTTTTATCTAAAATTTTTAATGAATGAGCGCTAAATGTATCAATTTTTCGCATAATTTAACCCCTCAAAAATTTCGCTTGGCGCTTTTGGTTGAACTCTTGCAAAGTATTTATAATTTTTTGCGCTTGAGAGCATGAGTTTTTTCTTTGCACGAGTTATTCCAACGTAAATTAGTCGGTAATTTTCTTCTATAATTTCAATTTTTAAATCAAGCTCAGATTTTGCTTCTTTTTTAACTTTTTGAATAAATTTAGAATTTTCTTTTAACTTATATTTTTCAACATCAAAACACAAGTTATCCTGCGTCAGCTCGGGAATGAAAACATAATCAAACTCATCTCCTTTTGATTTATGAAGAGTCATTATTTGAACCCTAGATTGTTTTTGAGTTTTATCATCAGTTGAAAAGAATTTAATATTTGCAAAATTGTTTTTAAATTGGATTTCTCGAAGCCTTAAAACCGTATTTTCAAAAGTTTTTTGACTGTTCATTGTTTTTTGTGCAATTGTCGCAACTAAAGAAATGTTGTCTTTATGGGCACTATTGGAAAAATAAAAAGAACCAATTTCAGATACTAAATCGTATATCGAATAATGATTTTTATACAAAAAATATGTCATATCCCAAAAAAATTGCTCTTCAAAATCATCTTTTAAAAAGAGGGGTTCATTAAGGCTATTTGCATATTTTACAGTATCAAAATTATAATAACCAAGTTCAAAAAGCTCCAACGCAACTTGTTTTGTTGTTTTTAATTCAAACGGATTTGAAATAAATTCTAAAATTAAAAGCACAATTCTATAAACAGGGTTATTTATTAAATTTTCAGAATTTTTATAAGTTTGAATAGAGTTATCTTTTAAAAGTTTATCCCATTTTGAAATTGCAAAATTGCTCCTTAAAAGCACTGCTATTGTTGAATTTGGTTCAGTTTTAAATATTTGTTTAATTTGAGAAACTATAAAATTACTTTCATCTATTTCTTGTTCAAAAATTTGAGCACTAACAGCATTTTTATCAACAATATTTACCCCATCAACCGGTTTCATAATTAATGAAGAAAATGGGTTAATTTCTTTTTTTTCTTTTGACCAATCAACTATGCCATTAGCACAATCTAAAACCCCCGTTGCACATCTTTGACATCTATCCATTTCAACGTTATAAGAATTGTTCATAAATTCCCTAAAACCTTTAACGTCAGAATTAGAAAATGTTGATGTTATCGCTTGGTTGATATCGCCACAGCGAATGATATTTTTATATTTTCCGCCTAAAAGCATAATAAGGCTTTGTTGTGTATAGCTTGAATCTTGGGCTTCATCTTCAATGATTATTTTAACTAAATTTTGATAATATTCTAAAACGTCTTTGTTTTCTTTTAAAAGTTTCAAAGCTAAAAGCAATAAATCATCATAATCTATTAAATTTTGCTCTTTTAATTTATTTTGATATGCATTGAATACGCTTAAAAACAGGCGATTTTGCGTAACAAAAGTGTTATCGATGGCTAATTCATTTTTATAAGCAGAAATGGCGCTATCGTATAAATCTACTTTATCGGCTCCAACACCAATAGAATATGTAATTTCAGCTAAAATTGCACTTCTTTTAATTTCATCTACAATTTCAAAATCATAATCCAGTCCAACTCGAGAAAAATTATTGTTTTCTTTTATGATTTTTAATGCTAATCCGTGAATTGTTGAAATGTTTGGTAATTCAGCTAAGTCTGGATATTTTGCTTTAATTCTTTCTCTAAAGTTTCTTGCTGCTGATTCCATGAAAGTTAAAACAAAAATATTTTTAGATTCAATATCTTTTAATATTTCGCCACTCAAAATTTTATCCACTAAAAGCAGCATAATAGTAGTTTTTCCAGACCCTGCGGTTGCTGAAACCGACATTAAACCGCCCTTGTAGTCTAAAACTGCTTGCTGGTCAGGTCTTGGGGTGATTGGGTTTTGGGCTTTTGCAACTGTTTCAACTTTATTTTTAAAATATTTATCAATTCCACCAAGATTTTCTAGTCCCAAGCTATCATAAACACTTGAAAAAAGAGTGATGTTATCTGATAAAAGATAGAGTTTATATAAAATTCGAGCCGTTCTATCTTTGGTTAAATTAATGTTATCTTCTAGCTCAAACGTTTCTTTATCCCAACTTTTTTGCATGACCCAGGCGTTATAAAGTGGACCTATATCTTGTTTTAGCCAGTTTTCGCTATTAACATCTAATAAAAACTGATATTTTGTTTTATAAGAATAATCGATTATTTTTTGCGCAGATGAAACAATAATTGAATTTTCATCCATTTCATCATCTGATAGTGGGTTTTCTGAAATAATCGTATTTTCAAGCTGATTAATTAATTCAAGGTTTGAAACATTATCAAAAACTTCTTCAAAATCATAAATTTGCTTTAAAAGCTGATTGATTTTAATTATGTCTTTGGATATTTCTTCTCGCAATTCAACAAAATTTGAAACAATTTCATATAATTGAGTTGATAATTTTTCAAAACGAATTTTTTCATAGATTTCAACAAGCTTTTGAAATTGCTCGTGTGATTTTTCACGTGCTAAATCAAAAATATTGATATTTTTAAAATCTCTTTCTAGCTTGTATTCTTGGATAATTTTGATTGTTTCTTTTTTGTCTAAATTTAAAAGCTCAATAAAAATCCCTTTTAAAACATAAGAAGAAACATCTTGGTTATTTGTGTCGTTGATTATTTTTAAAAGCTCTAAGATGTAACCTATTAGCTTATTTTGGTTTAATTTTTCATTTTTAGTTAAAAAAGTAAAATTAAAACCTGATTTTTCTAATGTTGTTTTTAAAAAGTCGTCTGAATTTGGAGTGATTAAAGCAATTTCAGAAGGCTTTATGCCATCGTTATTAATTAAATTTTTAATTTTTAATAAAACTTCTTCAATCATTTCATTTCTTTTTAAAAATGATTTTGAAGATATATTATCAAACTCTATTTCTTTATCAGCTCTAACCAATTCAAGAATTTTTTTGGCATTTATATTTTTATCGTTATCTTTAAATGGTATATTCGCTTTTTGATTTAAAAACTTTTCAAAATCAACACTAATTGCTCCTAAATAGCCAAGTCGAGATGAGCCAAGAATATCATAACCTATAAAAAATTCTTTGACCGTTGGTTTAATATGTTCCAAGTACGCTAATAGCGCTGGAGTAATCTCATCCCCATCATCTAAAAAAATATATTCAAAATTGTTTTGTAATTTTTTATATAAAAATTCAAATAAATTTACTTGTCGAACATAATCAAAAGCCCTTAATTCAATTGATTTAAGCTTATATTTATCAAGAGCTAATTGCGCTTCATTAGAATAACTTTCATCTAGAATTTTTGTTCTTTTTTGAACTTCCTCTTTATTTAAAGCGTTGAAATTAATTAAAGAATTTCTTCTAAATAATTGATGGAGTAAGCTTGTTTTTGAGTTATAGCCTGTAAAATCAACTTGCGCTATAGCGTCTTTTAATATTTTTTGAGATACTTCAAGCCCACATAAATTTGGAATAATTTTTCTATTTTCATTTTTAATCGAATTTTCAATTAATGCCCAATTTTCAAGGATATAGTTATAAATTAACCCAGAAAAACTGTAAATTTTTAAATTTCCAATTGAACCAAGAGGAAAGCGACTTTTGATTTCATTAATAAATTCTTTTTTCTTGTGTGAATTTTGCACTAAAACAAGAATATTTTCAGCTGATACTCCACTTTGAAGCAATTTAAAATATTCATCTTCAAGTATTTTAGTTCTATTTGTGTTTGATGGCGCATTTATGAGCATTATTTTAAATATTTATCTAAAATTTCTTGTTTTTGTTGTTTTGAGTTGTTGATTTTTTCTTGAGCTTCTCTAATTTGAGCTTCAAGTTGTTCGATTTGAGAAACGATTTTTTGTTGGTCAGATAGGGGTGGTAAGGCAATTTCGATATTATATGCAGTATTACGATTTAAACCACCTGGACCCAATCCCACATTTAGGCTTTCTAAGCCAATATTCTTTAATAAATAATAACAATATTTGAAATCAACAAAATCTATATTAGCCTTTACATAAAAACAAGTATCAATTGGAGTACAATTTTCTTCAATCCAATTAACCTTGCCAACAGACCCCTTCCTTCCCACAATGATATTTGGAGCATTTAACATATATTCATTATGGTAGCCATCAATTCCATTTGAACCAACTACCGGATAAATTCCATTTATACGATTTGTCTTTGGCAATGCTTTGCCATATTCCAATGTTAAGATTTGCCCCAACTTATATTTTTTTGTTTCCAAAACAGCATTAATTAGAATATCTGTGTTCTTTTTCAATTCTTCAACTATTTTTTCATTTTTAATGTTTTCTTTTTCAATCTCCTCAATCTCATCAATAATTTTTTGTTGAACTTCAAGTGGAGGAAGCGGGATTTTTTGCCCCCTTGCAGAAGTTAATGTTATAAAGGGCTGCGCCTTTCCTGAACGCGCCCAATAATTTTCATCATTTATACACTCATACAAATAATCTGTTAAAATTTCATTATTGCCCTTAATTACAATTGTATTTTTAATTGCAGTCCATTTTCCATCTGCTTTGAAACATTTTCCGCACCTAGCTCCTATTGCAGACAAAACAATAGCTTTTCCTTCATGCTCTGCAAAATCAATCATTCCGTCTTGTCCAGCCGCAGAATACGCTTTGTACTGAGCATGTTGCTTGTATGACTCTTTTGTTAAATTAGTATTTCCCCAGTCGATTTTTGCAATTGTATCAAGTGTTACTAAATTCCACTTGCTCTCAATCTTGACTTTTTTTTTAGCCCTTACATTAACCACTTTATCAAAATCAACCCTATCGAAAGTCATCATATCAATCAAATCAACTCTTGAAACATTATCTTTCAAGCTTTCATCAATTTCCGCTTTTAAATCACCATTAAATGCTTTATAAATATATGTACTTGCTTTTTTAGGATTATCAAATGAATTTATGTCAAATAGCTTCGTGCATTCATCAATAGTTTTGCTCTTTTGAATAGGATGAATACCCTCATTGCCACGTTTAAATGAAAACTCATAACCCAAAAATTCTTTTTCAGCTTCTTTTTCGCCAGTTTTTACTACAACAAGCTTTTGAGGATACGCAAAAATAAAATAATAAATCTTTTCTTTTTCAAGCTCAACTACTTTAGCCCAAAAATCATCTTCTTTTTTAGATTTAATTTTATTTTTATATTCTTTAAATAAATCGTGGTTTTGAACTTTTTCGTTTGGTTTTTTATTTAACAAAGTTAAATAATCATTAAATGCTAAGCCTTCCCAAACGTAATTTACATATTTTAAAACAGGGTTTTCAATTCCGTTTATTGTAATGTCTGTTTGATTTGAGAAAAATTTATCAACAGATTTTTCAAGATTTATACATTCATAGTTATTTCTTCTTTTTAAAAATAACACAACCGTGTTTGTTCCTGTTGCCATAAATGTATTTGAGCCAAGTTCAGCTATAGCAACTATTTCAAAATATTTCAAAAGCAATTCTCTTGTTTTGGTATAAATTCCAGTATTAGTTAAAATTGAACTAGGTAAAATAATACCTGCAATACCACCATCTTTTAAAAGTTGCTTTGTCCTTTCAACAAACAAACATTCAATTTCAGATGAGTTATCTGTTAATTTTTCATATAAATCAAAGTCGCGCTCTGTATAATAATCTCTTGTAGTTTGTCTAAAAGATGAAACGGAATATGGCGGGTTACTTAATAAAATATCAAATTGTTGATTATCTTTTGAATTATCATCATTATTTTTGCGCAACTTGCCTTTATAATCTTTAGTATTTACAAAGTTACCCAAGCCATCGCTTAATATAACATTGGCTAAGCCATCACCATGTAAATAACAACCAACTTTGCCAACTTTAACAAGTCGATAGTCTTTTTCTATGCCGTATACATAATTAGTGGCCCATCCATATTTGGCATTTTGCCAAAAAGTAAGATTATTTTTTGTGCTTGGTATATATTTTGTTGGTGCTTTTTTTTCAATTATATTTTGAACTTCATGCATATATTCAGTAATAAAATGCCCCGAACCTGCTGCGTAATCTATCATATAAGGCAATAATTCGCCATTTTTTGATTCTAATTTTTCATCAACAATACGCTCTAATGGCAAACTTTTAATTATGAATTGAGCAATTGGAACAGGTGTAAAAAATTGCCCTGCTTCTTGTTTTAAACCTGTTGTTAATAATAGTTCAAAAAAATCCGATAAATATTGTTGTCTTTTGTTATATCTAATTCTATAGCCTTGCAAGAGTTCTACAACTTCTTTAACTATTTTTGCGTTTTCTTCAAAAGAAGTAGCGTCGTAAACTTCTTTTATTGCAAATTCATTATTTTTTTGAAGTCTTAATTTATTTACTTCTTCTAATAAATATTTTTTTGTTTCATCGTTTAAATCACTACATCTTATTTCAAAATCATCTTCGTTAAAATCACTGACAATTCTTGATAAAAAAACATCCATTCCCTTTTTATATAAATCCGTTAAGCGCAGTTGAAATTTTACATGATTATCAACGCCTTCTTTCCATTGAAAATCAAGTTCTTTGCCATCGCCTTCCATTTTTGTAGTTTCATCATATACTTTACACAAAAATAAAGTAAATATTTTATTAAAAGCGTTACCCTTATCTGAAACTACATTATGTCTTAAAATTTCAAGGAAACGATTGAAAATAAAGCTAGAATCTTCTTGATTTATTGGTTTTAAATCATCAAGAGTTAATGCTTTGCTTTCAAAGCAATATGGTTTAACCCATGTTTCAAAAATACCATTATCTTTGGTTAACTTGTTCCATTTTTCATAAAAATCTTTAACGTCACCTGCTCTATAATCATCTTCAATTTTTACAATTTCGTTTTGATAAATAATCTTATCACCTTGCAATTTTGAAGCATAAAGCATTATAACATCGGCTTTATTGCTAAATTTAAAATATGTGAATAATTGTCCGCCATCTTTATTTAATTTTGCAGTTGCTTTATCAAATTCTTTATCATAAGTTTTACATTCAATTAAAAGATACTCAGAACCATCATCACGATTAACGCAAATATCAAGCCTACCAGTATGCCCATGGCCCGCTGGCCAAGTTTTTTCTAAAATTATATTTTCTGGTTTGTAGCCTTTTTCTAAAAGTCTATCAACACATTCTAAAACAACCCAATTTTCATCTTGAGAAAAATTTTGTGTCGTTTTACAATCAGCTCCTATAAGCTTTCCATAGCAAATTTGTTTTTTGTCAAAATCTATTTCAATAGAATAATTATGTTGTGAATATTTTTTTTCATATATTCCAACAGCACCATTTTTAGGCTGAAAACCTATTACTCTTATTAAATCCTTAACCTGCATACAAAAACTACATCCCCTAGGCTGCGAAGTATTATAGCACAAAAATAAAATAATTACATCATCTTATAGTATATCCGATGGATCTATATCTACAACCATTTTAATATCAGATGGTAATTTTATCGACCTTAAAAATCTTAAAATTGTCTTATGACCATTTTCACCCAGTTTATTTTTAACAATCAAATTAAAACGATATTCATCTTTAATTTTATTAATCACACAAGGCGTAGGTCCAAGGATTAAAAGAGTTTCATCTAGTGATAATTTTTTAATGTAACCTGATAGTGCAAGTTCAATTTCGGCTGCTGATTTTTCAGCTCGAAATTCATTTTTAGATGATAATACAATTCTAATCATTTTTGAAAACGGAGGATAATCAAGAAGCTCTCTTAGTTCAATCTCATTTTCATAAAAAACCTCATAATTTTGCATGCGCGCACTTTGAAGAAAAATATTATTCATATTATACGTTTGAAAAATAACTTTTCCCTCATTTTCCCCTCTGCCAGAGCGCCCTGCAACTTGGGTTAAAATAGAAAAACCACGCTCAGAACTTCTATAATCAGGTAAATTAAAACTTAAATCTGCATTAATTACCCCAACTAAAGTAACGTTTTTATTATCCAATCCTTTAGCTATCATTTGCGTTCCAATTAAAATATCAATTTCGCCATTTTGAAAGCGCTTTAAAACTTCAATATGTTCATTTTTCTTGGTTAAGCTATCTGAATCAAGCCTTTCAATTCGATAATCTGGGAAAAAAGCACGAGCTGAAGCTTCGACTTTTTGAGAGCCTATTCCAAAATGCTCTAATGCAGAAGAACCGCATTTTTCACATTTTGGTTCAATTAAAGTCGAATTACAATAATGACATTTATATGAATTAGTTTGAGAATGATAAATCATTGGAATTGCACATTTTTTACAAGTTACAACTTCGCCGCATTCCATACATTGAGTGTAGCTTGAAAAGCCACGACGATTTATAAGGAAAATTACTTGTTCTCCTCTTTCAATCGTTTCTTTAACGTTTTTTTGAAGAGTTTTTGAAAATAATGTGTAATTTTTCTCAGCTCGCTCAACTTTCATATCAATTAAAACAACTTTAGGCAGTTTTGCATTGTTAAATCGTTCTTTTAATTTAAATAATGAATTAGTGTTAATTGCTTCATAATAACTTTCAATTGAAGGTGTCGCTGAACCTAAGATTAACTTTGCGCCATACAATTCACAAAGTTTTTTTGCAACGTCTTTTGTATTATACCTTGGGTTTGGCATTGTTTGTTTATAGCTTGAATCGTGTTCTTCATCAATAATAACAAGCCCTAAGTCTTTAATTGGGGCAAAAATTGCGCTTCTTGCACCAAAAAGAATTTTTATTTCATTATTTCTTAATTTTTTCCAAGTTTCATATTTTTCGGCTTCTGTTATAGAACTATGCCAAATTGCAACAGCTTCAGCGCCAAAATGTTCTATTGTTCGCATTGTAAGCTGTGAAACAAGGGCTATTTCAGGAGCTAAAAAAAGAACGTTTTTACCTTTTTTAATTGTATCTTCAATTAATTTAAAATAAATTTCAGTTTTGCCAGAACCTGTAATGCCATATAATAGCGAAGTTTGAGCGTTAACATGTTTTATTTCATTATAGATTTTTTCTTGCGTTGGTGAAAGATTTTTATCTAAATTAATTTTATCAACGTCATATAATTTTGATTTAATTTTTGGTGTTCTATATTTTTTAACATTTTTTTCAAAAAACTTTTGAGGTAATGCGGTTTTTAAAACTGTTTGAACATCACAAAAATAATAACTTGAAACCCATTCTAATAAGTTTAAGTATTCAAGAGAAAAAAGAGGAGATGAATCCAAAATTTCTCCTATTTCTTTTGCTTTAATTCCAGCTTCAAGATAATTTGAAAAACCAACAACATAAGCTTTTAGAGGTTCTTTTCTATTTCCAAAAGGAATAGAAACTGCTTGACCTATTTTAATTTCATCAGCTAAGCTTTCAGGAATTAAATAGCTAAAAGTTTTTGTTCCCAATTTATTAATATCAACTAATACTTGCGCATATTTAGGCATTTTATTTTTTCTCTTCCATTGGTTGAAGCTTCAACTTGCTATCAATAAGCCTAAATACACTTTGTGCTACTTCGCTTCCTTGCGAAAAATCGCTGTTTTGCGGTAAAACCTTGATTTCTGTTTGGTTTTGATAGCGTTTTGTTAAAGTTAAAAGATAATATTTTGAACCATATAAAAATAAAATATATCCATTTTTAGATTGAATTTCTATAACTTCAAACCTATCTGATGAATTTATAGCACTCAAAGCACTCATAAAAAGGCTATCAGCTTCAAGCGAATAAATTTTAAAACTATCTTCAAATATAGAAGCAAAGGCAAATGAACCCAAAAGAGCAATAATTAAAGCTAATTTTTTCATAAATTATTTCTCCATCCAAGTTTTGCCATATCCAACATCAACTTTTAGAGGCACTTTTAGTGGTTGATTCATCTCCATTGCACTAACTACAATTGGTTTAATTATTTCAATTTCATCGTTTGGCACTTCTAAAACTAATTCATCATGGATTTGTAGAATAATTTTAGATTTATAATCTTTCAATTTTTGATGCAAATCAACCATTGCCATTTTTATAATATCAGCACTACTTCCTTGTAATGGTGCATTAATTGCAGCTCGAGCAGCAAATTCTCGAATATTTGCGTTTCTTGAATTAAGCTCGGCTCCTAGATATCTTTTTCTTCCATACAAAGTTTCAACCCAACCATTAGTTTGAGCACATTCTAGGGTTTCATTAATATAAGTTGAAATTTTTGGATAAGTAGCAAAATATTTATTAATCAAATCTTGCGCTTCATAAGGACTTATTCCTAAAGTACCTGCTAAACCGTAACGAGTTTGACCGTAGATTATTCCAAAATTAACGGTTTTGGCTTTTCTTCTCATCTCTTTTGTAACTTCATCCATAGAAACATTAAAAATCTTAGATGCAGTTACTTTATGAACATCAATATCGGAGCAAAAAGCTTCAATTAACCCCTCATCACCTGAATAATGAGCTAACAAACGAAGCTCAACTTGGGAATAATCAGCGCTCATAATAACATTATCAGGATTTTGCGGCACAAACCCTGCTCTAATTCTAGATGAAAACTCTGTTTTAATTGGAATGTTTTGTAAATTTGGTTCAGATGAAGATAATCGTCCTGTTGTTGTTACAATTTGGTTAAAATGTGTGTGAATTTTACCATCTGATTTAACCAATTTTGGAAGAGCATCAATATACGTTGTTTTTAATTTCATTAATTGACGATGTTCTAAAATATTTGCTGCAATTGCGTATTCTAGAGCTAATTCATCTAAAATTTTAGCATTTGTTGAATAATTTCCAGATTTTCCTTTTTTCTTTGGTTTAATTTGCATTTTATCAAACAAAACTTCAGCCACTTGTTTTGGAGAATTAATGTTAAAAATACATCCTGCTTCGTCATAAATTAATTTTTCATAGTGTTTAACTTTAGCTTCTATTTCATCTCCGATTGATTTTAAATAGTCAATATCAAGCTTAACGCCTTGATTTTCCATATCTTTTAAAACAAAAGCCAAAGGAAGCTCAACAGTATTTAAAAGCTTCAATTCTTTTTCATTTAGATTTTTATTATAAAACTCTTCTAAATCTAATAAATAAGAACATAAAAGCGCATAATCATTTTCGTTTGGAATAACTTCAAGGCATTCATTAATTTGAGTGATTAAATCATGCTTACGACTTGAATCTTTAATATAGCTTGAAAGTTGGACATCTGATATAACACCTTTTATATTAAACTCGATATTTTTAACATCATAAGTTATTTTCTTAATTTCAGGATTTTCAATTAATTCTTTTGCTTTTAAAGTTGGGGCTTTAACAACAACATCATTGTGGGCAACATAGCAAAATTCGCTATCCGTAAAATCTAATAAAAAGCCAATTTTATCGTTATTTTTGATATTTTTTAAATAATCAATTTCTTCTTTTTTAATTTCTTTTAATTTTTTTTCTTCTTTTTCAATAATTCCAAAAAGTCCAAGCTGAGTATTTTCCTCTTCAATTGGCGAAAAAGAAACAATATTTGAACAAGAATTTTTTGTATCAAAAGGTGCTAAAAGTTTATCTATGTTTTTAACAAAAGAATAAAATTGCATTTTAGTTAAAAAAGCAACAGCGGTTTCTTTGTTTGGAATATTAAGGCAAGCGCCCTCAAAATCAAATTCAATATCTAAATCATCAACAATTTTAGCTAAAAATTGAGATAAATAAGCATATTCTTTTCCTGTAACAAGCTTTTCTTTTAATGCTTTTTTAGTAATTAATTCGATATTTTCATAAACCCCATCAAGAGTTTTATATTCAGCCAACAATGAAGCGGCCGATTTTGGACCAATTCCACGAATGCCTGGAATATTATCGGAAGTATCTCCGCATAATGCTTTATAATCAACAATTTGATATGGATAAACTTCCATTTTTTCAAAAACTTCTTGTTTATTATATTTTAAAAGTTCACCCTTTGATGGAATTAAAACCGTTGTTAAACTCTCATCATCGCAAAGTTGGAAACTATCTCTATCGCCTGTTAAAATGTATGTTTTATGCCCTTTTTCCCTTGCTTGGCGAGCAATTGTTCCAATAACATCGTCACCTTCATATCCTTCAAGAGTATAAATTGGAATATCAAAAGCACGCAAACCCTCTTGGATTAAAGTTAATTGAGTTCTTAAACTATCTGGCATCGTTAATCTATTTGCTTTATATTCAGGAAATTTTTCAAGACGAAAAGTCGCTTTTGAAACATCAAACGCAACAGCAATTGAGTTTGGTTGAATGTTTAATTTTTTATCAGCCAAAAGGTCAAAAATTGCCTTAAAAAAGCCCCAAACAGCCCAAGTTGGAATATGGTCTGTTGTTTGCATATTAGTTCGCTCTAGCGCAAAAAACATCCTAAAAGCTAGCGCATGACCATCAATTAAAATTAAAGTCTTTTTATCTTGTGCCACAATAGTTTTCCTATTTTAAAATCCCCTTTTAAAATATTCTACTATAATTTTATCTTTTTGAAAAATGGCAAAGTGATGTTATTGAGTTTATGAGTAATATCTTTTGTTGTCCAAGTTGGAACGTTAAATTTAGAAGAATAATCTTCAATTATTGGCATAATTTCACTATCTTCTAAATAAAAATCGCCAAAAATTATTCCTTTGATTTTATTTTTAAGTTTGTCGCAACGATAAATTTCATAAAGCATTTTATCAATTTTATAGCTAGGTTCTGCTAAATCTTCTAAAAACAAGACTGTATCTTCATTTGGAAGATATTTATCATTTGATAGCATTGAAACAATGCTTGATAAATTTCCGCCCCACAAAAAACCCTCAGCAGAGCCTAATTTAATTTGTTTTAAATTCAAATTAAAAATATCATTTTCAATTATTTCAATATTTCTATCTAAATTTTCAACAAAACCATTGGTTATCATTAAACTATGAAAAGTTTTGACATTTGTTTTTGAAGTTAATGCCGCTAAAAGAATTGTAGCATCAGAAGACCCAGCATAATATTTATCTTTTATTAAGCTATAGTCAATTTTATCAACAATTCGTATAGCTCCATAGCCTCCTCGAATAGATAAAACTAAATCAACTTCATCATCTAAAAAAGCTTGTTCAAAATATCTTGCTCTATTTTCATCAGTATCTGATAAATAGCGATTAGCGCAATTTTCATCATAATATTTTTTAATCTTAAAGTGCTTTTCAAGTATTGAAATTTTTTGATTAATTTCATCTAAATTTCTAAGCACACCAGATGGCGCAACTAAAGCTATTGTTTTAATTTTTTTCATAAAATTATTATAGGTTTACAAGATTAAAGTAGTCAAGAATATTAGACGTGTATAGTATGCACTGGAGCACTGTAGCTACAAGAAGGTTCACTATGAACTATATTATTGAAAAAATGTTCAAATGTATGAGAATAAAGAATTTCATTTTCTTCTCTTGCTTTTAAAATTTCATATATTTTTGGAGCTTCATCAAGCGTATTTAAACTTTCAGCTCGCATTCCATACTTTTTACAAAGCCTTAAATACTCAAAATACCAAGCAGGAATTTTACTATTTATATATACTTTATGTCCCGGTACTTCTTTGCGGTCATCTGGAGAAAAAGGAAGTTTTTTGTCGTCAAATCCTCTATTTCTAGGCATTCTAAAATAATCATCAATTTCTTTTTGCTTTAAATATTCAATCCATTCCGCACTTTCTTTTGCTGATTTATGAGATAATTTATCTTCAAAAGGTTTATTATAAAAATCTTGCGCTTGTTGAGCTTTTAATTTTTGAATAGCATAAAAAGATTCTTGGGCAGATTTTTTAGGCGCTCTCAAATCTGCAAAATATTCGTCTTCTCTTGCTTGTGCTAGTCCTATTGCCTTTTGCTGCGCTATTCTTCCTTGAACTTCATTTGCAACTTCTTGTTGTTTTATATCTAAAATAGTTTCAGCTGATTCTTTGGCTGATTTTTTTGGAATTTTCAAAGCTTCAAAATACTCATCTTGAATTTTTCTAGCTCGTTTGATTGCCTCTTCTTCGGTAAATCTTTTTTCTGCATCATAAGGAAGAGTTTTTCTAATTAATTCTTGACCTTCGTCCCAAGTACTTATGGTTCCATCTGGAAGTTTTTCATATGATTTATACGCCCAAGAACCATCGCCAAGTACATCTTCAATTCTTATTTCTCTGCCATCTGGGAGTTTTCCAACTGACGCACCGTCCTTGTATACAAATACACTACCATCGTCAAATTTTCCAAATTTTGGCATACCATCAAAATACCATTCTCTTACGCTTCCATTTGGAAATTTTTCATACACAAGTTTACCCGCGTACCATTCCTTTTCACTTCCATTTGGATGTTTTTCATGTATTTTAGAAAAATATGCTTCTTCTCCAAGAAATTCTTCCGCTAACTCAAAGCGTACTGCTCTTTTAGGATATTGCATGCGTGAATCCTTGTACTCCCTCATCCATCGAATCCAAGTTCCATCCGGAAGTGTTTCTTCAACCTCAAAAATGCCATGTTTATGTCCGCAAGCAAACTGATATCCATTAGGCAATTTGTTTCTAAACTGAGGAAATTTAGAATAACGGCTACGTTTCCTCCAAATTTTTTCTGATCCATCAGGAAATTTAATAGTTCTTATAGATACATCCTGTTCTCCATCATTAAATTCTTCATAAGAATTTACGAATTTTAATTTCCCATTGCCAAAATATTCATAATTTGTCTCTTTTACACCCTCTGTGCTTTCTTTAATTACTTTTAAAATATATCCTGAGTTATCATCATATACATATTTTTTAACAAAATTAACAGAACCCTCCCTTGAAGATTGCTGCATAATTCCATTTTCATATTTTAACTTTAATAAATCACCATTTGATAATTTTTTAACAATTGTGCCAGAAAAACTTGCATTGTCAGAATTTTTCAAAAAGTCATTCGCTAAATCAGTATCTTCTATTTTAAATCCTTTTGATTCTAATATATTTAAAAACGATTCTCTAGCTGATTTATTTGATAATTTCGCTTCAAATAAATTGCTAATTTGCGCTTGATATTTATCCACATTTTCTGCTTCAAGATTTCTTCTTTTTACTTCAGCTTCAACATATTCTTTAAGCTCTTTTTCTTTTAATCTTTTTCTTTTAAGCGCTTCTGCGATTTCAGCTTTTTGTTTTTTGTTGATATATTTTAATTTTCCAACTTCATTTTCAAATTCGTCAGAAGATAACTGTTTATCACTTAATAATTCTTTTAATTTTGCTTGTTCTTTTTTAACTATTTCTATAGTTGCTGAAATATTTTTTGTTTCAGTTTTGCCATCTTTAACAATTTCAACAATCTTTTCGCCTTGTTCATTAACTGAAAAGGTTTTTGATATATTCTTTTCACCTGTTCTAATGGATTTATTAAGTATGCCATCGCTATATTCTAATATTGTTTTATCGCCATTCATTAGTTTAGTTTTAATTTTTCCCGAAAAATTTTGGTTATTTTTTCTTAGAGTTGCAATTCCTTTATTAAAATTAATATCACTTAATTTTTTTGTTTTGCCTTTATATATTGCCAACCCTGCAACTGCAAATGCGCTAACCGCCAAAGCTCCAAATGCCAACAGTTTTTTGCCGTTTTTCTTTTGTTCAAGCACTTTTGACTGTTCTTTTTGAACTTTACTTACGCTTGAAATCAATGCCTGATTTACTTGCGATAATCTGACAGTTTCCATATACGTTTCCTTAAAATAACTCACACATAAAAAAACTATCATTTATTTTTTTTGATAATTAAAAATATTACTGTTACAAATTTTTACATCAATTAATAAATTCTTTAATTTCTTCAATGGCGCTTTCTTGGCTATATCCGGCTAAATTTGGTTGAGAATTTCCCCAAAGAGCAAGGATTTGTTTAATATTTGGATAATTATCGCAAGTTTTTAAGTTATTGTTATTATCATCAACAAAAATGGCTTCCTTGAAACCTTTTTGGTTCATGTATTCAGCCATAAAATCGCCTTTGGTTGGGTATTTATCTAATATTTCTCTTGCAAAAACATTATCAGGACTTAAATTAAACCCATAAGAATTAAACCGCTCAATTATTGAAGCCTTATTTTTCTTTGAAACTACAACGATTTTAGGCTCTTTTTCTTCGTATATTTTTTTAATTTCATAAAAGAAATTATATGGCGTTTCTAAATTTTTCCAAAATTCATAGTTATTTTTAACCAAATCCGCTCTAATACTTAAAAATTCAGCACAAAAAGCGTTTTCTGCTTCAATATCTCTATTTTGAATAGCAAATGAAAACTTATTAGCTATATCATCACAACCATCAAAAAGCAAAGGATTATAATAATAAAACATCCAAATATTATAAACAAGATATTTGAATTTAGAATAAAGCTGATAATTTTCCTTATCAACTTCATCAAACATACTAATCCCACAATATAACTGACGGTTCACAAGATACACTTCTTTTAAAGTGTCAAACAAAACTCCGTCAAAATCTAAAAATAATACTTTGCTATTCATATAACAAAGTTATCATGAAATTAATAAAATATCATCTTTGGTTTAGGCTTAACTGTTTGCAATCGAATTTTTTCAGCTAGCGATTTTAAATTAAATCCATGGTAATCTAGCAATAAATCGTTAATGTCTGGTGATAAATCTGGGTCAAATTTTCTAATAATTTCGTTTTTCTTTTCCATAATATTCTTCTACCCTAATACGTTTCAATAACTACGTAATTATATAAAGTATTTTTTCAAGGTAGAATTTCAAATTTTAAAAAAATTGTAACATTTTCGCAATAAAAGTAACAGAAACGAAAACAAACACCCAAAAAGCGATTAACTTTAAAATTCTTTTTTGTTGTTTTTTATTTTGTTTTTTAGTTTTCTTTTTTAAGGGTTTAGAAGCTTGTTTTTTTGCGGTTTTAGATGGTTTTTTATCGTCGTTATTGATGTTTTGTTTTAGATTTTTCTTTGCTTCTTTTATTTTGGATTTTATTTTTTCTCGCTTTGGATTAATCTTTTTTTCTTTGTATTTTTTAGGATTAGAAACATAGCTTTCGTTTCTAATTCCTTCTTCGTTTTTATCAACCTTAAAATTAAATTCACCCTGTTTAGCATTTAAAAGTTCTTCTTTTTGTTCGTTTGCAAGTTGAATATATTTATCTACAAGTTTAATTTCTTGCTGCTTTTGTCCAGTAACCAATAAAGTTGTATCAAATTGAAGCTTTAAAATTTTATCGTCTTTTTTTCTTGAATATGCATAATTAATCGACGCTTCAAAGGCTCTTTGCACTGCTTCTAGGGCTTCACTTGGAGTAACATCTTCTCCGTGAGCGCATTTATTTCCTTGTTTTTTAATAAAAAATAAATCATCGATAAATTCACGCTCTGACTCTGATTTAATTTTATCTTTCAGACAATTTAGAGTATCATCAAAAGTTAAATTTAAAGAAGTTGAACCTAAAACTCTTTTTGCCATTTTTTCTGCAAAAACTCTTAATTGCACAGCGCACTGGTTAAAATATTCATCTCTATATAACTTTTGAGCATCCTCAATGGCGTTATATAGTTCCTTATCAATATCCTCTAAAAACTCAAAATTGTTTGCCATTTGGTTTTTATAAATCCATTCCGCCTAAAAGCTCTTGCTTAATTCCTTGTTGAAGCTCTAAAACATCAGTTCCTAAGTTAGACAAAACTTGCATTGCAAGGCAATTTGGCATTTTTGTAATACCGTATAAAATATTTTCGGATTTAATTTTGCTTCTTTTATGTTCTTTTGCTGTCTCATAAGCAACTTCAAGCATTTTTTTAGCTCTTGGACTATAGGTTAAATTTTTAACTTCTTTTTGTGGTTTAATTAGCTTTTGAACTTCATATCTTGCATCTTTTAAAGTTATTCCAAGGCGCCTTAAAGTGTCTGCGGCAACGCCTGCTCCATAAGATAAAATGCCAAGTAAAATCATCTCAGAGCCCACTGTGGTACAGTTTAAGCTCCTTGCTTCTTCTTTAGCTAATCTTAAAATTGCAAGAGTTTCAGGAATTTTATCGTTCAATTTTTTCAAAACGATGTCTTCAAAATCTACAGCGTTTGTAATTGCTTGAGATAAAATTTGATAAGCTATGCCTTTTTTAGATTTTAAAATACCTAAAACAATATGTTCTGCTTGAATTCCGACGCTTCCTGATTCTTTTGCGTAATCAAGAGCTAACATCAAAGCTAAAAATGCATTAGGAGTGAAAATGATTTGTTTTTCAGAATTTTCAAACTCCGCATTTCTTGATTTAAATTGGCTTAATTTTTCATCAAGATTGTCTGAATTAATATTAAAATCATTCAAAATTTCAACAATTTTATAGTCTTTATTATCCAAAATTGACTGCAAAAGCTGTTCGCTTCCAAGGATTTCATAACCTTGAGCGGATAATTTTGATTGTGCATTTGATAAAATTTCAGAAATTGTTTTTTCTTTGAAAAAATCATTAATATTTAACAGTTGAGTATTTTCATTTTCAATTTCAGGGTGAAGCGCATTGATATCAGCGCTTTTATCGAGCATTTTTTTTAAATTTGCGCTAATTTTTTCTTCATCGATATTAAACTTTTTAAAGATTTTATATGCTCCGCAATCTTTGTTTTGAAAAATTGCTAACGCAATATGCTGAGGCATAATAAACTTTGAATTTAATTCGTTTGATAATTCAACTGCGCTTTTTAAAATATCACGAGCTTCTGAAGAAAAGAAAATGTTATCGTTATTTTTTTGATTAGGATTAGATTCAACACTTGTGTGCACTTCAATTGATAATTCGCCAAAATTGATTTTATCAAAATTCAAAATTTTAGCCTGAACGCCTTTGCTTCTAACCACAAGCCCCATTAAAAGGTGTTGCGATAAGATTTTATTATGACCAAATTCTTGAGCATAATTTTGTGCGCTTTGAACAACGTCTATTGCTTTTTGAGTGAATTTTTCAAACATTTCTAATCCTAATTAACTTCTTCTATTATTTAAACATCTCTAAAAATTTTTTCTTGCGATAATTTGTTATTGTATCATAAGTCAAAATTGTATTTTTATCGAATACTTTATGCGCAGTTAAAAACGCATTTGCTGTATCGATGGATGTAAAACTAGGTACTCCATACATTTGGGCAATTGTTCTAATTTGAAAACCTGCATTTTGAGAGTTTTTACCTGTTGTTGGAGTATTAATAATAAAGCTCAAACGACCATTTTTCATACGTTTTTGAAGCTTATCAATCATAAATTTTTCAATCATTTTGGATGGAACACCATTTTTTTCAAGGAATTTATGCGTTCCCCAAGTTGCCATGATAAAAAATCCTTGTTTAAATAATCGTTTAACCATAGGCAATGCTGGTTTTTTATTGTGATCATTTAGTGAAACTAATACCCTTTGTTTTGCTTTAGAGAACTTATGTCCACCTGCTAAAAATGCTTTATAAAGGGCTTTTTTATAGGTTGTATCAATTCCTAAAACTTCGCCTGTTGATTTCATTTCAGGAGCCAATGCAGGGTCAATTCTATTTAATTTTTGCCAAGAGAAAATTGGCATTTTAACGCAAACTAAGTTTGATTTTTTGTATAAACCAACTCCATATCCTGCACGCCTAATTGATTTACCCAAAATTGCGCTAACTGCGATATTTGCCATAGGAATTCCAGTCACTTTTGACATAATAGGAACAGTTCTAGATGCTCTTGGGTTTACTTCGATAACATAAACTTTATCATCTTTTATGATGAATTGAATATTCATCAAGCCTTTAATGTTTAATTTTCTAGCGATTTTTGTCGCATATTTAACTAATATTCTTTCGTTTTTAGCTGAAATATTTTGACTTGGATAAATACTCATTGAATCGCCGCTATGTACACCAGCTCGTTCAATATGCTCGCAAATTCCAGGAATTAAAATATCTCTACCATCTGAAATAGCATCTAGCTCTACTTCTTGACCTTCAATATATTGGTCAATTAGAACAGGGTGTTCATTTGAGAATTTAAACGCTTCAGAAATATATGTCAAAAGTTCTTCATCGTTATAAACAACTTGCATTCCTCTGCCACCAATAACGTAACTTGGACGAACCAATACAGGATAACCAAGTTCTTTAACTGCTGCTAGTGCTGCTGTTGTTGTAGTAACAGCGCAACCTTTTGGCTGAGGAATTTCAAGTTCTCTCATTAAACGCTCAAAAACTTTTCTATCTTCAACAGCGTTAATGCTTTCTAAGCTTGTTCCTAAGATTTTAATTCCTTCTTGGTTTAATTTTTCTGCTAAATTAATTGCAGTTTGACCGCCAAATTGAACCAAAACGCCTTTTGGATTTTCTTTTTTAATGATATTCATAATGTATTCAATGTGCATTGGTTCAAAATACAATCTTGTTGCAACGTCAAAATCAGTTGATAAAGTTTCAGGGTTTGAATTTATCATTACTGATTCATATCCATTTTTCATTAGTTCCCAAGAAGCATGAACTGAACAATAGTCAAATTCAATACCTTGCCCAATTCTAATTGGACCAGAACCAAGAACAACAATATTTTCTTTTGGTTTTTTATATGTTTCTTCAACACGAGCTTTAAAGTCTAAAACTTCGTCTGCCTCTCCGTAAGTTGAATAAAAATATGGAACATTTGCGATAAACTCGCCAGCACAAGTGTCAACCGCTCTAAATGCTGCTTGAATATTGAAGTTTTTAATTGTTTCAATTGTACTTTGAGAAAAATATAAAATTTCTTCATCCAAAAAACCAAATTGCTTTGCTTTTAAGTATAGTTGACGATTTAGAGTTTGGCTTTTTAGTTCTCTTTCAACTTCAACAATTTCTTTAATTTTAGCAATAAACCATTTGTCTATTTTTGTTATAGCACAAAGTCTATTAAGCTCGTTTCCGTTATAAATTGCCTGAGCAAGTCTGAATATTCTTCTGTCATCTTGAATATATAATTCAGTTAGTAATTTATCGTTTGAAAATTCTTCAAAACCACGGTGTAAAAGCCCAATGTATCTTTCTTCTAAGGAAGTTACAGCTTTTTTAAATGAAGAAGCAAACGTTCTTCCAATTGCCATAATTTCGCCTGTGGCTTTCATTTTTGTTCCAAGCATTCTATCGCCTGTTGAAAACTTATCAAATGGCCATTTAGGGATTTTTGTTACAACATAATCAATTGCTGGTTCAAATGCTGCGCATTTTCCTGTTATTGGGTTTTTGATTTCATGTAAGTTATAGCCCATCGCTATTTTAGTAGCAATTTTAGCTATAGGATAGCCAGTTGCTTTTGAAGCTAGCGCAGATGAGCGAGATACACGAGGATTAACCTCAATAATGTAATATTGGTTTGAAACAGTATCAAGAGCAAATTGAACGTTGCAAGAACCCTCAATTTTTAGCGCTCTTACGATTTTAATTGCGCTATCTCTTAGCATATTACATTCTGAATTAGTCAAAGTTTGACTTGGCGCAACAACAAAGCTGTCGCCTGTGTGAATACCAATTGGGTCAATATTTTCCATATTACAAATGATGATACAAGTATCATTTGCATCCCTTATTACTTCATATTCAATTTCTTTAAAACCTGCAATAGATTTTTCAACAAGAACTTGATTAATTGGAGATTGAGTTAAGCCGCTATGAACGATTTCTTCATATTCTCTTTCATTTCGAGCAATTCCACCACCAGCACCTCCTAGGGTGAAAGCTGGACGAATAATAATTGGAAAACCGATTTTTTCGCTGAATTTTAGTGCTTCATTATAACTTGAAACAATTTCAGAATCAGGAGTCGGAACATTGATTTCTTGCATTAAATTTTTAAATTGTTCTCTATCTTCCGCATGCTGAATTGATTCAATGTTTGTTCCTAAGATTTTAACTTTGCATTCTTCTAAAATGCCTGTTTGAGCTAAATCGCAAGCCAAATTAAGAGCAGTTTGTCCACCAAGAGTTGCAATAAGACCTTGTGGACGTTCTTTTTTGATGATTTCAGTTAAGCTTTCAACCGTTAAAGGTTCAATATAGACCTTATCTGCTATTTCTTCATCAGTCATAATAGTTGCTGGATTAGAATTAACAAGAACAATTTCAACTTTTTCTTCTCTTAGCGCTCTACATGCCTGTACGCCTGCATAATCAAATTCAGCAGCTTGTCCTATGACAATTGGACCTGAACCAATTACTAATACTTTTTTAAGAGATTTATCTTTCATTTTTTACCTCGTTAATTCTATTAATATCTCTTTGAGCTATATTAATCCATTCATCAAATATTATTGCTCCGTCGTTAGACCCTGGAGCGCCCTCTGGGTCAAATTGAACAGCATAAACGCTTAAACTTGTAATTTCAAAACCCTCGATAGTGTTATCATTTAAGTTTTTGTATGTTGGGCGCATAAATTTTGTCATGTTGTCGCCATCAATTGCATAACCGTGGTTTTGTGATGTCATTATAACTTTATTATTTTCAAGATTTATAACAGGATAACTTCCGCCTCGATGTCCGTGGATTAATTTTGTAACAGAAGCACCTGAAGCAAGTGCTAAAAGTTCGCAACCAAGAGAAATACCAAAAATAGGAATTTTACCCATCATTTGTCTAATTTGAGCAATTTGGAAAGTATAATTGTTTGGATTTCCTGGTCCGCTTGATAAAAACACTGCATCATAGTCATTTTCTAAGATTTCTTTTGCTTCAATGTTGGCTGGATAAACCGTTAATCTGCAATCTTTTTTAGCTAATTTTGTAAGGGTTGATTTTTTAGTACCATAATCAATAAAAGCAATGTTGATTTTGCCTTGTGGATTAAAGATATATCTTGATTTTGGGCTAACATCCAATAAAACATCTTCTTTAATTTTAAACATCTGAATTTGTTCAAGTTTTTCTCGAATAAATTCGCTATCAACATCGTTTGATGTTATAAAACCGCTCATTGAACCAAATTCTGTTAATTTTTTAACTAATGTTCTAGTATCAACATTTTCTAGCGCTACAACATTATTTCTTTTTAAATAACTCGAAAGAGTTTCTTTTGATTTATAGTGACTTTCTTGTTTTGAATAATTTTTAACAATTAAACCGGCTATATAACAGCCATCAGACTCAAAATCAAAATCGTTAATTCCATAGTTTCCTATTTCAGGATAAGACATAACAATAATTTGTTTGGCATTCGCTGGGTCTGATATTACCTCTTGATAACCAGTTGCAACGCTGTTAAATACAACTTCTCCCTCAAATCCACCAATAGAGCCAAAAGAGTCGCCTCTTAATACAGTTCCATCTTGAAGAATTAACGTACCCATTATATATTTTCTCCTTCAATTTCTTTATAAATCTTTTTCATTGCTTCAACTTTATCAACTGCTTTTGTAACCGCTCTTCCTAAAACGATATAATCAGCTCCATCTTCAATTGCTGATTTTGGTGTAGCTATTCTTTGTTGATCATCAACAGCGCTCCACGCTGGTCTTATTCCAGGAGTCAGAACGATAAAATCTTGCCCTAGTTCACGTTTTATTGCTTTTAGCTCTTTTGCAGATGCCACAACGCCATCTAAACCTGCGATTTTCGCATTTTTAGCCAATTGAATAACAAAATCTTTTACAGTTTTGTTGTTTGATAATTCATTTGATAAGGTTTCTTGATTAATGCTTGTTAAAACTGTTACTGCTAGAACCAGTGGTTTTTTCTTATTATATTTTTGTGCAGCTTCTAGAGCACCCTTTTTTGCTGCTCTCATCATTTCAATACCGCCTGTAGCGTGGACATTAAAAAAATTAGCCCCATTTTTAATTACATTATAAGAAGCTTTTTCAACTGTATTTGGAATATCGTGCAATTTAACATCTAAAAAGAAATCGGAATTTTTTTCTTTAATATAGTTAACTATTTCTAAACCATATCCGCAGAATAACTGTAAACCAACCTTAAAAGTGCCGATATATGGGCTTAATTCATCAACTAATTTTTTAGCTTCAGTGATTTCTTCAACATCAAGCGCTAAAACCAATCTCTTTCTAATGTTTTCATTAATCATTTATAACTAACCCTTTCAATTTCATACCTTTGTAAGGTGACACCTTGCATTTTGTTTTAAATTGACTTGGAACAACAATCCACTCTTCATCGAGCGCCACTTTAATCATTTTTTTGTTGTTAATTCCTAAAATTCTTCTTGGATTATAGGCCATCTTTTCTAAAGTCTTATCAAGTCCTAAAAGCTCGAAAGACAATGAAAACGCAGTTTCTAGCCCAGTTATCCCATTTGGAGAATTTGGATAAATTTTTAATTTTTCTTCATCGCTATGTGGTGCATGGTCTGTTGCAATGACATCAATAGTGCCATCAAATAAACCATCCATTACAGCTTTTTTATCGGCTAATGAACCTAGGGCAGGATTCATTTTAAAAACGCCATTTACTCCAACATCTTCATTGGTAAATGTAAAATAATGAGGAGCGGTTTCACAAGTTATCATTAAACCTTTTCTTTTTGCACTTCTAATTAAATCAATGCTTTCTTTTTTAGATATATGGCAAAAATGAAGCTTAGGGTTAAACCCCTCTTCTTTTGCTTTTTTATAAAGTTCAATTTGCCAAGCGACTTCTTCAGTTTCATTTTCGCAATGAGATAAAATCAACTCTTCACTTTTTAATGCTTTTAAAAATACATCTTTATCCAATAATGGTAAACCATCATTTGAAAAGCCAATAGCGCCAGCTTGTTTTAATTCTTTAAAATCGACAAGTTCAAGGCTATCAAGGTTTTTTGTAATTGCCGCTATAGGATAAATTTCAAACTTTTGTTTTTTTGCTTTGGCTAAGATTTCTTTAATAACACTTGGATTATCAGTCACAGGTTTTGTATTTGGCATGGTACAAACGCCTGAAAACCCGCCTGCACGAGCTGCAGCAATACCAGTTTCAATTGTTTCTTTATATTCAAAACCAGGTTCTCTAAAATGCACATGCATATCTATCAAAGATGGGATTGTTGTAATTTTCATTTCTTTTTTGTTCATTTTATAACCCTTGCGCCGATAAAAGCATATCTAATATCGCCATTCTGATAAATACGCCATTTCTTGCCTGCGTAAGAATTGTTTTAGCGTTTTGCATTTCTAGAACTTCACTTTCAATTTCAATACCTCGATTAATAGGTCCAGGGTGCATTAAAAACGCTGCATAAGGAAGATTTTCACGTGTTATTTGATAGTTTTTAATATAATCTTCAAAATTAACGTGCTCTTGAATTCTTTCTTTTTGTATTCTAAGCGCCATAATTATATCTGCTTCTTCAAAGGCTATTTTTAAATCAGTATAATATTCAACGCCCTCTATTTTTTCTCCAACGAAATATTCAGGAGCTAAACATCTTATTTTTGCACCAGTTCTTTTTAAAAGTTCAATGTTTGACCTTGCAACACGAGAATGAGCAATATCGCCCACAATTACAATAACTCGATTAGCTAAATCAAAAAAATGTTTTTTCATTGTGTAAAAATCAAGCAATGCTTGAGTAGGATGTGCAGCTATACCTGAACCAGCATTAATAAATGAAATTGGTTCATAATATTTTTTTTCTGAAAGTTCTTTAATTAATGTATCGCTGCTATCTCTTAAAATTACAGCATTAATTCCAATTGCAGATAAGTTATTAATTGTGTCATATAAATCTTCACCTTTATTTAGTGAAGAAGTTTGAGCACAAAAGTCGTATTTTCTAGCGTTTAATTTATTAATTGCCATTTCAAAAGACATTTTTGTTCTTGTAGAATTTTCAAAAAACATTGTTGCAACATGTGCGTTAATATGGTTTGATTTTCTAATTCCTTTTTCAAATTCTCCTGCACGAGCAAGAATTTGGTTTATATCATCTGTTGTTAGGTTTTTTATATCTATTAAATGTTTCATTATTTTCCAACCCTACTTCCTGGTTTTACTAGTTCAATTCCAGCTTTGCACAATGGACAATTTTCAGGTTCATAAGTCACAGGAGAAGATTGTAATAGTGAATAAATTTTAAATTTATCTTCCATTTTGCCTTGGGTTCTATCAACAATGCAACCAACACCAACAACTTCGCATTCAAATTCTTTAATAGCGTCCATTGTTTCAAAAATTGTTCTTGCAGTTGTAATAACATCTTCAATAATTACAACACGCTCACCTTTTTTTAAGCTATAGCCTCGTCTTAATGCCATAACGCCATCTTTTCTCTCAACAAATAAATTTCTTTTTTTAGCTTGTTTAGCTACTTCATAACCAAAAATAACAGCACCAATCGCAGGAGCAACAATCGTATCAAATTCAATACCCTCTAATTTTTTAGCTAGCTCAGAAGCTAAAGTTTCCACGATATCAGGATATTGATATAGTTTTGCACATTGAAAATACGTATCAGAATGAAGCCCAGATGTTAAGCAAAAATGCCCGCTTAAAAGCCCCTGTGCTTTTAATAACAACTCTTTAACATCAACATTATTAGTCATTTTGAATTGCTCCTTTTAATTCTTCAAAGTCTTTAAATCCGTTTTTAACAATAAAATTATTTAATTCATTAGCAATTGAGCTACAAATACTTGGGTCAATAAAATTAGCTGTTCCAATTTGAAAAGCATCTGCTCCAACTGCTAAAAATTCAATCAAATCTTCAAATTTTGTTATTCCACCCATTGCAATAACGGGAATTTTTACCACTTGCTTAATTTGGTTAATCATATAAAGCGCAACAGGTTTAATACAAGAGCCTGAAAGCCCACCTTGGACAGATTTTTTAATAAATTTATTTCCAACGAAATCAACTTTCATTCCCAATCCTCGAAGAGTATTAATTGCGCTAATGCAATCAGCTCCACCTTGCTCAACTGCTGTTGCAAGAGGTTTAATATCTTGAGTATTTGGAGAAAGCTTAACAATTAAAAAACCGTCGTAATTTTTTCTAATTCTTTTTGTAAGCTCAAATAATGCATTTGGATTTAGCCCAAATTCCAAACAACCTTGTTTAACATTAGGACAAGAAACGTTTACTTCGATGGCTTTAATGTCATTATCATTTGCAATAGTTGCCAATTTTTCATAATCTTCAGGAGTTGAGCCTGCTATATTTAAAAGAAAATCGATATTCTTTTCTTTTAATTTTGGAAGTTTATTTTCAATAAAAGCTTGAATACCGACATTTTCAAGTCCAATTCGGTTAATCATGCCGTTTTGTACTTCAAAAATTCTATCTCCAGAGTTTCCTGGTCTTTTTTCTAAAGTAATGCCTTTTGTTGAAATTGCGCCAAGACAATTTAAATCGATAAAACTTTCATATTCATCAACATAGCCATAAGTTCCACTAGCACCTATAATTGGTGTTTTAAGAGTTAAAATTGCATTAGTTTTAGGATTTTTTAAAGTTGTTTTAAGTGTTTCTATTCCCATACAACCTCGCTTCCTTCAAAAACTGGTCCATCTTGACATACTGAACCATAAACAATCTCATCATTTTTATTCAAGCGAATAACACAACCTCTGCAAACACCAATAGAGCAAGCCATTACTTTTTCCATTGCGACATAAGCTTTAATTGAATTTTCTTTTGCAATTCGAGCTACATTTTTTAAAACCACGGTTGGACCACAAGAATAAATTACTTCAATATTTTTTTCTTTTACGATTTTATCTAAGTTATCTAAAACACTTCCGCCAATAACATTTTCATCGCTTCCTGCAATAATTTCATTATTTTCTTTAAAGCCAGTAATTAGATAATTTTTAATTCCTTTTTCATTTAATTCTTTTTTTAAAAATAACATTGGTGCAATTCCAATTCCTGCACCAACTAAAAGACAATTTTTATCTTCCAATTTAAAACGATTTCCATTTGGAGCGATAAATTTAATTTTATCATTAACATTTAAACTTTTAAGATAGCTTGTACCATCTCCTTTTAATTTGAAAAGAATGGTTAAAACACCTGTTTCTTTATCAAAATCAGCAATAGAAAAAGGACGACGAAGAGTTTTATTTGGGCACAAAATTGAAATGAATTGACCAGAATGTGCTTCATTTAAATCAGATTTGATTTTCATTTCAAAAGTATTGAGTGCTATATTTTTAATTGATTGAATTATTCCAACGTAATCTTTTTTTATCATTTTTAACTCTCATTTTCCATAAAAAAAGAAAGCAAAACGCTTTCTCTTTCATACTTCATTTATTAA